>NZ_JAWHOP010000007.1:106943-109673 GCF_032586995.1 Pseudomonas syringae group sp. J248-6 | reverse complement strand
TCGTACGACGCTCCGCCGACATGCCTTAATCTCGATTATCGTGCGACGCTCTGCGTCGCATGCCGTTCTGGACGCTCTGCGTTCTCTCTTGAGTATGCAGTGCGGCACAGATCTGTGACGCGGAGCGTCACGCAAGGCGTTCCCACGCTGGAGCGTGAGGAACGATAATCTCAACTATCGTACGACGCTCCGCCGACATGCCTTAATCTCGATTATCGTGCGACGCTCTGCGTCGCATGCCGTTCTGGACGCTCCGCGTCCTCTCTTGAGTGTGCCGTGCGGCGCAGATCTGTGACGCGGAGCGTCACGCAAGGCGTTCCCACACTGGAGCGTGAGGAACGATAATCTCAACTACCGTACGACGCTCCGCCGACATGCCTTAATCTCGATTATCGTGCGACGCTCTGCGTCGCATGCCGTTCTGGACGCTCTGCGTCCTCTCTTGAGTGTGCCGTGCGGCACAGATCTGTGATCAGACGCCCACAAAAAAGCCGTGCCCGGTTAACCGGTGCACGGCTTTTTCACAGCAAGCGGTTGCTTACTTGTTGATCGAGTCGGTCAGCACTTTGGCTGGTACGAACTTGATAACTTTCTTGGCAGCGATTTCGATGGCAGCGCCAGTCGAAGGGTTGCGGCCAGTGCGAGCCGGACGCTCTGCAACTTTCAGTTTGCCGATACCTGGCAAAGTGATTTCCACGCCGTTTTCCAATTGGTCGGCAACAATTTGGCCCAATTGCTCAAGAGCATTACGCGCGGTAGTTTTTGGCGCGTCGATAGCTTCAGCGATATCGGCGATCAATTGGTCTTTAGTAAGAGCCATGGTGGTGTTCCTTCCCTATCAAATTCATTTGGATTGCAGAGTGCAACGTCGGCCCGTGGCCAGGCAATGAACCTGGCCACCCGCTAGCAGCCACGATTAATCGCGAAAGTGTAGATACTGAAACCGGGCAATGGTTCGACCTACGTGTGCGCTAACTGCATGCTTGACGCGCTAAGTGCGCAAGACCGCGCAAAACTAGCACAGAGCCGGACAAATATCCGCCTCTACCTATCCTTTTGGTCAGGTTTTAATGCTAATTGCACAAAAAACACCCAGCAAACACTCGCTGCAGGCGAAAACCAGCCTGCCCCGGGCCATCAGGCGCACGCGTGCGTTACACTTGCCGTCTTGCAACGAGCTGCACGCTCTTCACCTTTTTCAGCCGAGAAGCCCATGCCGATCCGTCATTGCATCGTCCACCTGATCGATAAAAAACCCGACGGTACGCCCGCTGTTCTCCATGCACGCGACTCCGAACTCGCTGAGTCCCAGGCCATCGAGAACATGCTGGCCGACCTCAACGAGAGCTACAACGCCAAACAAGGCAAGGCATGGGGCCTGTTCCATCCAGAATCCGGCGCACACCCGTTCAGCGGCTGGCTGAAAGAGTATCTGGACGGTGGCAACGACTTCACCGCGTTCTCGCGCACGGCGGTCGAGCATCTGCAGAAGCTGATGGAAGAATCCAATCTTTCCGTCGGTGGCCACGTGCTGTTTGCCCATTATCAGCAAGGCATGACCGACTACCTGGCCATCGCCCTGCTGCACCACAGTGAAGGCGTGGCAGTGAATGCCGAGCTGGACGTCACCCCTTCACGCCACCTGGACCTGGGCCAGTTGCACCTTGCTGCGCGAATCAACCTGTCGGAATGGCAGAACAACAAACAGTCCAAGCAATACATTTCGTTCATCAAGGGCAAGAACGGCAAGAAGGTTTCCGAGTACTTTCGCGACTTCATCGGCTGCCAGGAAGGCGTTGATGGCCCTGGTGAAACACGCACCCTGCTCAAGGCCTTCAGTGACTTTGTCGAAAGTGAAGACCTGCCGGAGGAGTCAGCCCGCGATAAGACCAAGACCCTGGTCGATTACGCCAGCAGCCAGAGCAAGATGGGCGAGCCGATGGGCCTGGAAGAACTGTCCGAACTGATCGACGAAGATCGTCCGCGCGCGTTTTACGATCACATCCGCAACAAGGATTACGGCCTGTCCCCGGAAATACCGGCGGATAAGCGCACCCTCAACCAGTTCCGCCGTTTCACGGGACGCGCCGAAGGACTGTCGATCAGCTTCGAAGCTCACCTTCTGGGCGACAAGATCGAGTATGACGAAAGCGCAGGCACCCTGATCATCAAGGGGCTGCCGACCCAACTGACCGATCAGTTGAAGCGACGGTAACCGACATGCTGATACGCACCCTCAAGAAGTTCGCGCTGATCATGCTGGTTGTGGTGGTTTATCAGAACTGGGGCAAGATCGAGAACTTCGTCAACCCGCCGCCAGCAAGCGTTGCGCAGAGCTACAGCCAGGCGAAAGTGGTGATGTACGCCACTGACTGGTGTGGCTACTGCAAACAGACGCGGCGCTTTCTCGACAGCAAAGGAATTGCGTATCAGGAGTTCGACATCGAGAAGTCCGAAGAAGGCCGCAAGGCCTACGAAGCACTGGGTGGCAGAGGCATACCGCTGATCGACGTCAACGGCACCTTGATCCGGGGTTTCGACCCGGATCAGATATTGGCAGCATTGAAATAGCCTGGAATAACGTGCCAAAGCTCCGCGTCCCAGATCTTTGCCGCACTGCACACTCAAGAGAGGACGCAGAGCGTCCAGAACCGCATGCGACGCAGAGCGTCGCACGATAATCGAGATTACGGCATGTCGGCGTGGCTCCGCACGATAGTCGAGATTATC
>NZ_JAWHOP010000007.1:0-106843 GCF_032586995.1 Pseudomonas syringae group sp. J248-6 | reverse complement strand
CGAGATTACGGCATGTCGGCGTGGCTCCGCACGATAGTCGAGATTATCGTTCCTCACGCTCCAGCGTGGGAATGCCTTGGGTGACGCTCCGCGTCACAGATCTGTGCCGCATTGCACACTCAAGAGAGGACGCAGAGCGTCCAGAACGGCATGCGACGCAGAGCGTCGCACGATAATCGAGATTACGGCATGTCGGCGTGGCTCCGCACGATAGTCGAGATTATCGTTCCTCACGCTCCAGCGTGGGAATGCCTTGGGTGACGCTCCGCGTCACAGATCTGTGCCGCATTGCACACTCAAGAGAGGACGCAGAGCGTCCAGAACGGCATGCGACGCAGAGCGTCGCACGATAATCGAGATTACGGCATGCAACACAGAGCTTCGTAACCTTCAGCGCTTCTCGACCCGGAATCCCATTCTCGGGAAGTGCACATGCACGACGCCAGCGCGTTCATCTTCGCGGCGCAGGATCAACTCTTCGCGCCCGGTAAAGATCAGTTCACCCTCAACCGCCTCGACGCCATAGTCGACTGCCGAGACAGCGACCTCGTCGCCCGCCTTGAAGCCATTCGGATCAACAAAGACTTCGTCGGGCAGTGGCGCAGGCGTTGCATTTCTGGCGACTTCAATGGCATCAGCCGAACTCAGGTCGCTGAACGTGCCATGCCCAAACCCCAGAACGCGATCAAGCCAGGCACTGACACCCGGATAATCATCGACAAAGGGCGCAGTCACTGGCGTTTGCTTGAGAAACCACAGCGTATGGGCAACCGAAAAATCGGCAATCGAGGGTACGCCAAACAGAAAATCACCACCGCGCGACAACTGCAACTCCAGGCGTGACATCAGCGTGGGCCATTGATGCTTGACCTGCTCGACAGGCGGGCGTGAAGCCGTACCACCGTTGAACAGCGTGGAACGGTCAGCAATGAACGCCTTGGCAGCGTCTGGCGGCACTTTGGCAAATCGTACAGCCATAGATTCAGGCTGAAACACCAGGCTCACGGCATGCAGGAACAGCACCGAATCCGCCCAGGCGGCCAGACCGGCAACCGAAAACTCCTGACCTTGCGGATAAAACGCTGGCGAAGCCTTTTCCTGCTCAAGGCGGCGTGCCATCAATGCCGTGTCACAGTAGATATCTGCGCCAGCCTGCAACACGGGCGTCCTGCGATAACCGCCTGTCAGCGCGGTCAGGTCGGGCTTGGGCATGATCGACGGGATAGTCACCGAGCGCCATGTGAGGCCTTTGAAACCCAGCATCAGGCGGGCTTTTTCGGCAAACAGTGACGTGGGGTAATGGTGAAGAATCAACTCGGACATGTTCAGCCTCTGCGCACTCGGGAAGCACACAGCTTAACCCGCAGTACCCTGCCCGCCCACAGACTCAAGCTGATGGCACGACATCACGCTCATGGATCGGGGGTCAGGCGTAACTGGCTGCCAGTGCCTCTTTGGCGCTTTTTCTGAGTTTCTTGATCAGCCGCTCCTGACGCAACGCCTCACCCTTGCTGGGCCACTGTTCGACGTAGACCAGCGCCATTGCCGGGCTGGAAGAGAAAAAGCGCGCGCCCTTGCCGCTCTTGTGCATAGCGAATCGGCGCTGCGGATCATCACTGATGCCACAGTACAGCGAGCCGTTGGCAGCGCGCACCAGATAGACAAACCAGGGTTTGCCGACCGCCTGTTCGGAAGTCGGCGCACTCGCGGTGCTGGCAACCTCAGGCACGGCGATTCTCTGAAAAGGTCTTCAGGCCCTTGAGCGCCTGAGCCCTGACGGCATTGCGTACCAAAGGCGTCCAGCCCAGCAGCAGGCCTTTCAAACCCAGTGCCTGACGCGACCAGCGCCACATATCGAAGTGATCGTGATGCTCGCAGATCTTCCCATCACGAAACATGAAACGGGCCTGAATATCGTTGACCACCGTGCGCCCGGTCTGACTGAACAGATAGGTCGCCACCCAATGCGCAGTGCCCGCGCGGTCATCGGCACGCACCTGATCGAAGACCACCGAGAAATTTTTCGCCCGGGAAGTCAGCATGCGCCACATGTCGCCGACCTGAGCGCCACGCAATTCACCAAATGCCGGGTCGCTGAACAGCACGTCCTCGGTGTAACAAGCGCTCATCGCCTCTGCATCGAGTTGAGCGAACGCTTCGTAAAAGCGAGTGATCAGAGCACTGTTGGCCTGGCTTTGTTCTTCGTAGCTCATGCATGCAAATCCCTTGGCGAATTATGCGTGCACGATAAGCGGCGCGGAGAAAAATGGCGAGAGATTGATGGCCTTATACCTTCTCGCTGTTCACCTGCACCTGCAGCGCCCGACCGGCACCCATGCCCGCGATGATGGCACCCAGCCCCAGCACTGCGAAGATCCAGCCAATCGCGTTCCAGCTACCGGTCATGTCGTGAACCACGCCCACGGCAAATGGCCCGGTCGAGGCGATGGTGTAGCCAAAGCCTTGCGCCATGCTCGACAGGTTGGCGGCGACATGTGAGTCACGCGAGCGCAGGACGATCAAGGCCAGCGCCAGACTGAACGTGCCGCCCTGCCCGATCCCCAGCAGAATGGCCCAGCCCCACAGCCCGCCGAGTGGCGCGTACAGGCAACCGAACAGGCCGGTCAGGGTGAGCGACATGACCAGCATGATCGCCAGACGCTGATCCTTGCCGCGTGTGGCCAGATACGGCACCGCCAGGGCGCTGATGACTTGCGCGATGATCGAGCCGGACAGCAGCAGACCGGCCTGGGTCGGCGTCAGGCCGCGACCGATGAGGATCGACGGCAACCAGCCGAAGACAATGTACGACAGCGACGATTGCAGGCCCATGTACAGCGTGACCTGCCACGCCAGCGGGTCACGCAGCAGGCCGCGCACCCGATAGACATCACGGTGTGAACCATGCATTTCACGCGCCTGTGGGAACCAGAACAGCGCCGCAATCAAAGCCGGGACCAGCCAGAAACCCAGACCTATTTGCCAGCTGTCGCCGACGTACTGGCTCAGCGGCACCGTCGAACCGGCTGCAATCGCAGCGCCCAGGCACAGCGCCATGGTGTAGACACCGGTCATCGCCCCGGCCTTGTGCGGGAAATCGCGCTTGACGATACCGGGCAACAATACGCCGATGATCCCGATGCTCGCGCCCGCCAGCAGGCTGCCAGTAAACAGGCCGACTTCGCCGAACAGGCTGCGTACTGCCAACCCCGACGCCAGAGTCAGGAGGACCACCAAAACCACCCGCTCACTGCCAAAACGCCGGGCAAGAATCGGTGCCAATGGCGCGAACAGGCCCAGACACAAAACCGGCAAGGTGGTCAGCAAACCCGCTTCGGCAGCCGACATCCCAAGGCTTGCGGACACCTCGTTAAGCAACGGCGCAACGCTGGATAACGCGGGGCGCAGGTTGAGGGCGACCAGCACCAGCCCCAGCAGCAATAGCCAGGGGCGCTTCAGAACAGGATGGGCTTGATCGGTAATCGGTTGGGGGCTGGATTGAGCCTTGGCAGTCATCGGTTTCTCGGTAATCAGGTATGTCGACCCTTTTCAGGGGGGCGGTATCCTGTTGGAGAATCATCGCGAATACAAGGTTCAGCCAGAATTGCATACAAGATGCATGGCAAATGCAGGCGAAAAAAAACCGGGCGCTTGGCCCGGTTTTCCGTGGAGCAGCTACTGACTCAGTGAATGATCTGACTGAGGAACAGCTTGGTACGATCGCTTTGCGGGTTGTCGAAGAAGTCGTTCGGCGCGGCCTGTTCGACGATTTCGCCTTTGTCCATGAAGATCACCCGGTTCGCCACGGTGCGGGCAAAGCCCATCTCGTGAGTCACGCACAGCATGGTCATGCCTTCTTCTGCCAGGCCAACCATGGTGTCGAGCACTTCCTTGACCATTTCCGGGTCAAGCGCCGAAGTCGGCTCATCGAACAGCATGATTTTCGGCTTCATGCACAAGGCACGGGCAATCGCTACACGCTGCTGCTGACCACCGGAAAGCTGACCCGGAAACTTGTGGGCCTGCTCCGGAATACGCACACGCTCCAGATAATGCATGGCGATTTCTTCGGCTTTCTTTTTCGGCATGTTGCGTACCCACATCGGTGCCAGCGTGCAGTTCTGCAGAATGGTCAGGTGCGGGAACAGGTTGAAATGCTGAAACACCATGCCGACTTCACGGCGGATGGTCTCGATCTGCTTCAAGTCGGAAGTCAGTTCGGTGCCATCAACGATGATACGACCCTGCTGGTGCTCTTCCAGACGGTTGAGGCAACGAATGGTGGTCGATTTGCCCGAGCCCGATGGGCCGCACAGCACGATACGTTCGCCCTGACGCACGTTCAGGTTGATGTCCTTGAGTACATGGAACTGGCCGTACCACTTGTGGACGCCCTCCATGCGGATCATGCCTTCAGCGCCCAGAGGCTTATTGATAACTTCACTCATCACAAAACTCCTAACGCTTGTGGCCTGTGTCCAGCTTACGTTCCAAATGCATGGAATAGCGGGACATACCGAAACAGAAGATCCAGAACACCAGGGCCGCGAAGACATAGCCTTCAGTGGCCATACCCAGCCATGCCGGGTCGGCGGTGGCTTGCTTGACGCTGTTGAGCAGGTCGAACAGGCCGATAATGATCACCAGACTGGTGTCTTTGAACAAGGCAATGAAGGTGTTGACGATGCCGGGAATGACCATCTTCAACGCCTGCGGCAAAATCACCAGCCCCATGCTGCGCCAGTAACCCAGGCCCATGGCCGCGGATGCTTCGTACTGGCCCTTGGGGATGGCCTGCATGCCGCCGCGTACCACTTCGGCGATGTACGCCGACTGGAACAGAATCACGCCGATCAGCGCCCGTAGCAGTTTGTCGAAGTTCATCCCTTCGGGCATGAACAGCGGCAGCATCACCGACGACATGAACAGCACGGTGATCAGCGGCACGCCGCGCCAGAACTCGATGAACGTGACGCACACCACACGCACAGCCGGCATGTTGGAGCGACGGCCGAGCGCCAGCAAAATACCCAGCGGCAAGGCACCGACGATACCCACGGTGGCAATCACCAGGGTCAGCATCAGGCCGCCCCACTGGCTGGTCGGTACGTTGGTCAGACCAAAAGCACCGCCGTGCAGCAGGTAGAAGGCGACAATCGGGTAAATCACCAGAAAGGCAATACCGTAGACAGCCTTGCGCTGAAACTTCGAGATGAACAGCGGCGCAGCACCGACAATCGCCAGGACGGCGGTCAGGTCGACCCGCCAGCGCAGCTCATTGGGGAAGTAGCCGTACATGAACTGGCCGAAGCGCTGCTCGATGAACACCCAGCAGGCGCCCGCCTTGGTGCAGTCTTCCTTGGTCGTGCCGACCCAGTTGGCGTCCAGCAGAGCCCAACTGATGATCGGCGGAACGACCAGATAGATCAGGTAGAGCGAGAACAGGGTCAGCAGGGTGTTGATCCAGCTGGAGAACAGGTTCTGCCGCATCCACGCCATCGGGCCGAACACTTTGCCCGGTGGTGGCATATCAGGTTTGAAAGTATGAGTCGTCATGCGCGTTTCCTCACCGCTCGATCAGCGCAATGCGCTTGTTGTACCAGTTCATCAGCAGGGAAATGCTGATACTGATCGCCAGGTACACACTCATGGTGATGGCAATGACTTCAATGGCCTGTCCGGTCTGGTTGAGCACCGTACCGGCGAACAGGGAAACCATTTCCGGATAACCGATGGCTGCTGCCAGCGAAGAGTTCTTCGCCAGGTTCAGGAACTGACTGGTCAACGGTGGAATGATCACTCGCAGCGCCTGCGGAATGATGACCTTGCGCAGCGTCGGCCCGGGGCGCAGCCCCAGCGAGCGGGCAGCTTCGGTCTGACCGTGACTGACCGACTTGATGCCCGAACGCACGATTTCAGCGATGAACGCCGCCGTGTAGATGGTCAGTGCCAGGGTCAGGGAGATCAGTTCCGGGATCAGCACCCAGCCACCGGTGAAGTTGAAGCCCTTCAGTTGCGGCAGTTCCCAATGCACCGGGCTGCCGAAGACCAGCATGCTCAGGCCCGGGATCACCAGCAACAACGCCAGACCGACCCAGAACTTGTGAAACGGCTGACCAGTGGCTTCGAAGCGCTTGTTGGCCCAGCGCACCATCATCACGATCGCAATCACGGCAACCACGATGCTGATCAGGAACGCCCATGCACCTTCGGCCGGCAACGCTCTGGGCATATTGAGCCCGCGGCTGCTGACGAAGAACATGTCCAGATAACCATGCGCCTGACGCGGACCAGGCAGCGTGAGGAATACGGCGGTGTACCAGAAGAGGATCTGCAGCAGTGGCGGAATGTTGCGGAAGACTTCGACATAAACAGTTGCCAGCTTGCTGATCATCCAGTTCGGAGACAAGCGAGCGACACCAATGACAAAGCCCAGCAAGGTCGCCAGGACAATACCGATGACCGACACCAGCAAGGTATTCAGCAAGCCGATGACGAATACGCGGGCATAACTGTCCGCTTCGCTGTAGTCGATCAGGTGTTGAGCAATACCGAAACCGGCACTGTTCTCAAGAAAACCGAAACCCGAGGTAATACCACGGTGTTGCAAGTTGGTCTGGGTATTGTCGAAGATGAACCAGCCCAACGCGATCACCGCCACGACAGTGATGATCTGAAATAACCACGCGCGCACTTTCGGATCGCTCAGAGAGAGCTTTTGCTTGGGTGCGACGATTTGCTTTTCCATGAAATGCCCCAGGAAAAATCCAACAGAACAACGCCCGACAGGCTGGGAAGCCTGTCGGGCGCCGGGTCAATCAACGAATAGGTGGAGCGTACTGAATGCCGCCGGCATTCCACAGAGCGTTCTGGCCGCGCTTGATTTTCAGCGGGGTACCTTCGCCCAGGTTGCGTTCGAACACTTCGCCGTAGTTACCGACCTGCTTGACGATCTGCACGACCCAGTCTTTCGGCAGCTTGAGGTCCTTGCCGTAAGTACCGTCGGCACCCAGCATACGGGCTACGTCAGGGTTCTTGGTCGACTTGGCTTCAGCTTCAACGTTCTTGGAAGTGATTTTGGCTTCCTCGGCGTTGAGCATGGCGAACAGGGTCCAGCGAACGATCGAGAACCAGTCTTCGTCGCCTTTACGTACGACAGGACCCAGCGGCTCCTTGGAGATCACTTCAGGCAGAACGATGTAATCGTCCGGCTTGGCCAGCTTGCTGCGCTGTGCGTAGAGTTGCGACTGGTCGGAAGTCAGTACGTCGCAACGACCGCCTTCCAGCGACTTGGCGCTTTCGTCGGAGGTGTCGAAGGTGATCGGGGTGTATTTCAGGCCGTTCGAACGGAAGTAGTCGGAGACGTTCAGCTCGGTAGTGGTACCGGCCTGGATGCAGATGGTTGCACCGTCCAGTTCCTTGGCGCTTTTGACGCCCAGCTTGTTGTTTACCAGGAAGCCGATACCGTCGTAGTAAGTTACGCCGGTGAACACCAGGCCCATGCCCGCATCACGGGAGCTGGTCCAGGTGGTGTTACGCGAAAGGATGTCGATCTCGCCGGATTGCAGTGCAGTGAAGCGCTCCTTGGCGTTCAACTGGCTGAACTTGACCTTGGTGGCGTCGCCGAATACTGCGGCGGCTACTGCGCGGCAGACATCAGCGTCAATACCGGTGATCTTGCCGGTGGAGTCCGGAACGGAGAACCCTGGCAGGCCATCGCTGACGCCGCACTGAACAAAACCTTTCTTCTGAATAGCGTCAAGGGTGGCACCGGCGTTGGCAGCCCCGGTTACACCAAATGCGGCCAGGGCGGTGACGACAGCCAGGGTGGATTTCAACATCTTCATTCAAAAACCTCCAGTTTGCTCTTTGTTGTGTAGGTGTTTAAGTCGCGTCGCACCTTTGTGAGGCGCTAATGACCCGTGCTGGCTTATTTTTGGGTCATGCAACGCTGGGCCTGAATCACGAATCGTCTGCGGGATCATCCCGTCATTCGTCTTCATCATTCAGAATCGGCCCCGTGGACTGAAACCCCATGATTTTCCCGGACCAGAGCGGTACAGGTTGAATCTTGCCGCGAATCCTGACGCATGGACTCCCGAGCTGCTTTTCGATCGCTATAAGTACTAGCCTTATAGTGTTACCGAACGATGAGAGCGCCTCGACTCCAGTCCTGCTGTAGCAAAGCCCGTACCAGCATGCTGGCTATGTCGAATTAGCGACAGGTCAAGACAAAAACTTGTAATCTTGCGACATCTTCTTTCATTTTTAATCTAACCGCGCACCCTATTAATGCGCTCTAAATGAGCCAGCGCACACAAATGGAGCAGACATGAGCGAACCTTTGATCATCCAACCTTCAGGCATAGCGGATGCCTGCGTTATCTGGCTGCACGGGTTGGGCGCCGACCGCTATGATTTTCTTCCGGTCGCCGAGATGCTGCAGGAGTCGCTGACGACCACACGTTTCGTCCTGCCTCAGGCACCGACACGCGCCGTAACGGTCAATGGCGGCTATGAAATGCCAAGCTGGTACGACATCAAGGCCATGAGTTCCGAGGCCCGCGCCATTGATCACGATCAGATGGAAGCCTCGGCACAGAAGGTGCTGGACCTGATCGAGCAACAACGCGACAGCGGCATCGACCCGTCACGGATATTTCTGGCAGGCTTTTCCCAGGGCGGCGCGGTGGTGTTACACGCAGGCTATAGACGCTGGCAGGGTCCGCTGGGCGGTGTACTCGCGCTGTCCACTTATGCCCCGACATTCAGCAATGAGATGACGCTGTCTGCCAGCCAACAGCGCATCCCTGCCTACTGCCTGCATGGCCAGCACGACGAAGTGGTGCACAACCCCATGGGCCGGACGGTGTACGAGCAACTCAAAGCTCAGGGTGTAACCGCTCAATGGCAAGAGTACCCAATGGGGCACCAAGTGTTACCGCAGGAAATCCATGACATCGGCGTCTGGCTGGCTGACAAGCTGCGCTAAAGCGCCCTGGGCCCGCCTGCAACTGACCGCTTTTGTAGCTCGCCACGGATGGCACTACGCCGAGCACGGTTCTTGCTTTACACTGCTCGGCGTACATTCCTTAACCAATTGATGAGATGACCGTGCTCAAAGCACTTAAAAAGATGTTCGGTAAAAGTGAGGCTGAGCAGCGCGCGCCTGGTCCGACAGCCTTTATTCCCGCCTCCCCCGCTGCCGCAGGCGACACACCGGATCATGCCCAGACTCAGCTTTCGGACACCGTCAACGAGCCCTCCAAAGCCAGAGCACCGCGCACCGACAAGCCAAGGGCCGAGCGCCCGCGTCGTGAGCGCATGGTAAAACCGCCTGCGCCAGCATGGAAACTCGAAGATTTCGTCGTCGAACCGCAGGAAGGCAAGACCCGCTTCCACGATTTCAACCTTGCGCCTGAACTGATGCACGCGATTCAGGACCTTGGTTTCCCGTACTGCACACCGATTCAGGCGGGCGTACTGGGCTTCACGCTCAAAGGCAAGGACGCGATCGGTCGCGCCCAGACCGGTACCGGCAAGACCGCTGCGTTCCTGATCTCGATCATCGAGCAACTGACCCAGACGCCACCGCCAGCCGAACGCTACATGGGTGAGCCCCGAGCGCTGATCATTGCGCCCACTCGCGAACTGGTGGTGCAGATCGCCAAGGACGCTGCCGACCTGACCAAATACACCAACCTGAACGTCATGACGTTCGTCGGTGGCATGGATTTCGACAAGCAGCTCAAACAACTTGAAGCACGGCACTGCGATATTCTGGTGGCCACGCCTGGCCGCCTGCTGGACTTCAACCAGCGCGGCGAAGTGCATCTGGACATGGTCGAAGTGATGGTCCTGGACGAAGCCGACCGCATGCTCGACATGGGTTTCATCCCGCAGGTGCGTCAGATCATTCGCCAAACCCCACACAAGGGTGAACGCCAGACGCTGCTGTTCTCCGCGACTTTCACAGAAGACGTGATGAACCTCGCCAAACAGTGGACGACGGACCCTTCCATCGTCGAAATCGAATCGTTGAACGTCGCCAGTGACAACGTCGAGCAGCATATCTATGCCGTTGCCGGTGCCGACAAGTACAAGCTGCTCTACAACCTGGTCACCGACAACGGTTGGGAACGGGTGATGGTCTTTGCCAACCGCAAGGACGAGGTGCGACGCATCGAAGAGCGCTTGGTACGCGACGGTGTCAATGCCGCGCAACTGTCGGGCGATGTGCCGCAGCATAAGCGCATCAAGACCCTTGAAGGCTTCCGCGAAGGCAAGATCCGCGTACTGGTAGCCACCGATGTCGCCGGTCGCGGTATCCACATTGATGGCATCAGCCACGTGATCAACTTCACCCTGCCTGAGGTGCCGGACGACTACGTGCACCGCATCGGCCGTACCGGTCGCGCAGGTGCCGATGGCGTATCCATCAGCTTCGCCGGCGAAGACGACTCCTACCAGTTGCCCGCCATCGAAGAGAAGCTGGGTCGCAAGATCAGTTGTGAAACGCCGCCGACTCACCTGCTCAGAGCAGTAGTGCGGCAAACGACCTGATACATGTGGCCAACAAAAAAGCGCAGCCCTTACGGGGCTGCGCTTTTTTTGTGCCTGCCGGAAATCAGCAGCGTGAGGGTCAGTCAGTACCGTACTTCGGCGAACGTGGACCATAAAGCAGGCCCGCCGGCCGACCAGCAGTGAGCAGTCGGTTGCTGGCTATCCCGGCGATGGGATGACCGGCATCGGTCGAACTGTTGATGATCTGCTTGACCGCCGCTGTAATCAGCATACCCACCAGACCGCCACCGCTGTTGTTGCCGCCCTCTTCACTGGACGCCGACGCGGTACCCGTCCACAGCGCAGTACCGGTGCGCAGATCAACCAGCTTTGCCGTGACCGTCACGACGGTCTGGCTACTGATGACCACGTAACTGGTGCCGTATTGCTTGACCGTGATGTACATCGCAGCATCGGCGCCGAAGATCTCGCGTAGCTTGGCAGGCGATGTTGCCTGAATATCGTTGGCATTGGTCAGGCCGTTGTTGCGAAATGTCTCGTCAACCAGCGCCACAGGCAACACGTAGTAGCCCGACTCGGCCAGCGGGTAGGTCACCTGCGAGAAGGTGCTGTACGTCGCCTTGACGTCAGGCGATTCGTTGACCGGCGGCAGTACCAGAATCGAACGCGGTTTGCTTTCCTTGAAGGCCGAGTAGTCCACCGTCGGCGGGGTAACGCAACCCGACAGCAGGGCAACGGCAAACAGGCTTACAGCAACTTTCAGATGAGCGAGGTTCATTTGACGACTCCTGCGTGGGCGTTCTTGAGCAGGAAGTCCATATAAGTGGCCGACTCGGGAAACAGTGCCTTTTCCGTGCGCAACTCCTGAACCATCTGGTCATCCTTGCCAATGCTGCCGTATAGCATGCCCAACTGAGCATGGTAGCCCGGTGGCGGCGTTGCGTTGGTAGAGCGGATTTTCTGCAGGTCTTCTTCGAGCTTGGCGACCTGAGCTTCCTTGGACTCGCCTTTGAAATACTCGTACACCTCAGGCTGATAACTGCCCCACTGGTACAAGGTTTTCGGCTGTTGGACACAGCCCGTCAGGCACGCGCCGGCGACTAAAAGCATTGCGACATTGCGCAACGAAACATTAAAACGATTCATGAACACCACAAATTCCCTTTTGAAATATCAGTTGGCAGTCGGTTTCCAGGCACCGCTGTCGAGCGCACGCACCATGTTGTTGACGGCTTCGCGCATGGCCAGGTCCAGAACCTTGCCGTTGAGTGTCGAGTCATAACTGGCGGTGCCGCCAAAGCCGACGACTTCACGGTTGGAAAGCTCGAATTCGCCTGCGCCCTGAGTCGAGTACACCACTTCCGAAGTGCTGATATTGACGATGTTCAACGCGACTTTCGCGTAGGCAATCTGGGATTTGCCGCGGCCCAGCAGGCCGAACAGTTGCTGATCGCCGACTTCCTTGCGACCGAACTCCGTCACGTCACCGGTCACTACGTAGTCAGCACCTTTCAAGCGCTGAGCGGTAGATTTAATAGCGGCTTCCTGCTTGATCTCCTCCATGTTGTCGCGATCCAGCACATTGAACCGGTTGGTTTGCTGCATGTGGGTGATCAGGATGGTCTTGGCTTGACCGCCAAGACGATCGACGCCATCGGAAAAGATCCCGCGCATATAGCTGGAGCGGTTATCGAACTTGCCGACCGCAACCGGATAGCGCACACCGGCATAGGCAACTCCAGCACTTTCAACCTTTGTCACAGGCAGCGCCCGCGAGCTTTCCGTTGCACAACCAGCAACCAGCAATAAAGCCGCTGTCGTCATCCCTGAAACCAAAAACTGCTGAAGTTTCTTCACATTCTGCTCCGAGCGTTTACGAAAAACTGTCCGCAACGTGGCTCGCAAAACGCGATCACGTTCGGACAGTTATTGAATAGGATTGGGCAAAGCCAATAGGCCGCTTCTTCGCGGCCGCGCATGATAGCCCGAAGCCATCTTTCTGTACCGAGAAAGATGCAAATAGACGATATAAAAAGCGGAAGGTCAGACGTTCAGGCAAAAAAGATGGGCACAACGACCAACGACTACCAGCGCCGGGCTGCTGCCTGATCGCTATCGCGGCCTTCAACCCACTGCGGTCCCTCGGAAGTCTTTTCCTTCTTCCAGAACGGCGCGCGGGTCTTGAGGTAGTCCATGACGAAATCGCAGGCTTCGAACGCTGCCTGCCGGTGAGCGCTGGCAACGCCCACGAATACTATCGGCTCGCCGGGCTCCAGCGCTCCCACCCGATGCAGCACATCGACACGCAGCAACGGCCAGCGCTGTTCGGCCTCGGCAACGATTTTTGCCAGTGCCTTTTCGGTCATGCCCGGGTAGTGCTCCAGAAACATGCCGGACACTTCACGCCCTTCGTTGAAATCCCGCACATAGCCGACAAAACTGACCACCGCGCCGATGCCGAGGTTGGCAGCATGCAGCGCGTTGACTTCAGTGCCGGGGTCGAACGCCGCAGCCTGAACACGAATGGTCATGTTCAGCCTCCGGTCACGGGCGGAAAGAACGCGACTTCATCACCATCAGACAGCGGCTCGGTCGGCTTGCAAAGCTCCTGGTTGCGGGCACACATCAGGTTCTGCTCGGCAAGGACCTGCCAGGCCTCGCCACGCTGCAACAGCGTTTGGCGCAGTGCGTCCAGCGTGTCGAACGTGCCTTCGACAGACTCGCTGTCCAGGCCAAGGACTTCACGGTAACGGGCAAAATACTGAACCTGTACCTTCATGACGAGACCTGTGCCTGATCGGCAATGAAGTGACCGCTCTTGCCGCCGAGCTTTTCCAGCAGCCGAACCGACTCGATGACCATGCCGCGATCAACCGCCTTGCACATATCGTAAATAGTCAGCGCCGCAACGCTGGCGGCAGTCAGGGCTTCCATTTCCACACCGGTCTGCCCGGCCAGCTTGCAGCTCGCAGTAATACGCACCGCATCATCGCCGTCAGCGGCGAGGTGAACCTTGATGCTGGTGAGCATCAATGGATGGCAGAGCGGGATCAGATCACTGGTTTTCTTTGCCGCCTGAATACCGGCGATACGCGCGACAGCAAATACATCCCCCTTGGGATGACCGCCGCTGACAATCATTTGCAGCGTGGTGGGCAGCATGCGTACCACTGCTTCGGCCACCGCCTCACGGGACGTCACGGCTTTATCCGTGACATCGACCATATTGGCGCGACCCTGGGAATCGAGATGAGTGAGCACAACGTTACTCCTTGGCAGAAGCAAGAAGTGTAGAGGGAGTGGCAGTTACACGCTACAAGCCGTGAGCTGCAAGCAAGGAACCCACTCACACATGGGCTCCCCGCATGCATCTGATTTACAAATGACTCTCCGCGTATTCGGCCAGTATCGAGCGTGGCACGCCTTGCAGGGTGATGTGCACGCCGTTCGGGAAGTCCTTGAAGCGCTCCGTCAGGTAGGTCAGCCCGGAACTGGTGGCTGACAGGTAAGGGGTGTCGATCTGCGCCAGGTTGCCCAGGCAGACCACTTTGGAACCGGCACCGGCACGGGTGATGATGGTCTTCATCTGGTGCGGGGTCAGGTTCTGGCATTCATCGATCAGGATCAGGCTTTGCTGGAAGCTGCGACCTCGAATGTAGTTGAGGGATTTGAACTGCAACGGCACCTTGCTGAGGATGTAGTCGACACTGCCATGAGTGTTTTCATCATCCATGTGCAGGGCTTCAAGGTTGTCGGTGATCGCGCCGAGCCAAGGCTCCATCTTTTCCGCCTCGGTGCCGGGCAGGAAGCCAATCTCCTGATCCAGGCCCTGAACACTGCGGGTAGCGATGATGCGCCGGTAGCGCTTGGTGACCATGGTCTGCTCGATGGCAGCGGCCAACGCCAGAATGGTTTTACCCGAACCCGCGGCACCGGACAGGTTGACCAGGTGAATATCCGGGTCAAGCAGTGCGAACAACGCCAGCCCCTGATAGATATCACGCGGTTTCAGGCCCCAGGCTTCCTGATGCAGCAGTGGCTCCTGATGCATGTCCAGAATCAGCAGTTCGTCGTTCTTGACGCCCTTGATCCAGCCTACGAAGCCCTGTTCATCGACAATAAACTCGTTGATATGAACCGCAGGCAGCATTTCATTGAGCTGTACGCGGTGCCAGGTACGGCCACGCTCCTGACGGGTGTCGACCTTGTTGACGCGGTCCCAGAACGAACCGGTCATGTCGTGGTAGCCACGCGATAACAGCGAAACGTCGTCGACCAGCTGGTCGGTGCTGTAATCCTCGGCCGCAATGCCACAGGCGCGGGCCTTGAGGCGCATGTTGATGTCTTTGGTCACCAGCACAACGCTCAAGTCCTTGTTGCGCGCATGCAGGTCGATCAATTGGTTGATGATGATGTTGTCGTTGAGGTGTTCGGGGAGCAGGCTGTTGGGTTCCTCGCGTTTGCTCATCAAAATCGACAGAAAACCTTTGAAAACACCGGTCCCGCGGTCGATCGGCACGCCCTTTTCAACTTCTTCAGGGTTAGCCTCGCCGAGGGTCTTGTCGATCAGGCGGATGGCCTGGCGGCACTCGGCAGCAACCGAATGTTTACCGGCCTTGAGTTTGTCCAGTTCCTCCAGAACCGTCATGGGGATGGCGACGTGGTGTTCTTCGAAATTCAGCAGTGCGTTTGGGTCATGAATCAATACGTTGGTATCGAGCACGTAAAGGATTGGCTGGTTAGTGGAAGGGGTGCGTCCGTGGTCATCCATACTCGCTCACCTTTGTAGAAGCCGGGCGACGCAGAACCACGACAGTACTGCGCCACGAAAAGGCCGCCGGATTCTTCCCTTCAGGCAGGGGAGAAATGTCGCTCAAGGTGGGTCTTGGAAGACGCCACCTGTGTTGCAGGTTTCGGCGGTCTGTATTCGTAATACAGCAAAAGGGATGACAGAAAAAAGCTCTTTGACAGTTTTTTGAAGTTTATTTCACAGCCTGACGAATAGAGCTTGGCGGACGTACACAGCACGTTTAAAGTCGGAAGTCCACCCACGCCGAATCTGCCTTCATTCCCCCTCGGGCGCAGCCTCTTCACTGCTCTGCGGCCCTTGTTCTACGGGGCTTTCAGAGATATTCCGGCAATCGTCCCAGATCAACTCGCTTTGCGCGGTATTGGCCAGCAGCAACGGCAGTGCGGACTGCGCCTTGTTGGCCACGTCGTGGAAGACCACCGTGCCCTTGCGCCAGAGCAGCATGAGGGTCAGCACGCGGTCGCCCACCTGCTCTGCCGAAAGCCGCCCGGTGTTGTCATCGGCGTCGATGTTCCACAATGACACGCGTAAATGCTCGGCGCGGAAGAAGTCTCCGCTATCGGCCCGCCGATGGCCGTAAGGCGGGCGAAACAGCGGCACGAAATTATCCGGCAGCACACGCTGAACCAGTGCCGCACTGCGTTGCACTGAATCCTGCCAGTCCAGCCACTGGCTATGCGAACGATACTCCCACCCTTGAATGCCCACGCACTGCTGGCGATACAGCGCCTGCAAGCTTGTGGTCGATGTGCTGTCGAGGCGCTCCTGAAGGCTCTTGCCCAGCACAAAGAAGGTGGCGGTCATCTTCTGCTGGCGCATGAAGTCGGCCAGCCAGTCGGTTCCGCCATCGACCGGGCTCGGGCCGCTTTCGAAATTGAGCATGAAGGTGCGGTCCGGCATCTCGTCGCCACTCATCTCATCAGAGTTGTAGCGCTCGATCTCGCTGCTGGTCTGCGGGAACAAGGCAGCCATGAATAGCAGCTCGTTCAAATAACGCTGATGGAACACGGCGCCGGGTCTGGCCCAGTTGGCGTAGAACGAGTCGTTCGACACCTGAAACTCTTCAGCGCGCTGACGTAACTGGTCCATGTCCTCGACCAGCACGCAAAAGTTGGCATCCTGCTCGCAGCTCTTTTGGGCATTCTGATAGTTTTCCAGCAAGCGCAGCCACAGACGATGGCGGACCACGTTCAACGAAGGCACGTTGACGAAGCGCAGGCCGAGGCGCTGCTTGAGCCCTTCCTCGTCCAGCTTCTCGCTGAGGTACAGTTCGTGGGCAAAGGCAAGGATTTCCGCGCGCGACGCGACGTCGAACAACCCCGGCGTTTCAAGGCGCTCAGGCCACACACTGCGGTCTATGGTGGCAGTGACCGGCACTGCCGCCTGCGCCTGGAGCCAGAACAGACCTGCACACACTGCTAAAACAATACGCAAACCCGATGCCCTCTCGATCAACCGTTAACATCATGACCAACGCGCCACTATAGCTGATATGAGCCTGGCTTCTTATGTCGGTGCGCATACAAAGCCGCACGACATGCTGGCGTGACAAACACGCCGAATTCTATCGTTACCATAGCTGGAGTCATGAGCCATCAGCCCCTAGAATCCCCGGACGATCAAAGGAGACGACTTCATGCTGATGGTGATTTCCCCGGCAAAAACCCTCGATTTCGAGACCCCGCCCACTACCGGACGCTTCACTCAGCCGCAGTATCTGGATCATTCTCAGGAGCTGATCACCCAACTGCGTGAACTGACGCCGGCGCAGATCAGCGAACTTATGCACCTGTCCGACAAGCTTGCCGGGCTGAACGCGGCACGCTTCGGCAGCTGGAACCCGGCCTTTACACTCGACAATGCCAAGCAGGCGCTGCTGGCCTTCAAAGGCGATGTGTATACCGGCCTGCAGGCCGAAACACTGAGCGACGCGCAGCTCGACTACGCCCAGGATCACCTGCGCATGCTGTCCGGCCTCTATGGGCTGTTGCGCCCGCTGGACCTGATGCAGCCGTATCGCCTGGAAATGGGCACGCGACTGGCCAACGCTCGTGGCAAGGATCTCTACGCGTTCTGGGGCACGCAGATCAGCGAATGGTTGAATGAAGCGCTGGCAGCTCAGGGCGACGACCTGCTGCTCAATCTTGCATCTACCGAGTACTTCTCTGCGGTCAAACGTTCAGCGCTCAACGCCCGGATCATTGACACCGAGTTCAAGGACTTCAAGAACGGGCAGTACAAGATCATCAGCTTCTATGCCAAGAAAGCGCGCGGCATGATGAGCCGTTTCGTCATTGAGGAACGTATCAACAGCCCCGAGGCGTTACAGGCGTTCGATGTTCAGGGCTATCGTTATAACCGTGAGCAGTCGACGCCCGACAAGTTGGTGTTTTTGCGCAACGTCACAGAAGACTAGATACTGTAACCGTCGTGTAACGCATGGTTGTTACACGACCTGTCCTACGATCCAACAGCAAATGCCAACATCGTGACGCCAGATAAACGTCAACTTTTCGACGGCACACTCCCGCCTGATTTTTTCATGAAAAAAAATCCATTTTTTTACGTAGTGGCTTTTTAGCTTTTTACCGTAATAGCACTTCAATATCTACCCCTCTGTAATCCCCGCAAACTAAGGCTTTTAAGAAAAAAGCCATCATCGCGATACTGCCCCCGTCACAAACTGGATACACCAAAATCCGCAAATCAGGACGAGCGGCCCGGAACTAAATGGGAATTCCTACGCTCCTACATCCCGTAACAATTCTGGGCTGACGTGTAAGAGATCACTTACAGGTCGACCGGAAAAACGGGAAGTTACCGACAGGGAAGCCAGGTTCACACAACACTGGCGTCAGGTATCAGAACTAAACTCACATCACTAGTTGATGTTGTAGACAGGCGAAGCGCCAAACAGGTGTGATGCGCA
This sequence comes from Pseudomonas syringae group sp. J248-6, assembly GCF_032586995.1. Classification (NCBI taxonomy): domain Bacteria; kingdom Pseudomonadati; phylum Pseudomonadota; class Gammaproteobacteria; order Pseudomonadales; family Pseudomonadaceae; genus Pseudomonas; species Pseudomonas syringae group sp. J248-6. The sequence continues at coordinate 88,580 of NZ_JAWHOP010000007.1, read as the reverse complement.
GGATTCGACAAGGTCTGCCAAGGCTCTAGCCACAGGTTTTCCGAACGAGGTCCGCCGTCAATCGTCAAACAGGAGTGGTTTACTGCATCCAAGGAGAGCAGGGCCCTGCCCACCGGACAGGTCACTTGCCGCTTGTACTTAGTGTCATTTGAGTTCGCCTCACCTATTTGGGCACTCACTCATTAAATATGCCTGCGTTAGTTCTACGGCGTTGTTAGCCGTAACGGATAGCGCGTGACATCTGCTGGCCAAAATTAATATCCAGCCAATTTATGGCGTGAAAAATCGAGGAGAATACGATGCGTATCAGCATATTTGGTTTGGGTTATGTCGGTGCAGTCTGTGCCGGTTGCCTGTCTGCCCGCGGTCACGATGTAGTTGGTGTGGATATTTCCAGCACCAAGATCGATCTGATCAACAACGGCAAATCACCTATCGTTGAACCGGGTCTGGAAGAACTGCTGCAGAAAGGTATCAGTACCGGAAAACTGCGCGGCACTACCGACTTCGCCGAAGCCATTCGCGCCACTGACCTGTCGATGATCTGTGTCGGTACGCCGAGCAAGAAGAACGGCGATCTGGAACTCGATTACATCGAGTCGGTATGCCGCGAAATCGGCTATGTCCTGCGTGACAAAGCCACCCGCCACACCATCGTTGTTCGCAGTACTGTGTTGCCAGGCACGGTTGCCAACGTGGTCATCCCGATTCTGGAAGACTGCTCCGGCAAAAAAGCCGGTGTTGATTTCGGTGTCGCCGTAAACCCTGAGTTCCTGCGTGAAAGTACCGCAATCAAGGACTACGATCTGCCGCCAATGACCGTGATCGGCGAGTTCGATAAAGCCTCGGGCGACGTACTGCAATCGCTGTACGAAGAACTCGACGCACCGATCATCCGCAAGGACATCGCCGTTGCCGAAATGATCAAGTACACCTGCAACGTGTGGCACGCCACCAAGGTTACTTTCGCCAACGAAATCGGCAACATTGCCAAGGCCGTCGGCGTCGATGGTCGTGAAGTGATGGACGTGGTCTGCCAGGACAAGGCGCTGAACCTGTCCCAGTACTACATGCGCCCAGGCTTCGCATTCGGCGGCTCCTGCCTGCCAAAAGACGTTCGCGCCCTGACCTACCGCGCCAGCAGCCTGGATGTCGAAGCGCCGTTGCTCAACTCGTTGATGCGCAGCAACACCTCGCAAGTGCAGAACGCTTTCGACATGGTTGCCAGCTACGACACCCGCAAGGTTGCACTGCTGGGTCTGAGCTTCAAGGCCGGTACTGACGACCTGCGCGAAAGCCCGCTGGTAGAACTGGCCGAAATGCTGATCGGCAAGGGCTTCGACCTGAGCATCTTCGACAGCAACGTCGAATATGCACGCGTTCACGGTGCCAACAAGGACTACATCGAATCCAAGATTCCGCACGTATCGTCGCTGCTGAATTCGGACTTCGATCAGGTCATCAACGACTCTGACGTGATCATCCTTGGCAACCGCGATGAGCGTTTCCGCGCCCTCGCCAACAAGACTCCCGAAGGCAAGCGCGTCATCGATCTGGTGGGTTTCATGACCAACGCCACCAGCGAAGACGGTCGCGCCGAAGGTATCTGCTGGTAAATCAGCCGCAAGCCACAAGCGCCAGGCTCCAGGCCACAGGCTCAAGCAATGTGCTTGCAGCCTGGGGCTTGAGGCTCGCAACTGACTTAGGGATACGATTATGCAGAGGCTCAAGCACGGCCTGTTACAGGCCGCAGGTTGGCTGTTCTATTTAAGTTTACTCATGGGCCTTGCCGCGGCATTGCCTACCAGTATCTTCGACTCACAGTCGAAGAACTTTATATTCCTGATTGGTGCCGTTGGTATCTGGCGCTACTCGATGGGGATCACGCACTTCGTGCGCGGGATGATTTTCCTGTACATCGTCTACCCGCACTTGCGCCGCAAGGTTCGCAAGCTGGGCAGTGCAGCAGACCCGTCCCATGTGTTTCTGATGGTCACCAGCTTCCGCATCGACGCGCTGACCACCGCACAGGTCTACAACTCGGTTATCCGCGAAGCCATCGACTGTGGCCTGCCGACGACTATCGTCTGCTCGCTGGTGGAAATGTCCGATGAGCTGCTGGTCAAGAGCATGTGGGCGAAGTTCAACCCGCCGGAGCGGGTCAAGCTGGACTTCGTACGCATTCCGGGCACCGGCAAGCGCGATGGTCTGGCCTATGGCTTCCGCGCCATCTCGCGTCACTTGCCTGACAGCCGTGCCGTGGTTGCAGTGATCGACGGCGACACCGTGCTCAACGAAGGTGTAGTCGCCAAGACCGTGCCGTGGTTCCAGCTGTTCGACAACGTCGGCGGCCTGACCACCAACGAGTTCTGTGAAGTACGTGGCGGCTACATCATGAGCGAGTGGCACAAGCTGCGTTTCGCTCAGCGTCACATCAACATGTGCTCGATGGCCCTGTCCAAACGCGTATTGACCATGACCGGTCGCATGTCGGTGTTCCGCGCAACCGTGGTAACCGACCCCGAGTTCATTGCCGACGTGGAAAGCGACTCGCTCAATCACTGGCGTCTGGGTACCTTCCGCTTCCTGACCGGCGACGACAAGTCCAGCTGGTTCAGCCTGATGCGCCTGGGGTACGACACGTTCTACGTGCCGGACGCAGCGATCAACACCGTGGAACACCCGCCCGAGAAGAGCTTCCTGAAGGCCAGCCGCAAGCTGATGTATCGCTGGTACGGCAATAACCTGCGTCAGAACTCGCGTGCGTTGGGTCTGGGCGTACGTCGCCTGGGGATTTTCACCAGCATCGTGCTGTTCGACCAGCGTGTGTCGATGTGGACCTCCATCCTCGGTCTGACCGTCGCCCTGATCGCCAGCTTCAAGTATGGCGGCGCGTTCCTGTTGATGTATCTGCTGTGGATCGGCATGACCCGTCTGATCCTCACCCTGCTGCTGTCCCTCTCGGGACATAGAATCGGGCCTGCCTACCCGATCATTCTCTATTACAACCAGATCGTCGGCGCGCTGATGAAGATCTATGTCTTCTTCCGCCTGGACCGCCAGTCCTGGACTCGCCAGGACACCAAACTAAGCCGCGACATGGCCAGCTTTCAGGGCTGGTTCAACACGTGGTCGTCCCGAACCATGACTTTCTCGGCTGGCACCATCTTCGTCGCTGTGCTGTTGACGATGGTTTGACCGGGCCAACGGATTAATCGCTTAAGTAGGAAAATTAGCCATGAATACAGCCGTGAATGCGAACGTCGTACATGAATCCGAAGCCCAGCGCCAACACGCGCGGATCAAGATCCCTGCCAAGCTGCGCCTGCTGAATGACCAGCCCAACGCGCCGCTGGTACGTATCGAAGACCTGTCGGCCGGTGGCCTGAGCTTCGTTGCTCCGTCCGGGCAGAAATTCAGCGAAGGGCAGATCGTCAAGGGACGCCTGCAATTCATCATCGACAACCTTGGCCTGGCCATGGACGTCGATCTGCAGGTGCGCTCGATCGACAACGCCAGCAACCGCATCGGTTGCCAGTTCCAGAATCTGGAACCTCAGGACATCGCTACCCTGCGCCACCTGATCACCTCGCACCTGTCCGGCGAAGTCGTCACCCTGGGCGAAGTGCTGGCCACGCTGCAGCGCGACAACTTCACCAAGGCACGCAAGGTCAAGGGCAAGGACAGCGGCATGAGCGCCATGGGTCGCCTGCGCGCCGTGACTTTCAGCCTGGGCGTGTTCATTGTCGGTCTGGCCGCTTTCGGCTTCATCTTCAAGACGATCTACGGCCTGTACTTCGTCAGCCATGCATCGGCCGGTCTGGTCACCATTCCAAGCATGGATGTGACCATGCCGCGTGAAGGTACCGTACAAAGCCTGGTCGCTCAGAATGGCGAAGCCGCCAAAGGCGCGCCACTGGCAACCTTCAACACCAGCATGCTGGAAATGCTCAAAGGCAGCCTGACCGGTGAAGACCTGCAGCCCGCCAAGATCGAAGAGCTGTATGGCAAGCAGATGAGCGGCACCATGACCAGCCCGTGCGATTGCGTCGTAGCTCGCCAACTGGTTGCCGACGGTCAGTTCGCGTCCAAGGGTCAGGTGATCTTCCAACTGGTGCCACGCAACGCGCCGGCCACGGTTGAAGCTCGCTTCACCTATCGCCAGTTCAACGACGTCAAGCCAGGCACACGTGTCAGCTTCCAGATCGCTGGCGAAGACAAACTGCGCACCGGTCAGATCGTCAGCAGCACCAACCTGAGCGACGCCGACCTGTCCACCGACATCCGTGTGCAGATCAAGCCTGACGAAAGCCTGAGCAGCTCGCTTGCCGGTCGCCCTGTCGAAGTGGTCAGCGATCGTGGCCCGTCCGTGAACTGGCTGATCGATAAAGCAATGGCTGCGGGTCTGTAACCATGAACAGCCCACTACGACGCCTGTCGACCCCCACGCTACTGAGCCTCGCCGTCGCGCTCGGCCTGAGCGGCTGTGCCGGCCTGCCTGATCAACGCCTTGCCAATGAAGCCCTGAAAAACGGCGACACTGCATTGGCGGAGCAGAACTATCGGCAGCTGGCGGACCTGGGCTACAGCGACGCGCAAGTCGGCCTTGCTGATATTCAGGTCGCTACCCGCGACCCGGCTCAGCTCAAGCAGGCCGAGGCTACCTACCGCGCTGCCGCGCAGACCTCTCCTCGGGCGCAGTCGCGCCTGGGCCGTCTGCTGGCTGCCAAGCCCGACGCTACCGAAGCCGAACATCGCGAAGCCGAAGGCCTGCTGAAAAAGGCCTTCGCCAATGGCGAATCCGGCACCCTGATCCCGCTGGCGATGCTGTATCTGCAATACCCGCACACCTTCCCTGAAGTGAATGCGCAGCAGAAGATCAGTGAGTGGCGCGCTGCCGGTTATCCGGAGGCAGGTCTGGCTCAGGTGCTGCTGTACCGCACGCAAGGCACTTATGCTCAACACCTCGATGAGGTCGAGAGCATCTGCAAACAGGCACTGTCAGCCACGGATATCTGCTACGTCGAACTGGCTACTGTCTACCAGACACGCGGCCAGGCCGAGCAACGCACGGCCTTGATCGAAAAGCTCAAGAGCGACTACGCCGCTGGCCGCGTCAATGCTCAACGAGTGGACAGCGTCGCGCGCGTACTGGGTGACTCCACCATCGGTACGCCCGACGAAAAAACCGCTCAGCAATTGCTGGAAAGCGTTGCGCCGGGCTACCCGGTCTCGTGGGTCACGCTGGCCAAACTGCTTTACGACTTCCCCGAACTGGGCGACGTCAACAAGATGATGGAATACCTGAACAACGGCCGCGCGGCGGATCAGCCTCGCGCCGAGCTGCTGCTTGGACGCCTGTACTACGAAGGCAAATGGGTCACGCCCGATGCCTTCAAGGCCGAGGAGCACCTGAAGAAAGCCACAGCAACGGAAATTTCCGCCCATTACTACCTGGGTCAGATCTACCGCCGTGGCTACCTCGGTCAGGTGTACTCGCAAAAAGCCGTGGACGAGTTGCTGACCGCCGCCCGTGGTGGCCAGAACAGCGCCGACTTCGCACTCGCGCAACTGTTCTCGCAGGGCAAGGGCACGATGCCCGACCCGGTCAACGCCTGGGTGTTCGCGCAACTGGCGCTGGCCAGTCAGACCCCGCAAGCGACCGAGCTTGCCGAGGCCCTCAATACACAACTGCCGCCTGAAAAGCTCGCCACCGCCAAAGACCTGTTGGCACGCGAGCAAAAAGTCCGGGGCGCTAACGCTACTCAGAACGCGATGGCATTGCAGGCCCTGCAAGAAGAAAAAGACGGTGAGGAAGCATTATGAAGTTGAATCCCCTGATGGCCGCCGGCATGGGCCTTGGCTTCACCCTGTTGTGGGCCTGCCCGACACTGGCAGCGCTGACCGAACAACCGCAAAATTTCGGTATCGAAATCAAAGCCACGGCGCAGGCCGAGGATGATCGCGATCTGGGCACCCGTTCGGGCGGCGACGTCAACGGTGTGGGCCTGGACCTGCGCCCTTGGGTCTATGGCGAGCGCGGCGACTGGAGCGGTTACGCGATGGGCCAGGTGGTCACCGCCACCGACATCATTCAGACCGACCCGCTGGAGCAGAGCAACAGCGACGGCAGCGGCACCCAGACTTCGCGTGGCACGGCCAGCGAGCGCGAAACCGACAAGACCTACGCCGCACTGCGTGAGTTCTGGATCGGCTACAGCGGTTTCACGCCCTACCCTGGCGAGATCCTGAAAGTCGGTCGTCAGCGTCTGCGTAACGACGACGGTCAATGGCACGACACCAATATCGAGGCCATCAACTGGTCGTTCGATACCACGCTGCTGCGCGCTGAACTGGGTGCTGCCCAGCGTTTCAGCGAATACCGCACCGACCTGACCGAACTGGCACCTGACGACGAAGATCGCAAGCACCTGTTCGGCTCGGTGAGCTACCAGTGGACACCAGGCCATTGGGCCGGTATCCGTGCTCACCACAGTGCCGACGACGGCAAGCTCAAGTCGCAGGGCCAGGTGCTGGATGATCTGGACAAGACCTCCAATGGCGATCTGACCTGGGTCGGCCTGCAGGCTGACAGCGATGCCTACAACTATCGCAGCAACACCAATCAGCTCAACTACTGGGGCAGCCTGACCTGGCTGAACGGAACGCGCGACGAGATCGGCGTGACCTCCGCTCCCAACGACCAGTTCATCGCCGGCGAAAAGAATAGCCGTGACATGAATGGCTGGGCCACCGACCTGGGCCTGCGCCTGCGTCTGGACCCGCAATGGCAAGTCGGTGCCGCCTACTCGCGCGCCAGCAAGGACTACGTCCAGAACGGTCTGGAAAGTAACCGCTCCAACTGGACCGGTACGCGTTCGCGCATCCATCGTTTCGGTGAAGCCTTCCAGGGCGAAATGGCCAACGTGGAAACCGGCTCGCTGTTCGCCTCCTGGCAGATGAACGAGGAATACGACGCGTCGCTGATCTACCACAAGTTCCGTCGCGTGGACGGCAACACCGGTATCGGTGGCTCGGGCATCAACGCGGTGAACGACAACCAGAACGGTACGTTCAGCTCGCTGCCGCTGGAAGACGGCAGCAAGGACCTGGGTCAGGAAATGGACCTGGTCGTGACCAAGTACTTCAAGCAAGGCCTGCTGCCGGCTTCGCTGAGCCAGTCGTTCGATGAACCTTCGGCACTGGTGCGCCTGCGCGCAGGTGTCTTCAAGCCAGGCGACGCGTATCAGAACAACGTGGACAGCTACATGCACCGCGCTGTTGTCGACGTCATCTGGCGCTTCTGATGCGAACCGCCAAAGGAGTGCCAGAGATGAACAGTCATACAAGCAACGGGCGTAGCCGACACTGGCCGCACACCCTGCTCGAAAGCGCACTGCTGACCAGCGCCCTGCTGCTGGCCAGCGGTGTGGCGCTGGCCAACGCGCCTGTCGTACCCGACACACAGAAGGCGGTGGTCAAGGAGTTGCACCAGGCCAAGACCTACACCATCACCAGCCCGCCGACCGAGCCGTTGGAAATGGCCAAGCCGGTGTTGCCCGACCTCAAGGGCTACACCGCCGAAGCCGCCCTGAAAAAGATCGTGCGCAACAAACCGGGCAAGGTCACTGTTTCGCGGATGATGGAAGAAACCGGCCTGAAGGAATTCATCGGCGGCGATAACAAGATGGCCGAATGGGTCAACCGTCAGCGCGGCATCCCGCAGGCCATCATGATTTCCGACGGCTACGTGAACCTGCAGGACCTGGCCAAAAAGGTGCCCAAGCAGTTCCTCAATGAAGTGTCGCCGGGTGTCTACGTGGCGCGCCTGCCGATCCTGGTCAAGGAGACCGGGATCTTCGAGATCGACAGCAAGACCAAGGAATTGCGTCTGTCTCAGGAAAAAGGTTCGTTCATCGTCAGCGAAGGCAAGATGCTGATCACCCACACTCAGGTCAATGCCTGGAGTGAAACCCGCAACAGCCTGGCGACCTATCGCAAGCCTGACGAGTTTCGTCCGTTCCTGTTGACCTGGGGTGGCTCGGAAACCTGGATCGCCAACACCAAAATGGCGAGCATGGGTTACGACCAGAGCAAGTCCTACGGCATCAGTATTTCCCAGTACACGCCCAACACCGCGAAGATTCTCAAGCGTGCCGAACCGACGGGCTGGATCATCGATTCAGAGTTCTCGGACATGTGGTACGGCTTCTACTGCTATGAAACCCGCGACTTCGTGGTCAAAGGCAACACCTACCGCGACAACATCATTTACGGCATTGACCCGCACGACCGTTCGCACGGTCTGATCATCGCCGAAAACGACGTTTACGGGACCAAGAAGAAGCACGGGATCATCATTTCCCGGGAAGTCGACAACAGCTTCATCTTCCGCAACAAGAGCCACAACAACAAATTGTCCGGCGTGGTTCTGGACCGTAACAGCGTCGGCAACATCGTCGCCTACAACGAGATTTACCAGAACCACACTGACGGCATCACCCTGTACGAAAGCGGCAACAACCTGCTGTGGGGCAATCGCGTGATCGCCAACCGCCGCCACGGTATCCGCGTGCGTAACAGCGTGAACATCAAGCTGTACGAGAACGTCGCCATGGGCAACGGCCTGATGGGCGTTTATGGCCACATCAAGGACTTGAGCGACACCGACCGCGACATTGAGCTCGATCCGTTCGACGCTCAGGTCTCGCTGATCATGGTTGGCGGCGAACTGTCCAGCAATGGTTCCGGCCCGCTGTCCATCGACTCGCCACTGAGTGTCGAGCTGTATCGCGTCTCGATGCTGATGCCTACCAAAGAAGTCGGCATCAGCCTCAACGGCGTCCTCGGTGAGCGCCAGGACGAAATCCTCGACCTGCTGGTACGCCAGAAGAAAGCCGTATTGATCGACCCCGTCGAAAGCCAGACCGAGCTGCGGGAATGAGGAAGGGTATTGTTATGCACGCACATCTGATCAAGCTGTTGAGCCTGTCCAGCCTCACCGCCGCCTTGATGGCCGCCGCTGGTGTCGCTCGGGCAGACGACTCGCAAGCGCCGACGTTCAAGGCCGAGCCTTGCTGCTCGCTGTGCCCGGCCGCGCATGATGCGAAAAACTACACCACGCGCTATCAGCAGAACTTCACCACACTGGTCCAGGCGCAGGGCGACTGGCTGTTCCGGACTCAGGAAGACCTGCGCACCGAGTTCGACACCACGCCTGCCGGCTACCGCCGCATGAAAGAACTGCACGATGCGTTCAAGAGCAAGGGTGTCGAACTGGTCGTGGTCTATCAACCGACCCGTGGTCTGGTAGATCGCAACAAGCTTTTTCCGGCTGAACGCGACAAGTTCGACTATGACAAGGCGCTGAAAAACTATCAGACCATGCTCGGCCGCTTCAGCAAGATGGGTTACTGGGTCCCGGACCTGTCGCCATTGACCAACGAGCAGCAGGCGCATGACTTCTACTTCCGCGGTGACCAGCACTGGACGCCTTACGGCGCACAACGCACGGCAAAAATCGTCGCCGAAACCGTCAAGAAGGTTCCGGGTTACAGCGACATCCCCAAGCGTGAGTTCGAAAGCCATATTTCCGGACGCATGGGCAAAACGGGCACTTTGCACAATATGGCGGGTCAATTGTGCGGCACCAGCTATGCGATCCAGTACATGGATCAGTTCACCACCGAACCCAAGGGTGAGGCGGGCGACGGTGACCTGTTCGGCGATTCCGGCAACCCGGAGATCACGCTGGTCGGCACCAGTCACAGCGGCAAGAACTACAACTTCGCTGGCTTCCTGCAGGAATACATGGGTGCCGACGTGTTGAACGTAGCGTTCCCTGGTGGTGGTCTGGAAGGTTCGATGCTGCAGTACCTGGGCAGTGAAGACTTCCAGAAGCGTCCGCCGAAAATTCTCATCTGGGAATTCTCGCCGCTGTATCGCCTGGATCAGGAAACCATCTATCGCCAGATGATGGCGCTGCTGGACAACGGCTGCGAAGGCAAGCCTGCGGTAATGAGCGCCAGCACCACCCTCAAGCCGGGCACCAACGAAGTGTTGGTCAATGGCAAGAATGGCATCAAGGATATCCGCAACGGCAGCAATCAGATCGATATCAAGTTTGACGATACTTCGGTGAAAGTCCTTCAAGCCAGGCTCTGGTACATGAACGGGCGTCACGAAGATCTGAAAATCGAAAAACCGGAAACGTCCGATACTGACGGACGCTTCGCGTTCGAACTGCGCGAAGACGAGGACTGGGCTAACCAGCAATTGCTGGCGCTGGAGATCCAGGGACCGGAAGCAGGCACGGCACCACAGAAAGTCGAAGCCAAAGTATGCAAACGCAACGTGTTCCCGAGCGCTGCGACACACACCGCTCAAGCCGGACTATGAGGTGACTTATGCAGACTCCTAAACTGATACGCCCTACCCTGCTGTCGATGGCAATTCTGTCATCGATGGCCTGGGCTACGGGTGCGTCCGCCGCACTGGTTCCACCCAAGGGCTATGACGCCCCGATCGAAAAAATGAAGACTGGCGATCACAACTTCAGCTGTGAAGCCATTCCAAAGCCGTACACCGACAAGCTGGTTTTCCGCAGCAAGTACGAAGGTTCGGACAAGGCACGTGCGACCCTCAACGCCGTGTCGGAAGAAGCATTTCGCGATGCGACCAAGGACATCACTGACCTTGAGCGCGGCGTCAGCAAAGTCGTGATGCAGTACATGCGTGACGGTCGTCCGGAACAGCTCGATTGCGCGCTGAACATGATGACCACCTGGGCCAAGGCCGATGCGCTGGAGTCGCGCGAGTTCAACCACACCGGCAAGTCCATGCGCAAATGGGCACTGGGCAGCATGTCCTCCGCCTACCTGCGTCTGAAGTTCTCCGAGTCGCACCCGCTGGCCAATCGTCAGCAGGACGCGAAGATCATCGAAGCATGGTTCAGCAAGCTGGCCGACCAGGTGGTCAGCGACTGGAGCAACCTGCCGCTGGAAAAAATCAACAACCACTCGTACTGGGCCGCCTGGTCAGTGATGGCAACCGCCGTCGCCACCAACCGCCAGGACCTGTTCGACTGGGCTGTGAAGGAATACAAGGTCGCCGCCAATCAGGTGGACAAGGACGGTTTCCTGCCTAACGAGATGAAGCGTCGTCAACGCGCGCTGTCGTATCACAACTACGCCCTGCCGCCGCTCGCGATGATCGCCAGTTTCGCCCAGGCCAACGGTGTCGATCTGCGTCCGGAAAACAATGGTGCCTTGAAGCGTCTGGGTGACCGTGTGCTGGCCGGCGTCAAAGACCCTTCGATTTTCGCTGAACACAACGGCGAGAAACAGGACATGACGGACTTGAAGAAAGATCCGAAATTCGCCTGGCTCGAACCGTACTGCTCGCTCTACACCTGCAGCCCGGATGTGCTGGAAGAGAAACACGAAAAGCAGCCGTTCAAGACTTTCCGCCTCGGCGGTGACCTGACCAAGGTCTACGACCCGACGCACGAGAAAGGCGACAAGGGCGACAACGACGGCTCGTGATTCACAGAGTTCTTTGTAGGAGCGAGCTTGCTCGCGAAGAGGCACGCCCAGGCGCTGAATCCGTGAGACCGGACCTCGCCTGAGCTGCTTCACCGACAAGCCGTAACGCGACGTGTTTTACCCCCCAATTTCAACGGGGGGTTTGGGGGGGCTTTGAGCCCTTGAATGTTGGACAAACGGAGAGATAAGGATGGTTTTCTCATCCAACGTGTTCCTGTTCCTGTTCATGCCGATCTTCCTCGGCTTGTACTACTTGAGCGGGCAACGCTATCGCAATCTGCTGTTGCTGATTGCCAGCTATATCTTCTACGCCTGGTGGCGTGTGGACTTTCTGGCGTTGTTCATCGGCGTGACCGTCTGGAACTACTGGATCGGTCTCAAGGTAGGCGCAGCAGGTGTGCGGACCAAACCGGCACAGCGCTGGCTGCTGCTCGGCGTAATCGTGGACCTGTGTATTCTGGGCTACTTCAAATACGCCAACTTCGGTGTGGACAGCATCAACGCAGCCATGACCTCGATGGGTCTGGAACCGTTCATCCTGACCCACGTGCTGTTGCCGATCGGTATCTCGTTCTATGTCTTCGAGTCCATCAGCTACATCATCGACGTTTACCGCGGTGACACCCCGGCCACGCGCAACCTGATCGACTTCGCTGCATTCGTCGCGATCTTCCCGCACCTGATCGCCGGCCCCGTGCTGCGTTTCCGCGATCTGGCCGACCAGTTCAACAACCGTACACACACGCTGGACAAGTTCTCTGAGGGTGCCACGCGCTTCATGCAGGGCTTCATCAAGAAAGTGTTCATCGCCGACACCCTGGCGGTGGTCGCCGACCACTGCTTCGCCTTGCAAAACCCGACCACCGGCGACGCCTGGCTGGGTGCGCTGGCCTACACCGCGCAGCTGTACTTCGACTTCTCCGGTTATAGCGACATGGCCATCGGTCTGGGTCTGATGATGGGTTTCCGCTTCATGGAAAACTTCAAACAGCCCTACATCAGCCAGTCGATCACCGAGTTCTGGCGTCGCTGGCACATCAGCCTGTCCACCTGGCTGCGTGACTACCTGTACATCACGCTGGGCGGCAACCGTGGCGGCAAGGTTGCGACCTACCGCAACCTGTTCCTGACCATGCTGCTCGGCGGTCTGTGGCACGGTGCCAACGTCACCTACATCATCTGGGGTGCCTGGCACGGCATGTGGCTGGCGATCGAAAAAGCGGTCGGTATCAACACCAAACCCTACAGTTTCAACCCGATCCGCTGGGCACTGACCTTCCTGCTGGTGGTCATAGGCTGGGTCATCTTCCGCGCTGAAAACCTGCATGTCGCCGGTCGTATGTACAGCGCCATGTTCAGCTTCGGCGAGTGGCAGCTGTCGGAACTCAACCGCGCCAGCCTGACCGGTCTGCAAGTGGCAACACTGGTGGTGGCGTATCTGACGCTGGCGTTCTTCGGTCTGCGCGACTTCTACCAGAACCGCGAAAAAGACACCGGCAAGAGCGCCAAGGCTGACGGTCCTGCGACCGCCCAACCGGGCACCATCAAGGCCGTTCCCGGCGATGCTCCCGGCAGTCTGCACCTGCCAGGCTACACCGTGGGCAGCGAAGCCCAGGTGCAGCCCGCGTACTGGGTTGCCGACTGGCCACGTTACGCCATGCGTGCACTGATCCTGCTGCTGTTCGTGGCTTCGATTCTCAAACTCTCGGCGCAAAGCTTCTCGCCGTTCCTTTACTTCCAGTTCTGAGGAGCCTGACATGACCCGTTCATTACGAATCCTCTATATCGCCATCTTCCTGGCCATTCTGCTGGTCCTGGGCGTCTGGTCGCTGCGCAGCTTCAGCACCTTCTCGACGTCGGCCGAGACCACTGTGCTCAACGGCAAATGGACCAAGGCGGCGGAAACTCATTACGACGATGAGTTCCCGATCAAGCGCCTGGGCACCAACCTCTGGGCGGCGCTGGATTTCAAACTGTTCAACGAAGGTCGTCCGGGCGTAGTGCTCGGCAAGGACCAGTGGTTGTACACCGACGAAGAGTTCGACGCGGTTGCCAACGGCGAGCAGAACGAAGCCGACAACCTGGCGATCATTCAGGGTGTGCGTGACGCGCTGGAAAAACAGGGCACCAAACTGGTCCTGGCGATTGTTCCGGCAAAAACCCGTCTGTACCCGGAGCACATCGGTGACAGCAAGCCTGCCAGCCTGCACACCGACCTGTATCAGCAGTTCCACGCTCAGGTCGCCAAGGCCGGGATCTTTGCCCCGGACCTGTTGGCACCGCTGCAAGCTGCCAAGCAACAGGGCCAGGTTTTCCTACGCACCGACACCCACTGGACGCCAATGGGTGCCGAAGTCGCCGCGCAGCAACTGAGCGCCGCGATTGCCCAGAAAACACCACTGGAAGGTGAACCTGAGCAGTTCGTCACACAAGCCAAGGGAACCGAAGCCTACAAAGGTGACCTGACTACATTCCTGCCGCTCGATCCGCTGTTCAGCAACATGCTGCCCAAGCCGGACGAGTTGCAGAAACGCAGTACCGATCCGGTAGCAGGCGAAGCGGCAGGCGGTGACGCACTGTTCGCAGACAGCGACATCCCGGTGGGTCTGGTGGGCACCAGCTACAGCGCCAACCCTAACTGGAACTTCGTCGGTGCCTTGAAAGAAGCGCTGCGCAGCGATGTCGTCAACTACGCCGAAGACGGCCATGGCCCAATTCTGCCGATGCTCAAGTACCTGCAGACCGATGCTTTCAAGAACACCCCGCCGCAAGTGGTGATCTGGGAATTCCCGGAGCGCTACCTGCCGGCACACAACGATCTTGGCGAGTTCGATCCGAAGTGGATCGCCGAGCTGAAGAAATCGCGTGACACCCAAGAAAACGTGGCGCTCAACGCCAAACAATCCGAGTCGCCCAACCGGGCGCAAAACTGAGAGGACTGACTCATGACTTTTAACACTACTGCCAACCGTTCGGCCGCAAAACGCATTTTCAAAACCTGCGCAATGGCCGCAGGTCTGGGCCTGATGTCCCTGCAGGCTTTCGCCGGTGACTCCGCCCTGTACGGCCCGACCGCACCAAAAGGCTCGACCTTCGTGCGTGTCTACAACGCCAGCAACGCCGAAATCAGCGCCACCGTTGGCAACACCAACCTCAACGAAGTCGCGCCACTGGGCAGCACTGCGTTCAGCTTCATGCCACAGGGCGACTACACCGCCAAGCTGGGCAGCCAGAGCCTGCCGGTGAAACTGGCGGGTGATCACTACTACACCATCGTCAACAACGCCAGCGGCAAACCGCAGCTGGTTGAAGAGCCGCCGTTCAAGAACAAGCAGAAATCCCTGGTTCGCGTTCAGAACCTCAGCGACAAGTCCCTGACTCTGAAAACCGCCGACGGCAAGACCGAAGTGGTCAACGCCGTAGCGGCCAAAGGCACCGGCGAGCGTGAGATCAACCCGGTCAAAGTCAGCCTGGCGCTGTACGACGGCGACAAGAAAGTCACCGATGTGAAACCAGTGGCACTGGAGCGTGGCGAAGCCGCTGTGCTCTACATCACCGGCAGTGGCAGCAGCCTCTCGCCAGTGTGGGTCAAGCCACCGGTTGCAACCCGCTAAACGGATTATGCAGGTCGGTTCAGGGCATCAGCGCTGAACCGACCCGCGCGGAACAAGAACAAGACAGAAACGACAGACACCTCGTACGGCCCTAATTGAATGCTTTTGGAGAAACAAAATGATTCCAGTTATCTTGTCAGGCGGTAGTGGTTCACGACTCTGGCCGCTTTCGCGTAAACAATTCCCTAAACAGTTCCTGGCACTGACCGGCGAGCACACCCTGTTCCAGCAAACCCTGGAGCGTTTGGTGTTCGAGGGCATGCAGGAGCCTATCGTGGTCTGCAACAAGGACCACCGTTTCATCGTCAACGAGCAACTCGCTGCACTGAACCTGGAAACCCAGGCGATCCTCATGGAACCGTTCGGCCGCAACACGGCGCCAGCCGTTGCCCTGACCGCCATGAAGCTGGTAAACGAAGGCAATGACGGCCTGATGCTGGTGCTGCCAGCCGACCACGTCATCGAAGACCAGAAAGCCCTGCAACGCGCACTGGCACTGGCGACCGTCGCCGCAGAGCGTGGCGAAATGGTGCTGTTCGGCGTACCTGCCAACAAGCCTGAAACCGGCTATGGCTACATCAAGTCCACCGCCGATGCCCTGCTGCCGGAAGGCGTCAGCCGCGTGTCGCAGTTCGTCGAAAAACCTGACGAAAAACGCGCCAGGGAATTCGTCGAAGCCGGTGGTTACTACTGGAACAGCGGCATGTTCCTGTTCCGCGCCAGCCGCTTCCTGGAAGAGCTGAAAAAGCACGATCCGGACATCTACGACACCTGCCTGCTGACCCTTGAGCGCAGCGTGCAGGACGGCGATGCGCTGGAAATCGACGCTTCCACCTTCGCTTGCTGCCCGGACAACTCCATCGACTACGCGGTCATGGAAAAAACCCAGCGCGCCTGCGTCGTACCGCTGTCGGCCGGCTGGAGCGATGTCGGCTGCTGGTCGTCGCTGTGGGAAGTCAACGCCAAGGACGCCAACGGCAACGTCACCAAGGGCGACGTCGTCATCCAGGACAGCCGCAACTGCATGATCCACGGCAACGGCAAACTGGTGTCGGTGATCGGTCTGGACAACATCGTGGTCGTCGAAACCAAGGACGCGATGATGATTGCCCACAAGGACAAGGTCCAGGGCGTCAAGCAGATGGTCGCCACCCTCAACGAACAGGGCCGCACCGAGACCCAGAACCACCTCGAAGTGTACCGTCCGTGGGGCTCCTACGATTCGGTGGACATGGGCGGTCGCTTCCAGGTCAAGCGTATCTCCGTCAAGCCGGGTGCCTGCCTGTCGCTGCAGATGCACCACCACCGCGCCGAACACTGGATCGTGGTATCCGGTACTGCGCAGGTGACCTGTGACGAGAACGTGTTCCTGCTCACCGAAAACCAGTCCACCTACATCCCGATCGCCTCGGTCCATCGCCTGCGCAACCCAGGCAAGATCCCGTTGGAAATCATCGAAGTGCAATCGGGCAGCTACCTGGGCGAAGACGACATCGAGCGTTTCGAAGATATCTACGGTCGTTCGAACGCGCTTGAAGCGGGTGTGAAGACGCAAACTATCGCTCGTTGATAGGGTTTTAGCTGCACGCTACATAGCCTCCGGCGACTCATTGTTGCCGGGGGCTTTTTCATTTGCATAGGTATGCTTGCTTATACACATTCATAACCCGCCAGGTACTTACAGTTCTGTAAACCTCAAGTCCCTGCAACCTTAAATACGCGGCTATTAGCCACTGTCATTTCTGTCAGTAGTACTACCTGCCCACCATGGTTAGGATTGTTTGAACGCAGCCAGCCAACGCTGCACGTTCAAACAGGAGCTATCCGATATGGCTACGCCATCTGCACCCACCCTCCCGACCCCGGTTGTACAAGGAGCGTCAGCAAAAAAAGAAATCTCGTTGAGTAAAGGCATCGTTCTGGAATTACCCGCATTCAAAGACCCACGCTGTACCTTCGTCATACTGAACCTGGTCAATGCAGATAACAGCAACCGTCCGCTGTTATCAGGCTCATCGCCCATAACATCAGGTGAACCAACAATCATAACGCTTGAGAATACAGGCACGGATCCATCCATGATCTTTAAACCGACCCACAAGGCCAGGATTACCGGCACTGTGCAGGTGACAGATATGGACACTTGGCCCGATACCCCGGAATCTGCCGTTTACAGCTTTATTGAGTAATATCAGCCTGGCGCGAAGAGACCTCGGTGAGCATCGGAGTTTCTTTGACCTGTCTCATGTACCGTCATTGGTCAACCACACTGGTTTCTGTAGGATGTCCGGCACTGCCCCCTGCTGGAGACCTGCATGTTTATCGGCATCCTGTTGATCCTGACCTGGCTTGTGTTGTTATTGCGCTACCCCGCCAAGGCCTTGCCGGTCTCGTTGGCTGCGGCGGTCGGGCTTGGGGTCGTGGCGGCTGTGGTGATCTGGCAGGACAGCCAGGAAACGCGCCAGCTTGAGCGCCTGGAAATCCGCCTCGGATACGATCCGCAAGGCTGCCCGGCAGATCGTCCCTTGCAGGTCAGCATCACCAATACCAATCAGGTCGCGTTGCAGGAACTGCGCTGGCGGATCGCGGCCTATGCGCCCGGCGACTCGGTGAATCTGGCGGATAACACCTACACCTCTGCACGCTACCGCGGCCCCGGCGAACTTCAGGCCAAAGGTACGTGGCAGGATTGCGTGCCACTGCCTGCACTGCGCAATGGCTATCGCCCGCAAACCCTGGAATTTCGCGCAGAACATCTACAAGGCAGTTTCTCGGACTGACCACAAGGATCTCCCTCATGCCCATCGCTTTGATTACAGGCTGTTCCAGCGGAATCGGTCGTGCACTGGCCGATGCGTTCAAGGCCACTGGCTATGAAGTCTGGGCCACTGCACGCAAGGCCGAGGATGTCGCTGCACTCAGTGCCGCGGGCTTCATTGCCGTGCAGCTGGATGTCAACGACGGACTGGCGCTGGAGCAACTGGCCGTCGGCCTGGAGCACAGCGGTCTGGATGTGTTGATCAATAACGCTGGCTATGGCGCGATGGGGCCGCTGCTCGACGGCGGCGTGGATGCCTTGCAGCGGCAGTTTGAAACCAATGTGTTTTCCGTCATCGGCGTTACCCGCGCGCTGTTTGCGGCGCTGCGTCGCAACAAAGGCCTGGTAGTCAATATCGGTAGCGTTTCAGGTGTATTGGTCACCCCTTTTGCGGGTGCTTACTGCGCTTCCAAGGCCGCGGTGCATGCCCTCAGCGATGCGCTGCGTCTGGAGTTGGCACCATTTGGCGTACAGGTGATGGAGGTCCAGCCCGGCGCCATTGCTTCAAGCTTCGCAAAAAACGCCAGTCACGAAGCCGAGCAGTTGATCAGCGAGCAATCACCCTGGTGGCCGATCCGCGAAGGCATTCGCGCACGCGCCAAGGCTTCACTGGACAACCCTACACCCGCAACAGAATTCGCCCGCGACCTGCTCAAAGCCGTGCAACACACCCATCCGCCACGCCTTCTGCGTCTTGGCAACGGCTCACGCCTGCTGCCGCTGATGGCGTGGTTGCTGCCCAAAGGGCTACTGGATATGGGCCTGAGAAAACGCTTTGGATTGAACACCGACTTGTGACGCAGAGCGTCACGAACTGCATTCCCACGCTGGAGCGTGCGGAACGATCACCTGCCTATCGTGCAACGCTCCGATTCGTCAATCCCAATGCTGGAGCGTAGGGAGCGATCATCGCAATTATCGTGCGACGCTCCGCGTCGCATGCCGTTCTGGACGCTCTGCGTCCTCAAGCATCAGCCGCCTATCGGCCTGACAATCACCGTGCAGGTCATTCCCGCCGCCAGCACCGCTGTTCTGTAGCCGAGTCTTGTAACTATCGTGCGACGCTCCGCGTCGCATGCCGTTCTGGACGCTCTGCGTCCTCAAGCATCAGCCGCCTATCGGCCTGACGATCACCGTGCAGGTCATTCCCGCAGCCAGCAATACGCTTTCCGGTACGGAATCCAGATGAATGCGCACCGGCACGCGCTGGGCCAGACGCACCCAGTTGAAGGTCGGGTTCACATCAGCGATCAATTCACGACTTTGCGGGTTGTCGCGGTCGTAGATACCGCGTGCGATGCTTTCGACATGGCCTTTGAGCACCTCGCCGCTCATTAACTGCATATCGGCAGGATCGCCCACGTTCAGGTGCGGCAACTTGGTTTCCTCGAAAAAACCGTAGACCCAGAACGAGTTCATATCGACCACGGCCATCTTCGCTTCGCCAATGCGTGCATAGTCGCCACGATGGACATTGAGGTTGGTGACGTAACCGTCCACCGCCGCCAACACCCGCGTGCGGGACAGGTTAAGTTCGGCCGCTTCCAGTTGCGCCTGCGCCAGCTGGTAATCAGCCAGCGCCGAGGTGGCGACATTGCTCGCGTCATCACGGTTTTCTGCCGAGATGACCAGTTCATCCATGTCGGCACGGCGCTTCGCGTTGAGCTTGCGCATCTCCCACGTCGCCTTGCGTGAAGCCAGCAATGCCTGCGCCTGGCGGACTGCGATCCGGTAATGTTCCGGGTCGATCTGCATCAGCAAATCGCCGCGTTTTACCCGTTGATTGTCGTGCACCGGCACATCGACCACGGTGCCGGACACATCGGCGGCTACATTGATGATATCGGCGCGTACCCGACCATCACGAGTCCACGGCGTATCCATGTAGTCGACCCACAGCGTACGACCAACCCAGAGCGCGATTGCCAACACCAACAATGTGGCAAGAAGGCTATAGAACTTTTTCATGCGGATATTTCTCGACTCAGGCGTCAACGATAAAGGGGCAGCGCCAGAGCGCCGAAGATGCAGATAAACACGCACAAGCGCAGCAAGGCCGGGTGCCAGAAATGCCGATACAGGTCAAAACCAGCCAGCAGACGATCCAGCGCCCATGCCAGAACGACAGCCAGCAGAAACATCAGCGTCAGGCTCGGCATGTACAGACCGTGGAAGGCTATTTCACGCGGCATGGGCCATTCCTGAATGGGCGCGTTCGACGCCATAGGCGGCCAGCGGCGATTGCGGGTCCAGCAGCGAGGTGCGGATAAAGTGCAGATAGCTTTTCACCCGACGCAGCACCGAGGTGTCGAAATGCGAGGCGAAGGGTTCATCGGCCTCCTGCACCCGTTTGATGGCCTGATCGACCGCCGACAGGCCGCGCTGCAGATTGACCGCATCGGGCTGGATGAACAGGCGTACCAAGGCGCGTCCCATGACGCGCAACGCGATGCGCCAGGGTTGGTATTCGGCGTAGGCCGGATGAATCGGCAGAATTGCCTGTTCGCGGCGCAGCTCGATAATGGCGTGGCCGATTTCCAGCACCACGAACATCCAGCGCAACAGCTCGCGCTGCACCAAGGGTTTGCTGATCGCCAGACCGTACGCCTGATGCATCAGGTCGCGGGTCTGGCTTTCGAAGCTTGAACCCAGACGCTTGAGCGGTGCGCCAATCGCAAACACCACCTGATTGCGCAAGGCCTGCTCCAGACGCTGCCACATCCAGCGGCTGTTGGGTGGCAGGATGATCGCCCCCGCTGCGGCACAGATCAGCATGCCGATGACCATCGCGAGGTAATCGTTGATGAAGGTGTAAGGGTTGTAGACCGTCAGGTTGTCCGGCACCGAGCCCAGGCTGAAAAAAATCAGCAGCCCCAGGCCGTATCCCGTCCACTGCGGACGTGAACCCAGAAAGGCGCCGAGCACAAACACCGGGGCCAATAGCAGGCACAGCAGCGGGAAGCCGTCGATGTGCGGGAACAGAAAAAAGGTTTCGACAAAACCCAGCAGTGCGCCGAGCAAAGTACCGCCGGCCATCTGCAACGACATGCGCCTGGGGTTGTGGGTGGTCGATGACAGCGCGACAGTCGCCGCCGAAGCCAGGACCATGCTCGCGCCGCTGGGCCAGGCTGTCAGCACCCAATATGCACTCATCAGGCCGACTACGCAGGTCGCGCGGGCTCCGGACGCCAGGGCTGTCATCCAGTGGGTACGCGGCACGAATGAAGCGTTCCACTGCTCACGCGCATGGATGTGATCGGCCAGCGATGCGTGGGTCAGTGCGTAATCATGCAGCTCGCTGACCAGCCGGTACAGCAGCTCGAACGCCGTATGAAAATCGAGTCGTTCGGCGTCGCTCGGCAGGGTGTGTTCCAGCTCGGCGCGCAGGCTTCTGACCCGCTCGGGCAACTGCGCCCTGCACGTCTCAAGGCGCGTGACCAGCAGCGCAGCATCATCGTTGGTCAACGCGCGGTCGGCGAACACATCAAGCAGCTCTGCGAGGGTTTCAAGACCGGGACCGATGTACCTCAACACCGTATCGGCACGTTCCAGCCGCAGCCGTTCAAGCAACTGATGCAGTGCATTGAAGCGCGTCGTAACGGCCATGAACTCGCTGTTCAAACGATTGAGCCGCCCGTTGCGTCGGCGCATGTGCGGGTCCTCGAACACTGTGACGCTGCGCAGCCCTTCCAGACCGATGGCCTCGGCGACGAAGCGCACGTTTCCGGTTTCAAATGCCGTGCGTGCAATCTCCCCGCGCAAACCCTCGGCCATGAAACGGGCGAATACGCCGAAGCGCTGGTACAGCGCATTGCGCATGGCGGCACTGGAACTCTGCGGCAGAATTGCCGCACTCACCGCAGTGGAACAGAGGATCCCCAGGGTGATTTCCAGCACTCGCCACACCGCTGACATGAATGAACCTTCGGGATGCGCCAGGGCGGGCAGCCCTACCATCGCGGCCGTATACCCCGCCAACACGAAGCCGTAAGCACGAAAGTTGCGATAACGCGCCGCACCTGCGGAACAGATACCGACCCAAAGCGCCAGGCTGCCGAGAAACGGCAGCGGGTTCTGCGCAAACAGGGCCATCAGCAGCACCATCATGGCCGACCCGGCCAGCGTACCCAGCAGGCGGTAAAAACTTTTGGCGAACACCTGCCCGCTCTGCGGCTGCATGACGATGAACACGGTGATAATCGCCGTGTGCGGCTGCGGCAACTCCAGGCGCAGAGCCAGCCAGTACGTCAGAAATGCAGCGATCAATACCTTGAAAAGGTAAACCCAGGTCACCCCGTCACTGCGCGCCCAACTACGAAATTCACGACGCCAAGGCAAAGCGGTCACGCGCTCAAAGGCAGCAATCATTTCGCACACTCAAGATCAGCAGTGGTGCCTGAAGAATGGCAACCGCCGCTCTCCCCGCCCAGCGCTACCACCAGCCCGGCATAGGCATTAAGGCGCGCAGCCTCAACCTGTTGCTGAATCTGCTGCTGGCGAAACAACTGGGTCCGGGCGTTGAGCACGTTCAGGTAATCGGTCAGCCCGCGCTGCCAGGCAATCAATGCGATGTCGTAGGTCTTTTGTGCCGACGTTACCGACTCGGCGGCCAATGCCTGTTGCTTGTCCATCGAGGCGCGACGAATAAGCTGGTCGGAAATACTTTTCAACGCCATCACCAGCGTCTGGTTGTAATGCGCCACGGCCTGGTCATAAGCGGCCGACGCCTGACCCAGCTGCGCCCGCAAGCGCCCGCCGTCAAAAATCGGCAAGCTGATGGCTGGCCCGACCTTGTAACCCAGCTTACTGCCGGTCAGAAACTCCAGCATGCCGCCGCCCGTGGCCATGTAGCTCAGGCTGCCGACCAGATCGACATTGGGATAAAAGCCCGCATGCGCAACGTCGATACCGCGCGCCTGCGCCGCAACCTGCCAGCGCGCGGCCACCACATCGGGCCGCCGTCCCAACAGTTCGGCGGGCAATGCCGACGGCATTTTCAGCTCGGTGTGCAACGACAGCGTGGGCCGTTGCAGCGCCGCGCTCTCTCCCGGCCCTTTACCTGCCAGAGCAGCCAGCTGATTGCGGCTCAGGGCGATGGCCTCTTGCAGCGCATCAATCTGCCGGTGGGCCTCGGGCAATGGCGTTTCGGCCTGACTGATCTCGAAATGCGTGCCGATCCCGCCCTTGAGGCGACGCTGCGCCAGATCGAGTATCTGTTGCTGCTGGGCCAGCGCTGCCTCGGCGATGTCCAGTCGGGCGTATTCAAGGGCCAGCTGGATGTAGGCGCGAACCACGTTTTCCTGCAATTCGAGCTGCGCCTGACGCTGCTCGGCAGCACTCACGTGCGCCAGATCAAGGGCCTGCTCGCTGGCGTTGCGTTCACGCCCCCACAGGTCCAGCGCGTAGCTCAGGCCCAGCGACGCATTGTTGTCCCAGGTGCGAGTATCGGCCAGCGCTCCGGGACCATAAAACTGATCCTCGGGCCAGTCGTGGCGCATCAGGCTGGCACTGCCCTGCACCTGCACCGACTCGGATGACTCGGCGATCTGCGCCATCGCTCTTGCCTGGCGCACACGGGCAGCGGCCAGCGCCAGACCCGGGCTGCCAAGCGTAGCAATATCGACCCAGTGATTGAGTTGCGCATCGCCGTAGGCACGCCACCATTGCGCTGCGGGCCAATGGGCGTCGAGGGCAGCGCTCTGAATCGCCTGATCGGTGGCCAGGCTGTCCGCGTGCAGAAGACTGCCCTGCGGTTTGATTCCATGTGTTCCGATACAGCCGTTGAGGACCAGCGTAAAAGCCAGGATACCGACGGGCCAGAGCCCTCTGATGATGCGACGCGGCACAGCTGCGAGTTCCCGAACGGAGGTAATACACCTTGAATGGCGGCGATTCTAGGCGGCGCTTGACGCGGCGATAAGCGGGGATATTTGTGAATCTTTGTTACTGAAACGGCGATAATCCTTTGGTCTGGATACATGCATCCGTTACTTCATGTCACAATTTGCCATCTACTCAGAGAAGTACCCATGGACACCCTGCAAAACATGCGTGCCTTCAGTTGCGTGGCGCAAGCGGGCAGCTTCACTGCTGCCGCCGCCGTGCTGGATACCACCACCGCCAACGTCTCGCGCGCGGTCTCCAACCTTGAAGCACATTTACAGACGCGCCTGCTCAATCGCACCACCCGACGCATTGCCCTCACAGAAGCAGGCAAGCGCTACTTGTTGCGCTGCGAGCAGATTCTGGCCTCGGTAGAAGAAGCCGAGGCCGAAGCCAGCGACGCCCACGCCCGCCCGGCCGGGCAACTCAAGGTGCATTCGATGCCCGGTGTCGGCCAGCATTACGTGATCGACGCCATCGCCCGTTATCGCCGCAACCACCCTGACGTCGCGTTCGACCTGACCATGACCCACCGCGTGCCGGACTTGCTGGAAGAAGGCTATGACGTGTCGATCGTGCTGGCCAGCGAACTGGCAGACTCCGGCTTTGTGTCTCAGCGGCTGGGCATTACCTACAGCATCGTGTGTGCATCGCCCGAGTACGTCAAAACCTTCGGCATGGCCCACAAGCCTGCCGACCTGCTGAATCATGCGTGCCTGCGCCTGGTCAGCCCGGTGTTCCCGCTGGACAAGTGGCTGTTCGATGGCCCGGAAGGTCAGGAGATGGTCACCATCAACAGCTCGCCGCTGCTGGTCAATTCTGCGGATGCCATGAAAACCGCGATTTCCAGCGGCATGGGAATTGGCATTCTGCCGATCTATTCGGCAATAGAAGGGTTGCGCAACGGCACGTTGGTGCGAGTGCTGTCGGATTACCGTTCGCAGGAGCTGAACCTGTACGCCATCTATCCGTCACGCCAGTATCTGGATGCCAAGATCAGAACCTGGGTCGAATACCTGCGCGGTTCCCTGCCGGAAATTCTCGCGGCCGATGAGGCGGATCTGCATGTGCAGGCACTCAAGTCCTCGTTCTGACATCGTACAACTGTAAAAAGCGGCTGCCAAAGAGCGGAGATGAATGTTAGCGTGCTACTCATTCAACCGCTCAAGAGTGACTGCCCAATGAAAAAAACCGTACTCGCCTTCAGCCGTGTTACTCCAGAAATGGCCGAGCGCCTGGCACAAGACTTCAACGTGATCGTGCCCAACCCCAAGCTGGGCGACATCAGCGCCCAGTTTAACGAAGCCTTGCCTGAATCCCATGGGCTGATCGGCTCAGGCCGCAAGCTGGGTCGCGAGCAGCTGCAAAATGCAACGAAACTGGAAGTGGTTTCCAGCATCTCGGTGGGCTACGACAACTACGATGTCGACTACCTGAACGAGCGCGGCATTCTGCTCACCAATACGCCGGATGTACTGACCGAGAGCACCGCCGACCTGGGCTTCTCGCTAATCATGAGCAGCGCCCGCCGCGTCGCCGAACTGGATGCCTACACCAAGGCCGGACAGTGGACGCGCAGTATCGAGCCTCCGCACTTCGGCACCGACGTGCACGGCAAGACGCTGGGCATCGTCGGCATGGGCAATATCGGCGCAGCCATTGCCCGCCGTGGTCGTCTGGGCTTCAACATGCCAATCCTGTACAGCGGCAACAGCCGCAAGACCGAGCTTGAAAAGGAACTGGGTGCACAGTTTCGCAGCCTGGACCAATTGCTGGCCGAAGCGGATTTCGTCTGCCTGGTAGTGCCGCTGAGCGAAAAGACCAAACACTTGATCGGCCGTCGCGAACTGAGCCTGATGAAGCCCGGCGCCATCCTGATCAACATCGCCCGTGGCCCGATTGTCGACGAGCCCGCGCTGATCGAAGCCCTGCAGAACGGCACCATTCGCGGTGCCGGTCTGGACGTTTACGAAAAAGAACCGCTGCAAGAATCGCCGCTGTTCCAGCTCAAGAACGCCGTCACCCTGCCGCACATCGGCTCAGCCACCACCGAAACCCGTCAGGCGATGGCCGAGCGCGCTTATCACAACCTGCGCAACGCGTTGCTGGGCGAGCGGCCGCAGGACCTGGTCAATCCGCAGGTGTGGAAGGGCTAAGGCGTTCCTGCTCTATAACCGAGGATGAACATCGACTCAGGCCAGTTTGCCGCCGACCAGGACGGCAACCGGCCTGGTCTTCCTGAACACCAGCACATTGCCCGCCATCACCAGCACCAGCCCGAGCAAGGCAGCCACGGTCCACTGGTAGCCTTCGACCCACGTCGAGATGTTCAGCGCCACAATCGGGAACAGCACAGTGCAATAAGCTGCGCGTTCCGGCCCCATGCGCCCGACCAGGGTCAGGTAGGCGGTGAACGCAATCACCGAGCCGGGAATAACCAGGAACAGCAGTGAGCCTACGTAACGTGTATTCCATTCAAACGTGAACGGCGTGCCGCTAAGCAGGCAGTAGAGCCCCAGTATCGTCGCCCCGTAGAACATTCCCCACGCATTGGTGGTCAGCGGACGCAGGCCGGCTTTCTGTTGCAGGCTCGACAGCATGTTGCCCGCCGAGAAGCACAGTGTGCCCAGCAGGGCCAGGCCCAGACCGATCAGGGTCTCGCGGCTGGCGCTGTGCCCGGACAGCTCGGGCCAGAACAGACATGCCAGCCCGATCAGGCCCATGGCACCACCGGCCATAACGTTACCGGCGATTTTCTGGCGAAAGAACACCCGCGCATTCAGCGCATTCCACAGCGTCGAAGTCGAGAACACCACAGCGATCAGCCCGCTGGGTATCCACTGGCTGGCCGTGTAGAAACACATGAAGTTGACGCAGAACAGGCACACGCCTTGCGCAAGACAAATCAACTGACCACGACGGTTGACCGGTTGCAGACGCTTTGTCAGCAACAGGAATGCAAACAGCACCAGAGCCGCCAGCGCGAAGCGATAGACGATCGATACCGGAATCGCGACATCGCCGAGTTGAAGTTTCAGGGCGATCCAGGTCGTACCCCAGATCAGCACAGTCAGCAGATAAAGCGAAATGTTCATGGTGCAGGCTCCTTGATGAGCCATCAGTCTGCTGCGTGCCGGTCTGCCAGCGCTTGCACAATCTTGCGCATTTGCTTCAAGCGCTACTGGCAGCGGCGTCGCCAGCGAGTAGGATACAAATCCTAGAGGAATCGTCATGCCCGCCATTGAATCCATCCAGGTCTTTCAGGCCCTGAACAGTTCACCCAATGCCAATCTGGAGCAGAGCGCGCCGCTGGGCGACGGGTTGGTGGCGGCGTTGTGGAACAATCGGCATGACTCGCAGGAATATCACGCACCGACCCACCACACGCTGTCGTGCTACATCGAGGACGGCACCGGGACCTTTCGCCGCGGCAGACCCGACCAGAAAGGTGCGCCGGGCAAGCTGTGCATCTTGCCTGCCGGTCATGAGTCCGCCTGGGTGGTGAACGGCGAGATCCGTCTGGCGCATCTGTATTTCAGCCCGGAACAGTTTGCGCTGGGCTGCGTGACACTACTGGATCGCGAGCCGCGTGAGATGCAACTGCGGGAAAACACCTTTCTGGAAGACCCCGCACAAGCCGCACGCTTCCGGCAGTTGATCCGCCTGAACTGGGCAGAACCCGGTGAGCGTTTGCTGACCAGCAGCCTGGCGCACGAGATGGTCAGCCATGCGTTGCTCAGTCAGGTAGGGTTGCGCGAGGGGTTGCGCCTGAAAGGCGGCCTGGCACCACACCTGCGGCGGCATCTGGTGGACTTCATCGAAATGCACCTCGCCGACCCGCTGAGCCTCGGTCAACTGGCAGGCCTGTGTGCGCTGTCGGAATACCACTTCGCGCGAATGTTTCGCGAAAGCTTCGGCTTGCCGCCACACCAGTACCTATTGGCGCGACGTATCGAACAGGCTCGCCAGTTGCTGCGCAGCACCGGCAAGCCGCTGGGCGAGATCGCGCTGGCCTGCGGCTTCGCCAGCGCCAGCCATTTCAGCAACCGGTTTCGTCAGGCAACGGGGGCCACGCCGGGCGAATACCGGCTGGCGTTAGGCCAATAATTGACTCACGGCTGCCAACGGGCTGAGCAGCACGCCACAGCCTGCCAGCGCCAGCACCCAACGCGGCCGGAACGGCAGTAGCGCAACCAGCAACACCGCGCTGCTCATCAATGCGGCGAACCAGTGCACCGTGCCCATCATCCAGCCATCGGCCTGAACCGCCGCCCATGACGACAACAGCAGCGCGCCCCAGCCGACCAGCTTGAGCGATCGACGCCGCCGTTCGGTCAACGGGCCTTTGAGCAGTTCGCTGTAATGGCGCGCCATGGACAGGCACAGGCAGGTGAACCCTACGTAGCACAACAAGGCAGCCAACAGCATCAGTGGCTCTCCTGAGGTGTGGGCTGCAAGGCAACGCCGGATGTTTTACGGGCGGGTACAGCCGTGAACTTCAGTGCCGCCCAGCCAAGGAACAGCCCGGTGACCAGCGCCGTCAGGTCAAAGGCCGTCATTACCCAGCTTCCCGACATCAGCGAACCCAGCAGATAGCGGCCACTGGTCAGCAGATCGAGCAGCGGCAGCCCGGCAAACAGCACCGCGCCCAGCCCCAGTTGTTCGCGCCATGCACTGCGCCCTTTGCGCACCAGGGCGTGCACCACTGACAACGCCCAGCATGTGAAGAACACGCTGACTTCCCAATCAGCACGCCCGGTGAAACCCGAAGGCAGCAGGCGATTGGCCCAGAAGAAGCTGGCCACGGCAATCATCAACCCGGACATGCTGGCGATGTTCAGCACTTCCACCAGACGCAACTCCAGTGGCAGCACGCCGGTTTTGGCGTGCTTGAGCTGACGCTTGCCCAGCCACATCACCAGCCCGGTGCCGATCATTGCGGTTCCGGCGACCCCGAAAATGAAGTACATCCAGCGCAGCAGCGGCTCGGCGAAATGGCCTACATGCAAACCGTACATCCCGCTGGAAATCAGCAGCGCGACCGGGCGCTCGGGTACTTCGTTCAGCAACGCGCCGCTCGCCCCGCTGAACGTCAGCGCCCCGCCCCGATCCGGCACGATGCTGCCCTTGTCATCACGCGTCAGCAGAACCGAGGCGGTGCTGTCGCCCGGATTATTGACGATCACCCTACCCACCTGCCCGCTGTCCCACTTCGCGTTCGCCGCATTGACCAACGGCGCAAGTGCCACCAGCGGCGCAGGTTTGCCTTCTCGCTTGAGCATTTCCGGGGTCGGATAGGCTTCGCGGTAGAACGCCTGAACCGTGTCGTACTGGCTGAGGATGCTCGCGGGCATCACCATCGACATGAAGATCACCAGACTGCTGTAAGTGATCATCAGATGGAACGGCAACACCAGCACGCCAAGCGCGTTATGCCCATCCAGCCAGGAACGCTGGCCCTTGCGTGGACGAAACGTGAAGAATTCTTTGAAGACTTTTTTGTGAATGATGATGCCGGTGATCAACGCGACCAGCATCACCATCGCGGCGCTGGTTGCCAACCATCGGCCCCAGGGATATGGCATCTGCAGTTGATAGTGAAACCGGTAGAAGAAATCGCCACCGCGTGTGTCACGCGCCTGCACCTCACTGCCGGTCTGCGGATCGAGCAGCTTGCGTACGAAGTTGTTGCGCTGGCCCTGTTTGCCTTCGGGCAGCCAGCCGACCATCAGGCCGGGCGTGCGCTGATCGGGCAGACTGATGAACCAGCGCGTAGCCCCGGCGGCATGGCTTTGCAGATAATCCTGAGCCCGCTGCACGCTGGCACCGGCATCCAGAGCGCGCACCGGAATTTCCGGCTGCATCCACTGGGTAATTTCATCCTTGAAGTAGGAAAGCGTGCCGGTCAGAAAAATAGCGAACAACAGCCAGCCGAACAGTAAACCGACCCAGGTGTGCAACCAGGCCATCGACTGACGAAAACCCTCTTTCACAATAGCCACCGACCGCAGGCGCAGGCAGCCGCCAGCAATGCGCACGGCGCCAGCACTCCGACCCAGGCCTGCAACGCCGTGCGGCAGGCAAAACACCAGAGCACCGCGACCAGATAAACCAGAAAGGACAGCATCATGCCTGTCACCACTGCTTCGGCGCGGGGGATGGGCAGCCACTGCGCAACGCAGATGCTGACCACTGAGGCGAGCAGATAACCGGCAAACACGGCCGCCAGCGCCCGCGAGGTAACGGCAAGCCGATAGGCAACCGTCAGGCCCTTGCTTCTGGATTTCGCCATGCGTTTTTCCGGCAGCGAACCGCTTGCGGTGGTGACATCCATCAAAGGGTCTTCATTGATTCATCAAATCTGGGAAGCCGGATCACCAGCCCTCGGGAAGAGGCCGCGATGAATGCCAGCTGTTTGCGCCATTCGTCCCTGAGTGGGATAAATGAACCGCAATATTAATGATAAATATTCTCATACGCAAAAGAGTCTGCCAGAATCCACGCCATCAACGAGTCCCCGTGGATTGTTCCCGTGATGCCCATCGCCCACTCCGCTCTCAATCACACTGTCGAAAGCCTGTACAGGGCACACAACACCTGGCTGACGACCTGGTTGCGACGCAGGCTCGGCTGTCCGCACAGCGCAGCGGATCTGGCCCAGGACACCTTCATCAAGGTATTGGGCGCACGCGATACGCCGCAGATCATCGAGCCTCGCGCTTTTCTGACGACGATTGCCAAACGTGTATTGTGCAATCACTACCGGCGTCAGGACCTGGAGCACGCCTACTATCAGGCGCTGGCTGAGCTGCCGGAATGCGTGGCACCTTCGGAAGAAGAGCGGGCGATCATTCTCGAAACCCTGGTGGAACTCGATCAACTGCTGGACGGCCTGCCGGTGCTGGTCAAGCGGGCGTTCCTGATGTCGCAGGTCGACGGGTTGAGCCACGGCCAGATTGCCGCCGAACTGGGCATCTCCATCGCAACGGTCAAACGCCATCTGAACAAGGCCGCACTGCGCTGCTATTTCGCCTTATGAACCCGAGCAACGAGTCCTTGAACAAATCCGACATCTCGCCTGGCGTAGCGCAGCAAGCGGTCGGCTGGCTGCTGGAAATGCAGGAAGGCACGCTGGATGCGCGTCGTCAGCAGGCCTGGCAGCTCTGGCTCAATGGCAACGCCGAACATCAGCGGGCCTGGGCGCATATGCAGCGGGTCAATCAGCGCCTCAGCGGGCTGTCTTCGCCGCTGGCGCATGCGACACTCAATGCGCCGAAATCCGCCAGCCGTCGGCACGCTCTGAAACTGCTGTTGTTGCTCGGCGCAGGCTCGGCAGCAGGCTGGAGTCTGCGCGAGCAGATCGCCCTGCAACCCTTGCTGGCCGACTACAACAGTGGCGTTGGCGAGCAGCGCAAGGTGGCCTTGAGCGATGGCAGTCAGGTGCAGTTGAATACGGCCAGCGCGGTCGATGTGCGTTTCGATGCACAGCAGCGCCTGATCAAGCTGTTGCAGGGCGAAATCCTCATGACCGCCTCGGCGGACAGCCGCCCGCTGAGCCTGTTGAGCGCCGAGGGCACGGTCAGGGCATCGACAGGCGCCAGCCGTTTCAACCTGCGCCAGCTGGATGGGCGCACGCAATTGGCGGTGTTTGCCGGAGCCCTTGAAATAGCCCCTGCCGGCAAAAGCGGCCCCGGTTTAATGCTGCGGGCCAGCCAGCAAGTGACCTTCAGCCGTGATGCCTGGGACAGCGTGAAACCGATAGATGCGGGCAGTGGCGCGTGGGCGGACGGGATGCTGGTGGCGTCGCGCATGAAGCTGTCCGACTTCCTCGCCGAGCTGGGCCGCTATCGACGCGGTCGTTTGAACTGCGATGCAAAAATCGCCAGCCTGCTGATTTCCGGCAGCTATCCGCTGGCCGACAGCGAGCGCATCCTCGACATGCTGGAACTCGCCCTCCCGGTGCATGTACAACGCCTCACCCGCTATTGGGTGAACGTGCAGGCGCGGGTTTGATGTCTCCTCAAATGCTGACCGCTCGCTCCTGCGTTCCAGTGTTTATGGAGATACCGAAATACGAGGCTGAAACCACGCTAACTATCGTTCCCACGCTCCGCGTGGTAATGCAGTTCGTGACGCTCCGCGTCACACAACTCTGCGATTCAGTGAGATTTCGGCTCGACTCAAGTCACCTTTTCGCCCCTCGGCGAGTTACTTTGAAGGGGCCAAAGTAACCAAAGCCCTTCGCTCCTGTTTCCGGCCCGACTTCGTCGGGTTCCTTCGCCCTGTCACCGATCCGGGGGTCGCCAAACGCATCACCACGCGAGGCGCGGGTGCGATAATCAAACCCGGAAAAATAATTTCAAAACCCGTGAGCCGTTTTCTGTTGCTCGCGTGACAGACAGTGAAAGCCTCTCTCAACCTTCCGGTCAAAGGACTCCTGCATGTCAGCCCGCCCTACCCAACTTTCTCCGCTGGTGCGTACGTTGCGCCATGTCATTTTCGGTGCCAGCCTTTCGGTCGGCAGTCTGTCGATGGCGCAAGCTGCCGAGGTGGCACCCAAGGCGTATCACATTGCGCCAAGCGAGCTTGAAGCTGCGCTGAGCCAGTTCGGTCGAGAGTCCGGTGTGTTGATTTCCTATGGTTCGCAAATCACCAGCGGCCTGAAGAGCCGAGGCCTGGAAGGTCAGTACACGCCCGAGCAGGGCCTCAATGCGTTGCTCGAAGGCACCGGGCTGCAGGCCCTGGCCGACGGCAATAACGGCTTCACCCTGCAACCGGTCAATGCTGCTGGCGCGCCTATCGAGCTGGGTGTGTCCACCGTGGTCGGCGACTGGCTGGGTGCCGCGCAGCAGACCAACGTTTTCGAACACCCCGGCGCACGTGATGTGATCCGTCGTGAAGAATTCGAGCGTGTCGGCGCAACCTCGGCGCGTGAAGTGCTCAATCGCATCCCGGGCGTCAATGCCCCGGACAACAACGGCACCGGCAGCCACGACATGGCGCTTAACTTCGGCATTCGTGGCCTCAACCCGCGTCTGGCGTCACGCTCCACCGTATTGATGGACGGCATCCCGGTGCCGTTCGCACCTTATGGTCAGCCGCAGCTGTCCTTCGCGCCGATCAGCATGGGCAACATGGACGCAGTCGATGTGGTGCGTGGCGGTGGTGCGGTGCGTTACGGGCCGCAGAACGTGGGCGGTATCGTCAACTTCGTGACCCGTGCCATCCCCGACGCACCTACCCTCAAAGGCGGCATACAGACCGAAACCAGCCCGTCGTCCAGCCACGATGGTTTCAAGACCACCGGCAACCTGCTGGCAGGTGGTACGGCGGACAATGGTCTGGGCGGCGCGATTCTGTATTCCGGCGTACGCGGCGGTGACTGGCGCGAGCACAGCGATACCCAGATCGACGACTTGATCCTCAAGGGCAAATACCAGATCGACGAAGCCAACAGCCTCAATGCCATGGCGCAGTATTACGATGGCGAAGCGCAGATGCCCGGCGGCCTGAACGTCAGGGATTACGATGCCGATCCGTACCAGTCGACGCGTCTGAAGGACAAGTTCTGGGGCCGTCGCACCATGTTCAACTTCGGCTACCGCTATGAAGAGGATGCGCGCGTCTTCACCGCCAACACGTTCTTCACCAAAACCCTGCGCAGCGGCTATCTGGATCAGGGCAGCTTCGTTTCCCTGTCGCCCCGCGAATATTGGGTACGCGGTCTGGAAACGCGCTTCTCGCAAGGCTTTGCACTGGGCGAGACCTGGCATGAAGTGGGCGTCGGCTACCGCTACGTCAACGAAGCGGGTCACGAACTGCGCTATCGCGAACCGGTGACCGGTAACCTGCCGACCACCGCCAGCCGCAACGACCGTGACACCCGCGGCGCGACTGAAGCGCATGCGTTCTACATTGATGACCGTATCGACATCGGCAAGTGGACCATCACGCCCGGCGTTCGCTACGAGATGATCGACACCGCGCAGAACAACAACCTGACCAACGCCCGCTATCAAGGCGACTACAGCACCGCACTGCCAGCGCTGAATGTGCTTTATCACCTGACCGACACCTGGAACCTGTACGCCAACACCGAAGGCTCGTTCGGCAGCGTGCAGTACAGCCAGATGCCCAACCGCGTTACCGGCGATGAAGTCAAACCGGAAAAAGCCCGCACCTGGGAACTGGGTACGCGCTACGACAACGGCAACCTGCGAGCCGAGATCGGTGCATTCCTGATCAACTTCGATAACCAGTACGACAGCAATCAGACCAACGACACCGTGATCGCACGCGGCGAGACGCGTCATCAGGGGATCGAGACCAGCGTCAACTATGCGCTGGAAGGCCTGAGCCCGGTATTGGCAGGTTACGATGTCTACGCGAGCTACGCTTTCGTTGACGCGACAATCCGTGAAGACGGCCCGAATAAAGGCAACCGCGTGCCGTTCTCGTCAAAACACAAAGGAACGATGGGCGTCAGCTACACCGAAGGGCCGTGGAAGCTGAATTTTGACAGCTCTTTCCAAAGCGACCAGTTCGCCGACAACGCCAACACAGCGGCCGAAAGCGCCGACGGCAGCACTGGCAAGATCCCTGGTTACATGCTGTTCAGCACCCGCGCCAACTACGACTTCGGCCCGCAACTGTCGGACCTCAACGTAGCGGTCGGGATGAAGAACATCTTCAACCGCCAGTACTACACCCGCTCGTTCGACGACAACAACCGTGGCAAATACGTCGGCGAACCGCGCACGGTGTACGTACAAACGTCAGTTGCATTCTAGTTCCCGGACGCCAGAGCGTGAGAGAAGTGTTATCCCGGACACCTCTCGTTCCTCACGCTCCGCGTGGGCGTGCCGTTCTGGACGCTCTGCGTACGCTCCTGATTCTCAGCCTTGAATCAGGGCGGCCATTTTTTGCTGCGAAATATTTCTTACACATTGGGGTTGAATTGTCAGGCCATTGCCGCCAACACTGTGAATGAGCGCAAACGAAATCGATTCCGCAAGGAATCACGTAGTCCAGCCTCGCACGAGCAAGCCCTAATAAGGATTAACTATGCAAATCCAGGTCAATAGCGATAATCACATCGAAAGCAGTATCCGACTGGAGGAGTGGGTTCGTACCACCGTTGAAAGCACGCTCGAACACTACGATGAAAACCTGACCCGCGTGGAAGTCCACATCCGCGACGAAAACGGCGACAAGCCTGGCCCGCACGACATCAAGTGCCAGATGGAAGCTCGCCCCAAAGGACACCAACCTATTTCTGTTTCCCACAAGGCCGATACGGTAGATCAGGCTGTGGATGGCGCTGCTGTAAAACTCGATCACGCCCTCGAGCATCTGTTTGGCAAGCTGCGCGGCAAACGAGGTGCCGCACCGATCATCGCCGAGCAGGATGAAGATCCGGTCAGCCCGGACGCGCTGCTCGAAGAAGAATTTCTGGAAAAAGAGCAGGAGAAAGAAGCCGCTCGTCTGACCTGATGTTCCACTGACACGTTTTGCAAAAAAAGGGCGAACCGGCAACGGTTCGCCCTTTTTGTTTGCCATGGATTGTTCCCCATGAGCAGGCAAACGCAGCGCTCCACGCACGCCGACAATCTGTCGACCAGCGTGCCCTACACACGGTTGTGCCCCAATCAGTGCGCACCACAAACGCTCGCTGCACAGCTTTGGCCACCTTGCCCCATCGCTCGCCTCGCAGCGATCTCGATCGCCGGTTGCCGTCTATCGAATTTAACATTCAGCACCGGGCAGTCCGAGCACGGCACCTGACAGCCATAGGCGAGCAAAAAATCATGCCCCTTGCCTACATGAGCAGGCGGGTCAGCCCTTCAAACCGACAAGCGTTCAACACTCACCCTGCCGCTCTGCAGCAAGACGCTCAACGTCAGGACCTGGGCAGCAGGCGAGTACGGTTTTGACCCGTCTTTACGAATCTCTGACGCCAGAATTCGGTTGTCGGAGTGTCAGACAATCACTCGAAAAAGTCGTACGCAAACTGCATTCGCGAAAGGAGCAGGCCATGTCAGGGACGTGTTCTTCGCGCCTCTTCAAGAGCTCTTTTGCCAACCAAATCACCGGTTCGCATTGAAGCCAAACAAGCCGTGAAGCAACTGCAATGGGCTCCCGTTCAGCGGCTTATCGCGCATCACACATGCAATATGGCCCGAACCATGCAATGTCCTGCAGTACGCGCTACGAGGCTGGCCATCAGGAGGGCCACTTCCAGGCGCGGACTCGTTAAAGCGTCTCAAACGAAACCTGTCATCCACGCGAAAGACGACAGCAAACTGTCAGCAGCAGGCGAAGGAGTAACGCAACCGCTGATCAGTCGTCGAGAACCAAAAGGACTATTACCCGGTCAACTTATGCAGACCATTGAGCAGGTGAATGATATGGACAATCCTTTTCAGATGATCACGGACACTTTTCACCCCGACTATCGGGTGAATCTGAGCATTCAAGGGCTGGACGGCAGCATCATGCTGACCCTGTCCAACGAATGCGGAGTCGTTGCCAAACGCCTGATCAGCGCCGCGCAACGCAATGACCCTCTACGCCTGCGCAAGCTTATCGAAAGCGTGCAATTCGGCATCGCCATCGAGCGTGGCGAAAGCGCGATCAAGATTCTTGCAGCGATGACTGATGGTGCCACGCTCAAAAAGACACCTGGCCCGGCCAATGGTCTGTGGTCGCAGAATCAGGCCGCGGTGAATGCCGGGGTTTGACGGGCGCTTTCTTCTTCCGATTCAGTGCCTTTGATGGCGCTGAATCGGGATGGAATTCATTGATGCCGTTTTTCATCAGTTACGTTAACTGAATATCTTCAGCGGCGTGTATCGCGGCCGATTGGTCATCAACTTCAAGAAAAAACCCATACTCGCCATGCCCCCTTATGCAGCCTGCAAGGCCTGAAAAATCAGGCACTTCGCCATCAAACTCCCTCCCGCCTCTTCAGCAAAAGTACAGATACATCCTGCTACAACAATCCTTGCGCAGAAACATTCGAGCGACTGGGCACTGCGTTCAGCGCCACTGCACCTGCGGATGATTCCGAGGAGGCAACATGTTCTTAAGGTATGGGGTATTGATCGCATCACTTGCGATAGCGTCAGGCTGTGTCGAAGAGCGGGTAGTCCATGAGCGACCACACGTACATCATGAATACGTCGAAGAAGTCATCGCGCCACAACCACCCCCTGAGCGGGTAATTGAAGTAGAACCGGCGCCTCGTCCCGGCTACATCTGGGCACGCGGTTACTGGCACTGGAACGGGCAGCGGTTCGTACCGGTTCATGGTCACTGGGAGGCGGAACGACCTGGCTACCACTATGTGCATCCGCACTGGGAAAGCGCCGGAGACGGCTGGCACTGGCGTGCCGGTGTGTGGCTTAACTGACAGGCGACTTCCATAGCAACGTACTGGCGGCATCGATCACGGATGCCGCCAGTGTCTCGATCAGACCTCGCCTTTCTCTTCGGTCACAGCGCCTTTGACCGAACTGGACGAATCAGGAATTTTCGCCGACGGGTATTTGTACGACGCGTAGCGCACCACCAGAATTGCAAACGCCAGCAACAGAATGCCGCCACACAGGTAGATGATGCCAATGTCCGGCGGGTTGTGGTGGGATACGTCGGAAATCAGCAGACGGGTCAGTGCAGTGATCGCAACGTAGATCAGGAAGCGCACGGGCATGTGGTTGGTCTTGAAATAAATCCCGGTCATCGCCCCCAGCTCCAGGTAGATGAACAGCAGCAGGATGTCATCGACCGTGACGTTGCCTTTCTCGACCATGCCCAGGAACGCAACCACTGACGCCCAGGCAGTGATCGCGCCAATCGCGAACAGCGCCAGAAAGTGAAAGCTCTCGACGCAGAGATTACCCAGTGACTCGGCCTGACCATGCACGCGGTGTCTTATCTTTACTGCCCATTTGTTTCCCATGACGCTCTACCTCTGAACCTTCGTTTATGCCGACCGGATGATGCCGGGTACTGGTGACACCTTTAGTGGCCTGCTTTTTAAAGCAGGAACAGGGCCATAGGCTATGGTTGAGAGCGCAACGGGTTGTCGCAAGGCACATTTGCAGCGCAAAAAAGATGCTTAAACGCCACTATTCAGGGAGGGGTTGATTGGTGCAGGCTTTTTACTGTATAAAAACACAGTAATCAAGAAATCACCTTCAACGCCGATGCGTCGGAGAGCGGCCTTCATGCAGACCCTCATATGGATATGCATGCAGCGCCCCGCTACACCTGACCGGCATGCTGGTCTTGCAGGATCAATGCTTTTGCATACCCGCTGGTCAGAGCGTGAAGCGCTGAACGTCCGGGTCTAGCCCTTTCAACACTGGATAACACGACGAGGCCAAAATGGCTGTTGAAACCCTTTACCGCAGTACCCGCGATCTGGAGACTACTTTCGTGGACCGTAAACTCGCCGATGCGCACGATCAAATGCTCGAGCTGGCCGAGCTTCTCACCGACGTCCTGATCAAGAACGTGCCGGGGATCTCGGAGAAGCATGCAGAGGATGCGAGTATCTACATGGCGAAAAATCGCGCCGTCTTTGCCGCAGCCTTCAAAAACAACGCGACTGCGCTCAGCGAGCTGTCGGAGCCTGCCGAGTCGGAAGGCTGATTGCGTTCTGCACCGCGACCCCCTCATTTGGAGGGGTTCGCTAATCATTCTCATTTAATAACCGGGCAATTTCCTGCATTACTGCTACAACTCAATAGTGCAGCTCACTTAACTTTAGCGGTATGTAAGCTATTCCTTAACATCTCGTTCACCTGCAGCGCATCAAACTCGATACAAAAGCAAAGTTCCACACTGTCATTATATCAGCGCCATTTTTGTGAACCCCTTCGCTTTTCCTGTCATTAATCAGGCGTCAGTATTCTGCTGTAGTGATGCACGCCACAGCACGGCGATTTTTGTTGGAACTTTTTGCCATCATGGCGACTTTCAGCACATTAGCGTCCTTTGAAAACAGCCTGACCGACGCTATCATGCGCCCGCAAAACCCCCGTATTCATTGGGCAAAACGGATTTTTCAAAAGTTATAACCCTGAACTGACCATCCTGAAAAACCAAAGTTCCTGAAAACTATTACTTTGAAAAATAGTTAATAAAACATTTTGCTTTATTATTTTGTTCTGCTAATAATCCCGACAATTCCGGGTAACAAGGCACATTGCTACATCACATTGAAGTGAATATCGAGCTACGCACTCCGATCTTCCCCGCCCGAGAAACTCATTAACTCGCCAGCTGGTCACGCTGCTCTCAGCCTGGCTTTGCTATTGCGCGGCGCGCTCAAAGCGCGGGAGGAAATAATGGCTGGTCAGCAACCGAGGATGAAGGTCCTTTCCATATTCGGTACTCGTCCAGAGGCCATCAAGATGGCTCCGTTGGTCAGAGCACTGGCCGCAGAGCCGGGTATCGATTCGAGAATCTGCATCACCGGACAGCATCAGAGCATGCTGCAACAGGTGCTGGACATGTTCGAGCTCAAGGCCGATTACAGCCTTGATGTGATGCGCCCCGATCAGACGCTGAACTCCCTGACCGCGGCGCTTTACGCGGCGATCGATCCGATTCTGGACGAGATGAAACCGGACAAGGTGCTGGTTCATGGCGACACCACCTCAGCAATGGTGGCGGCCATGTCGGCTTTTCATCGCCGCATCCCCATCGGCCACGTCGAAGCCGGTTTGCGCACCGGTGACATCCGTCAGCCATGGCCTGAAGAGATGAACCGCCGCTGCATCGATCTGATTTCCGATCATCTGTTTGCACCGACGGCAGAGTCGCGCCGCAACGTGCTGGGCGAGCGCCTGCAAGGTATCTCGTTCGTGACCGGTAATACCGTGATCGACGCCCTGCACTTGACCGCTCAGCGGATCGACAGCAACCGCCAGTTGCGCCACGCACTGGATCGCCAGTTTTCGTTTCTGGTACCTGAACGCAGGGTGTTGGTGGTGACCGGGCATCGGCGCGAGAATTTTGGCGACGGCTTCCTGAATATCTGCAAGGCGCTGGGCGAACTGGCCCGACGCGACGACATACAAATCGTCTACCCGGTGCATCTGAACCCCAACGTTCTGGGGCCGGTCACCGAGCACCTGGGCGATTTGCCCAACGTGCACCTGATCAAGCCTCTGGATTACCTGTCGTTCGTGCGCCTGATGCAACGCGCCCACGTCATCCTTACCGACTCCGGCGGCGTGCAGGAAGAAGCGCCGTCGCTGGGCAAGCCGGTGCTGGTCATGCGTGATGTCACCGAGCGTCCCGAGGCAGTCGCAGCGGGTACTGTACGTTTGGTAGGCACCGAGACCGACGCGATCATTAGTGGCGTGAACGCCCTGTTTGATGACGACGCCTTGTGGCAGAGAGCCTCCCATGCCGCCAACCCTTACGGCGACGGCAAGGCCAGTGCGCGCATCGTCGATGCCCTGATGGGTCGTCCGGTGGATGAATTTGTCGCCGAGCTGCCGCGTTATCGCACCGACCCGGTCGATGTGCAGCTCGACACGCTTATCCAGCCTCAGCCTCAGCACCAGCATAACCAGATGCGCTCGATGGCAGGTTAGCGAGAACACGCGCAGGTAGCGCAAAAGAACACCAAACATATCCGCAGGAAGCAGTCCGCAGACGATACGGGCACCCGGTTCACACCGAGTGCCCGAAAAACGTTGTAGCAGACCGGCAGCCTGTATCAAGACCCAATGGCCTTGAGCCTTTACCGAGATCTGCACGATGAAATCTTCCGTTGCCGTAAACATGGGCGCGTTGAACGTCCTTGCCTGCGGGATGAGCCTGCTGGCTCTGATGCCTGCATTTGCCCTGGCTGCCGAAAGCCCGTTGACCCAGGCGATCAACCGAATCACTGCCGACAGCCGTCAGGAGCGAGTGATCGAGCTGCGGGAACTGGGCATTGATCGCCCGATCATTCTCAGTGCCACTGATGCGCGCCGTGAGCTTTACCTGCCGGTGCCCGCCAATGTGCCGCTCACGGATGCGACGCTGAATTTTGACGCTAGCTATCTGAATGGCGAAGCAGGCCGCAACACGCTGCTACTGTCGCTGGACGGTTATCCGGTGCGCGCGCTGGGCCTCAACGAAGAACAGGGTAATGCCAGTGCCGTACTGGGCGTCGACAAGGCAGCCCGGGAAAGCGGCTCGGTGCGCCTGGGCATTGCCTGGTCCTCGGTGATCTCGAAAGTGCTCTGCGAAGACGAACGCGCCATCGGCAATGTGCTGCGCATTGATCCGCACACGCGCCTGACTTACGGCTATGACGCCAGCCAGTTGCAGGATGTGGGTGCGGCGTGGAATGCACTGCCCGGCAAACCTGGCCTGTTGGTCGCCCCAGGCACCTTGTCGAGCGCCAGCTACGACGCCGCCTGGCGTCTGGGCGTAGCGCTGGAACGCATCGGTAAACAAGCGCGTATCCTGCCGTTTCCTGCCGTGCAGGACAGTGTGGACCTGAGCGGCCTGAATATTCCGGCAGAACTCAAGCAGATTCCGGCATTCGCCAGCCTTGACGGCAAAGGCCAATACACCTTGCTCGACCCGGCGCAGATCGGCGCATTGCTGATGCTTGGCCAGACCCCGGCATTGCAGGGCGATCTTGCGATCAGCGATCCGCAACTGCTCAAGGCAATCGACGACGCTCTGAACGCCCTTCAGGCACAGGTACAAGGACTTGACGCAACCGCCGCCGCAGCACTGGGCCAGTGGCGCGAACGTCATATCAAGCAACCGCTCGCCAACAGCAGCGAAGACGTGAGTCTGGCCCTGCTGGGCAATCGCGCGCTGCTGATGATCAAGCCGGAGTCGGCGAACAAGGCCATCGGCCTGTTCAGTTCGGCTTGGAACAAACTGGCGCGCAATCGCCAGTTGACCATCGGTGAAGAAACCGCGATGCCGCTCAGCGAAGACGGTCGCGTTGCGCTGACGCGCCTGGGCGGCAAGCCCGGCACTGTGGATGTGCTGGCTAAAACCGATTGGAGCGCCTCGTTCCCGCTGGGCAGCGTGGCCTATGACGGGCGCGTACCGGTAACCGCGATGATTGATGTTGCTGCGGCCCCCGGCGCATCCGGAACGCCACCGGTTGCGACACTGTTTCTCAACGACTACCTGATCGGTGCGATGCAACTGACTGCCGATGGCAAGAAAGAGCGCATCGAAGCAAGAATTCCGCAATATGCACTGGCAGCGCAGAACACCTTGCGCGTCTCGTTCCAGCGTCAGCCGGTCAGCAACCAGTGCCTGGAGACGCCGCAGGCGTTCCCGATCTCGGTATTGCCGACCAGCCATGTGGTACTGGACAAGGTCACGCCTGACGAAAACTTTTCGGGCATGGCAGCACGCTTCGCTACGGACACTCAGATAATGGTGCCCAAGGCCTATCTCGAGCGCCCGGCCAGCAGCCTGCCGCAAGTGATCCGCGTCGCCAGCGCTTCCGGTGTCTCGCCGCTGCGTGCGCAACTCAGCGTCAGCGATGACGCCAGCGTAGCCGTGACGCCCGCCAAAGCGTTTCTGGCGTTCGAACTGCCAGTCAAGGATGGCGCCGAGTCGGTCAAGGCCAGCAACGACGGGCATCTGCTGATCAATCACAAAGAGCAGACGCTGCTCGACCTCAAATCCCTCAACCACCTGGCCTCGTTGCAAGTGATCGACGCGGGCGGCCAGCACGGCATGATCTATCGCACGCTTGGCGGTCAGGCCCCGGTTTTCGAGCGCCCGCTACTGCTGGAGCGCGGCAACGCCACGCTGTTGGCTGACAACGGCCCGATCGCCACCTTTGACGCCAAGGATCCGACCGGCAGCCAGATGATCGAAGACGAGCAAAGCACTGGCCTCGACGCCTGGCGCAAACCGTCGCTGCTGTGGCTGATTCCGGCTGGCATCGTACTCTTTCTCATCCTGTTGCTGGCTGGCCGTAGCGCCCGTCGCAATCGCTCGTAACGGGCCGCCGCAATGACGTCGCTCTATTGGCCTTACTGGCTGGCCCATTACTACAGCGTGCTGGAAGTCGCGACGATCGTTGTCGGGCTGATTATCCTGGTATCGAGTATCGATGACCTGTTCATCGATATCTGGTACTGGGCCAGGCGGCTGTACCGCAAGTTCACCGCCGAACGCCGCTACCGGCCACTGACCGCCGAGCAGTTGATTGCCCGCGACGAGCAGCCGCTGGCAATCATGGTCCCGGCCTGGCTGGAATACGACGTCATCGCGCCGATGATCGAAAACATGGTGTCGACGCTCGATTACCAGAACTACGTTGTGTTCGTCGGCACCTACATCAACGACCAGCGCACCATCGATGAAGTGGAGCGCATGCGTCGCCGTTACAAGCAATTGCATCGCGTGGAGGTGCCGCACGCCGGCCCGACCTGCAAGGCCGACTGCCTGAACTGGGTCATCCAGGCGATTTTTCTGTACGAAAAGACTCACGCCGTACAGTTTGCCGGGACCATCCTGCACGACAGCGAAGACGTGCTGCACCCGCTTGAACTGCGCCTGTTCAATTACCTGCTGCCACGCAAGGACATGATCCAGTTGCCGGTCGTGTCACTGGAGCGCAACTGGTACGAATGGGTTGCAGGCACCTACATGGACGAGTTTGCCGAATGGCACGGCAAGGATTTGGTCGTGCGCGAAAGCATGACTGATACCGTGCCTTCGGCTGGCGTCGGCACCTGCTTCTCGCGACGTGCACTGATGGTGCTGGCCGATGAAAACCAGAACCAGCCTTTCAATACCGAAAGCCTGACGGAAGACTACGACGTAGGCGCTCGGCTGGCGAAATACGGTATGCAGGCGATCTTTGTGCGCTTCCCGGTGCAATTTCGGGTGTTGCG
The DNA here is from genome assembly GCF_032586995.1 of Pseudomonas syringae group sp. J248-6. Classification (NCBI taxonomy): domain Bacteria; kingdom Pseudomonadati; phylum Pseudomonadota; class Gammaproteobacteria; order Pseudomonadales; family Pseudomonadaceae; genus Pseudomonas; species Pseudomonas syringae group sp. J248-6. The sequence continues at coordinate 44,833 of NZ_JAWHOP010000007.1, read as the reverse complement.
CAAATCGTGGTTCCGCAAGCCGTATGAGTCGACGCTGGAAATGCCGCTGTGTGTGCGTGAATTTTTCCCGGACACCTTCCGTACCGCCTTTCGCCAGAAAGCGCGCTGGACTCTGGGCATCGGCCTGCAGGGCTGGGAGCAAATGGGCTGGACCGGGTCGCTGGCCAACCGTTACCTGCTGTTTCGGGATCGCAAGGGCGTAGTGACTTCGTTCGTCAGCATCCTCGCTTACTTTATCCTCATTCAATTGCTGGCCTTGATTGTGCTGCGCTCCAGCGGACTGTGGAACACCAGCTTTCCGACCCCGTTTGAAACCACAGGTCTGATTCAGTACCTGCTGGTGGCCAACGGCATCGCGTTGCTGTGGCGGATCCTGCACCGCTGCTACTTCACTACCGTGCTTTACGGCTGGCAGCACGGCTTGTTGTCGATACCGCGCATGGTGGTGGGCAACTTCGTCAACTTCATGGCTGCGGCACGCGCCTGGCGCATGTTTCTGGTGGGCAAAGTGCTCAACCGCAAGCTGGTCTGGGACAAGACCATGCATGACTTTCCGTCTACCGATCTGGTCGCCGTCGCGCCACGTCGTCTGGGCAGCGTGCTGATCTCATGGCAGGCCATCAACGACGAAAAACTGCAGACCGCGCTGACTGAGCAACAGACTCGCCAAGTGCCACTGGGCCGGATTCTGTTGAGCCATGGCTGGCTCGATGACGAGACCCTGGCTGAGGCCATCGCCTTCCAGAACGACCTGCCGCGGGTCTTCGACGTCGCTGGCAAACGTTCGGCAACCAGTGTCCTGGCCGATGAGTTCTGCCTGCGCTGGCGCGTTGTACCGTTGCAAATGAATGCGCTGGGCCGTCAGGAAATTGCCGTGGCCAGCCCGTTGACGGATGAAGGTCTGCAACAGATTACCGAGCAACTGGGTGCCGAGCCGGTGCAGTTGATTGCGCGTGAAAGCGACATCGTCGCGCAATTGCGTCAGCTTCAGGTGGTCGAGGGTCAGCCGCTTCCAGCCAGAGCGCCACTGCTCGGCGATCTGCTGATCGAGCAAGGCCTGCTGGACCGCGAAGTGTTCCAGAAAGCCATGCTCGGCTACCGCCCGCATGTGCATGGCCGGATCGGCGATTACCTGGTCGACATCGGCGTGCTTTCCAGAGAAACCATCGAACAGGCTGTGGCACGTCAGCACAACCATTACCGATCTGACGATCAAACGGAGCAGCCACTATGAAGCGCCCCTTCATCCTGTCGCTGCTGGTGAGCGGCATGAGTCTTGTTGCCCCCCTCAGCCAGGCAGAAACACTGCCTTTGCCGTTGACCGGTCCTGCGTATGCCATCGCCAACGAAGCCTACATGGCCTACAACCGCAAAGACTACGACCTCGCTATTGCCAAAGCGCGAGAGGCATTGCGCCAGCGTGCGGATGCCGATCAGTTGCGTGATCTGATTGCCCTGGCAGAACGTGACAAATACCGCCGCGATCACCCCCAGCGCTTTCCCAAGGCTCGCCCAAAGCCGGGCTACCTGGAGGGCAATCAGGCGCTGCGCGCGTACGCCAAGCGCGACTATGACGGCTCGGCAAACCATGCGCGCAAGGCCATTGCACAGGCACCGAAAAATCTCGATTACCGCATGATGCTGATCGAGGCGCTGCAACGTCAGCAGCGTCTGGACGAAGCGCAGGCAGCGATCAACGAGGCCGAGCAGGCACTGGGGCCGCAACAGGTCCTGACGCGTCGTCGGCAGGCGATTCAGGAGCAGGTGGCGGTCGACAAGGCAGCCACTGGCTATAAAGCATTGGCACGCGGCGATAACGACACCGCAGTCAGCGAGGCGCGGGAGGCTGTGCGCAGTTTTCCCAAACAGATGGCCTATCGCAAGCTACTGGTCAGCGCATTGATCGCTCAAGGGCAGTATGCCGAAGCGCGCTCTGCGGCCACCGAAGCGCTGGCGCTGAATGGCAACGACGCCACCCCGCTCGTCCAGCGCGGACAAATGCGTCAACGCTTGGGCGATCAGGACGGTGCACGTCAGGACTTCGCTCAGGCAATGGCGGTCGGCAACCTGCCGCTGCGTGAGCAGGCCTCGTTGTATGCCGCCATGGGCCAGCCGAGTGAAGCACTGCAACGTCTGCAGAAAGCTCGCGATGCGGGCGAACTGCAACCCGGCGATGAAGTGCAGATTGCCTATTTCCTAAGCCAGGCGGGCGACGATCGTGGCGCGCTGGACGAGTTCAAACGGGTCGACCGCAGCTCCGGGCTCAAGCCGCGTGAAGTTCAGGACGCAGCCTACAGCGCCATGCGTACACCAGACGACGCACAGGCCATCGCCTACTTCAAACGCGTGCTCGACTATCAGCAGGCCGGTGATTTGCAGATGCCCGCGCAACAGGTGTTCGATACCCGGCGCGCCGTTTCCGATCTTTCCCGTGAATGGGGTTTGACCAACACCACGACGTACCGCGGTGCCAGCACCAGCAGCGGCCTGAACGGCGCGCCGAGCAGCAACACTGACAGTGTGCAGAACAGCACCGAAGTGTTCTGGCGACCACTGGGCTACCGCAATGCGCGCTTCGTCGAGCTTTACGGGCGCGTGACCGACACGTTGTGGAGCAAGAACGGCGACTCCGATACCGGCGCGGATGCATTGCAGGGAGCGCTGGGGGTCAGGGTCAAGCCGTTCAGCTCAGTCAACGTCATCGGTGCCTTTGAGCGTACCTTTCCCTTGGGCAACTCCAACGCTGACGGCGACTGGCTGGTACGTCTGGGCTATGGTTCCAGCATCGGTACTGATTTGCGCGTCGACGTGCCCAGCTGGTGGACCTCGCAGCTGTATGCTGAGGGCGGCCGTTATTTGCAGGACAAGCGCAACTATTTCAACAGTGAATGGCAGGTCGGACGCAGCTTTCGTCTGGACAGCATCAGCCCCAGACTGGTGGTGTTTCCACACGTGGTCGCCGCAGTGGATTACGATTCGAAGATGCGCAGCGAAGTCGACAGCAGTGGCCGCAGCAGTACGTCATCCGGCAACGCTGGCGGGCTGGGTGTCGGCACCGGCGTGCGCTACTGGTTTCGCGAGGACACGTACAAGGCGCCACAGTCGTATGTCGACTTCTCGGTGCAGTACCGCGAGAAAGTCTTTGGCGACGACCGCGCAGAAGGCGTGTTCGCACGCATGACATTCTCGTGGTGACAATCGCGAGTCATCCATCAGGGAGTAATGTTTGAAGGCTTTGGCCGCACTGCTACGACAGACAGCATTGATCAAGACCTCGCTGGCAGCCGCACTGGTAGGTGCGCTGACCCTCGTCTCCAGCGAGCTGTATCAACTGATACAGCCCAGTGGGCCGGGAATTGTCGGCATCGTCTGGCAACCGGATAACGCAACGGTGGGGATAAGCGGCAACTGGGACAAACTCGGCGCACGGCAGTTGCTCGTGCAATGGACGGCGGTCGATGACCAGTCGTTCATACCAGGTACCCAGATGGCCAACGTGCCGGTGCTGCCGGACTGGGCGCGGATCGGCAAGGAACCTTGGGCGCAGGAGGTGATTCTCGGGCTGGCCGGGTACTTCAGCGAAAACCGCTCAAGGGACAATATCGAACAGTTGGCAGTGCTTTCGGCACAACTGGCCAAAGTGAAAACGCCGCTCAATGTCACCGGCTGGTATTTCCCGGCCGAGGTCGACCCCAGCTGGAGTCGCGCCAAGGAATTACCCGCGCTGCTGGCGAAGCTGCCCAGGCCGTTATGGATCAGCGTCTACGATGGTGCCAACATCGGCCCCGCCGCCACTGCGGACTGGCTGAAAACCTGGCTGCCGGACGATATCGGCGTGTTCTTTCAGGACGGTGTGGGTGTCTATGCGCGCACCGCTCCGGTTGCCCGAACCTACGCAGACGCGTTACGTAAACGGCTGGGCAAAAATCGCGTCAGAATCATCGTCGAAGCGTTTCGCCCGCAAGTGGGTGGAGGTTTCCGACCGGCGACGGCTGCCGAGCTGAAACCGCAAATAGCGGCTTTCGATGGCTATCCACTGTACCTGTTCGACGGCCCGCACTATGTGACGCCCGACTTGATAGAAGCCCTGAACAAGTAGAAACAAGTGGCGCTGGACGAAATTCCCGCGCGGGGCTAAAAAGAGTCTTCCTACTGGATTTTCAGTTGCACGGAGCGGTCGATGACTCCACGTCAGCATTGCCTGGCCTGTCTGCAACAGACACCGCCCTCGGTGTTTGAAGCAGCGCTATGGGTGTCGAGCGAGCATGACGCACACTTTGCCCGGCATGCGGTGATCAGTGACATGGACCTGTTACAGCGCCAGATCGACGCTGCGCTGCCGGTCTTGCCAGCCCCTGAACTCGCGCAACCGCTTTTACGACAACTCAATGCGCTGGGTTTTCAGCAAGATGACTGGAACCCGCCCAAACCCGACTCGGCGCTGCTGCACAAGGTCGTGCAGCAGCGTCGCGGCCAGCCATTGGGGCTGGCACTGATCGCGCTGGAGATTGCACGGCGGCTGGAGATTGCGCTGGAGGGCGTGAACTTTCCAGGCCACTTTCTGCTGCGCGTGCCGGGCGCCGATCATTTGCTCGACCCCTGCAGCGGACGCAGGCTTTACCCAAGAGACTGCCGCGAGCTGTTGATCCGGCAATTCGGCCCGACCATGCAACTGCGCGCCGAACACATGACACGCGCAACACCCACCAGCATGCTGCAGCGATTGTCGCGTAACCTGCGGCATCTGCATCAGATCAACGATGACTTTCTCGCTGCGCTCAAGGACGCCGACCGCATCGTCGAGCTGGGTCAGGCAACCAGCGGAGATCACCTGGCCCGCGCCAGCCTTTATCAACGCCTTGAATGCCCGCAGGCCGAACGTTTCGACCTGGAGCGCGCGCTGTTGCTCAGCGAAGACCCGCTGCAACGAATCGAGCTTGCCGAGCGCCTGAGCCGGTTGCCGGCGAACCACAGCGTTCACTGACGCCCTTGCACATTCCCCGCGAATTATTACCTGCGGAGTAATGCTGCATATCCTGTACGGGGATTTTTCAGAACAGTAATGGCAGGTAACCTGCGCCCGTTAAATCGACGTGGATTTGCAAGCTCCCTTGATCCTGCGTTTTGTTTGGCCGCTGCGTGGCTATCCATGCAGCGGCCTTTTTTATTGCCGGACGTTTTAGTGTCGAAACACCCTCACGCCTTGGCGTTTGGTGTTTTTTTGACCAGCCCCTTGTTTTCCATGTCCTTGATCTTGAGCATCTCGTAACTGTCGCCCGACTCGGCAAACGTCTGAAGATTCTGCATGATATGGATCGTGCGAATGTAATCAGGCAATAACACTTTGGCGTACGGGTCTCCGCTCATTGCCTTTTCTTTCATTTCAATAATTCGATTGGCAAAGAATTCCAGTGCATTGATTTCCTTGCTCGGGTCGACCAGTTTGCCTTTCTTGTCGAATTCATCGCCTGCTCGGCTCATGAGTTCGGCCGTATGATTGTCGATCATGCCGAACTTGTACAAGATCATCCCTGCCCTGTTGAGGTCCTTGGGCGTAATCTGCTCAGGGTTGAATCCCTTGAACAGCGGCTTCATCTTACGCTTTTCCATCGCCAGCGAGTTGAGCGCAACGGCGTTCTCACCGACCTCCTGCAACACCTGGCTAACCTGAGCTGCGGCCTTCTTGAGCTTGAGTCTTTCAGGCGGCGCAGCGACAGTTACCGGTGGCAGGTCACCCCACATTGTTCTTCCCACGAGATACTCCCTATATGAATGCGTTCAAACTTCATATCGGAGCAAAAACTGCCTAATTAATAGCCACACCAAAATCCATACCGAGCCTACAAAGCCAAAAGACAGTTCTTACAGGACACGGTAACAATTCCGATAAATAACTAACCAGTTATAAAATCGTGCACCTAACAGAGACTTCTTTTCCAAAGCCGCCTCGTATCCCAGAACCTGCTTAATTAGCGTATTTCTGCAGATTGGCCATCATTTCTTTCAACGCCTCGATATTGTCGGCGGGGTGCGCGGCCTGATCGAAATCAGCAATCGTCTGCCATTGTGCAGCAACGTCTTCGGGGCTGAAGCCTGCCTGCGGATCGAAGCATGCTCCCTGACTGCGCTCCCAACGGACCTTGCCGATCCAGCCGCCGCCCACTTCAAACAGGTCGCCGCTGTCCTGACACTGTTCGCTGCCCAGGTACACCACCAACGGGCTGATCAGTTCAGGTTTGAGCAGCTCGAATACGTTGGCAGGAATAAGCCCCTCGGTCATGCGCGTGCCCCCGGTCGGGGCTATGGCGTTAACGAAAATCCGGTGCTTGCGGCCTTCCAGCGCGAGGGTGCGAGTCAGTCCGTAAAGCCCGAGCTTGGCGGTTGCATAATTCGATTGGCCGAAGTTGCCATATATGCCGGATGTCGATGAAGTGAAGATCACACGCCCGTAATTCTGCTCACGCAGGTATGGCCAGGCGGCATGTGTGACCTTATAGGCGCCCTCGACATGGACGCGGTAAACCAGGTCCCAGTCGGCGTCCTCCATTTTGGCGAAGGTCTTGTCGCGCAGGATGCCAGCGTTGTTGACCAGCACATCTATGCGACCGAAGGCATCAAGCGCGTGTTGCACTATGCGCCCGCCGTCAGTCACCGAGTCATGGTTGGCTACAGCGGTGCCACCGGCTTCACGAATCTCGGCCACAACGCGATCGGCAGCAGAAGCACTGGCCCCTTCGCCATGGGCAGAACCGCCCAGGTCGTTGACCACTACCCGCGCGCCGTGCTGTGCAAACAGCAGCGCATGAGCCCTTCCCAGCCCGCCTCCTGCGCCCGTCACAATCACGACTTTATCTTCAAAACGCACTGACTCACTCATCGCAGGCTCCAGGATCAAAGGAAACGTTGCGATGAGTGTCGTCCAGGCACCTGCCAGTCACAATCAACACGCGCAGTGCTGAATCATGCTCAATAAAGCAGCGGGATGATTTCAGCCCAAGTGCTTGATGAACGCTGCCAGCCAAGGCTCGGCGTCGGTTTCCGGGGTCACGCTTTCACTTCCGTCCAGACGCAGCATGTCCTGCACTTCATTCACACCCAGTTCAGCGAACAATTCACGCATCTGCTCGCCGCCTGCACAGAAGGTGTCGCCGTAGCTGGCATCACCCAATGCGATCACACCACCCGGCAAGCCACGCAGTTGGCCAGGCAAAAGATCACGAAGCTCTGAATAGAGAGGCATGAGGTTGTCGGGCAGCTCACCCATCCCGGTGGTCGACGTCACCGCAAGGATGGCTTGAGGCTCGAAAGCCAGCACATCAGGCAACGCGAGCCTAGGGTTGACGAGTGTTTCGTGACCAGCGGCACGCAACAGTGCAGAGGCGTGTCTGGCAACTTCTTCGGCCGATCCGTAAACCGTTCCACACACGATGGCAACTTTCATGGCTATTCCTGCAGCAGCTGAAAAAAAGTGAAACATTATGCCCTAGAATGCCATCTGAATTTTCTACGGACCCTTTTGCCTTTGGCCGGCACGGAAAAAGCACAGCCAAGTTGAAACATTAAAATGGAAAAATATGATGAGCGGTCCGAACAACTTGCGGAATCAATGGTCTTTGTTCTCAATAACCGGTCAGACCGAGCCTTCCGCCAATGCAACCTGATTCTCTCCTCACACAGGCTGAACTGGATTTTATCCAGAGCATGCAGCGCAATCCGAAGCTGAACGTGCGCGACAGCACGCGTAGCCTTCTGGTCAATGGCGGGGTTCAGATTCAGGATCTGCTGACACGTCTGGCTGCTCACGAGCAGGTCACGATCCATGCGCAGTTCGAAAACCAGCAGATGAATTTCCCTCTGCATCTGGTCGAGGACGAATTCCATGCTCTGCATCTGGAACTGGGCGCACCGAGTATTTTCGAGGAAGGCCCGAAGATTCGCCCCTGGCGGCTCGTGCTTGAAGAGCCGATCCCGCTTGAGACCGAAAAGGGTGCATTGACGGCGCTCTGGGTTCACGAGCTGTCGTTCAAGGGCGTGCTGCTTGAGTACCGCAAGGAAGGCAAGCTGCCGAGAAACTTCTCAGCCTGGTTCAACCCGCCAGGTCAGGCTCCTATCCCGATGCGTGGCAAGCTGGAGCGAATGACCGAACACAGTTTCGGCGCCTATCACTTCAGCAAGCATGGCAAGGACGACGCCGAGCGCTTGCGTCAGTACATCCTCCAAGAGCATCGCCGCAAGCACCCGTCCCTGCACAAGTAATCAGCCAACACCGCAAAGCTCTACCGGTCCGTCAGCGTTTCAGGAATAATCCTTGCTTGCTTTTCAAGTGAAGCTGTCGCGACCCACCACCCCGGATCGCGGCATGTGACCTCCCTACCCGGGAATCTCACGCCTCTACCGGAGATACACAATGTCTACCTCACCCGTCACCTTGATGGTCGCCCGCCGCGTGGCACAGGGTCGCTACCATGAAATGATGGCCTGGCTGCACGAAGGCGAACAGTTGGCCACGGATTTCCCGGGGTATCTGGGTTCCGGTGTGCTGGCTCCTCCGCCTGGCGATGATGAATTTCAGATCATTTTCCGCTTTACCGATGAGCACACCATGCACGCCTGGGAGCATTCCGCCTCAAGACGCTCCTGGCTGGTGCGCGGCAGCGGTCTTTTCGCACAACCTTCGGAGCATCGGGTCAGCGGCATCGACGGCTGGTTCGGCGCAATCGATCAGCGTCCGCCACGCTGGAAACAGGCTGTCGCGATCTGGCTGGCGTTTTTCCCCGTGTCGCTGATCTTCAACTTTCTACTCGGCCCGTTGCTCAATCATCTGGACCTGTTACCGCGCATCATGATCAGTACAGCGGTGCTCACCCCGCTGATGGTCTACCTGTTCATCCCGCTGTCCACGCGCCTGCTCGCACCCTGGCTGCAGAGCACGCCTGCACCGGTACGCCCTACGCAATCACCTTCCCCTCGCTAGACTCATAAAGACCTGTACACCTTTACACCTCGGTACAGGTCTTGGTCGCGTCTCAGCCCCGCTCGCTCCCTCAGCCTCCCCGTGCTCAGCGCCTGCGAGCACTGCCTCGGCGAGTTTCATGATGCCCAGGGTTGTACAAAAAAATCCCCTGGTATAACTTTGCCTGTAAACCGGAAGAAACAATCGACCGTACAATCCCCGTCCACTGTGGATAACCGATACGTGAGCTGTCGATGACATTATCTTCTGCACCGATTCTGATCACCGGAGCCAGCCAGCGCGTAGGCCTGCATTGCGCCTTGCGACTGCTTGAGCATGGACATCGGGTCATCATCAGTTATCGCACTGAACACGCAAGCGTGACGGAACTGCGCCAGGCCGGAGCGGTGGCCCTCTACGGCGATTTTTCGTGCGAAACCGGGATCATGGCGTTCATCGATCTGCTGAAAACCCAGACTTCAAGCTTGCGCGCCGTTGTACACAATGCTTCCGAGTGGCTGGCAGAAAACCCGGGCGAGGAAGCCGATAACTTCACGCGCATGTTCAGCGTACACATGCTGGCGCCCTACCTGATCAATCTGCACTGTGAGCCGTTGCTGACCGCCAGTGAGGTCGCTGACATCGTGCATATCAGCGATGACGTGACCCGCAAGGGCAGCAGCAAGCACATCGCCTACTGCGCAACCAAGGCCGGCCTGGAAAGCCTGACGCTGTCCTTCGCTGCCCGTTTCGCCCCTCTTGTCAAAGTCAACGGCATAGCACCGGCGCTGTTGATGTTTCAACCCAAGGACGATGCGACCTACCGCGCCAACGCCCTGGCCAAGTCGGCCCTGGGCATAGAGCCTGGTGCAGAAGTGATCTACCAGAGCCTGCGCTACCTTCTGGACAGCACCTATGTCACCGGCATAACACTGACCGTAAACGGCGGACGGCACGTTAAGTAAGCCGCCCCGAGGAACATTCTGATGAGCTCATCCCTGCCACAGCATTACCGGGAAATCCTGCTCGGTCTTGGAGAAGATCCAGACCGCGAAGGCCTTCTGGACACGCCAAAACGCGCTTCCAAAGCGATGCAGTATCTGTGTCACGGCTACACCCAGAGTGTCGACGAAATCGTCAACGGCGCCCTGTTCGCTTCGGACAATGATGAGATGGTCATTGTCCAGAACATCGAGCTGTATTCACTCTGCGAGCACCACCTGTTGCCATTCATAGGCAAGGCGCATGTGGCCTATATACCTACCGGCAAAGTGCTGGGCCTGTCGAAGATCGCGCGCATTGTGGACATGTTTGCCCGTCGCCTGCAGATTCAGGAAAATCTGACCAAACAGATTGCCGACGCCATTCAGCAAGTCACCGGGGCCGCAGGTGTAGCCGTGGTCATCGAGGCAAAGCACATGTGCATGATGATGCGCGGTGTCGAAAAACAGAATTCGACCATGAACACTTCCGTGATGCTGGGTGCCTTCCGCGACTCGAGCACCACCCGCATGGAGTTTCTGCAATTGATCGGACGGAGCAGACAATAATGGCAAGACTCGAACCTGGCACCGCGCGCATCCGGGTCAAAGACCTGCGCCTGCGCACGTATATCGGTATCAACGAAGACGAAATCGTCAACAAGCAGGATGTGCTGATCAACCTGACGATTCTCTACGCCGCACAGGAAGCCGTTCGCGATAACGACATCGAGCATGCTCTCAACTATCGCACCATCACCAAGGCCATCATTCAGCATGTCGAGGGCAACCGCTTTGCCCTGCTGGAAAGACTGACGCAGGAAGTGCTGGACCTGGTGATGAGCCACAAGGCTGTGACCTACGCCGAAGTGGAAGTCGACAAGCCGCATGCGCTGCGCTTTGCCGAATCGGTATCGATCACGCTCGCCGGTCAACGCTGAAACTCTTATCATGACGCAAACCGTCTATTGAAAAGAGCCCGTCATGACCGAGCAAGAACGCCTCGAACTCGAAGCTGCAGCCTTCCGTCGCCTGGTCGCGCATCTGGACAGCCGCAAGGATGTCCAGAACATCGACCTGATGAACCTGTCCGGTTTCTGCCGTAACTGCCTGTCCAAGTGGTACAAGGCCGCCGCCGATGAAAAGCACATCGACATCAGCCTTGAGGATGCGCGCGAAGTGGTTTACGGCATGCCGTACAGCGACTGGAAAGCCCAATACCAGAAAGAAGCAAACGCCGAACAACAGGCGGCGTTCGCCAAGGAACCCAAACATGACTGATCTGAACTCCCTGCGCACCAGCCTGCGCAGCGGCGAGCATGTGTTCGCTGATACCCTGGCCTTTATCGCAGAAGGTTACGATTATCAGCCTCAGCCGTTCAGAAACGGCGACGTCGACAATGCCGCCGGGCAAAACGAAGGGTCTTGCAAGACTCTGGGCCTGGCGCTACTCGAAGGTTTGAGCGATGAAGAGGCACTGTTGGCATTTGGCGAGCACTACCGCTCGGTGCAAGCCACGCCCAAAGGCAGCGACCACGGCAATATCCGTGCGCTGATCAAACATGGGCTGGCAGGTGTGAAATTCGAAGGCGAACCGCTCAAGCGCAAGGCTTGAGCTGACGGGTTCTCGTGCCAACGCATTGGCACGAGAACCTGGTTGCAGAGGCTTGGAGGGACGCCAATCAGAACGTGGCGTTTGCCAGACCGTCCAGATAACGCTCGACGTCCAGTGCCGCCATGCAGCCTGCACCAGCCGAGGTGATGGCCTGACGGTAAACGTGGTCAGCCACGTCACCGGCCGCGAACACACCTTCAACGCTGGTCGCAGTCGCATTGCCTTCACGGCCACCGTGCACAACCATGTAGCCATCTTTCAAAGCCAGTTGCCCTTCGAACAGCGAGGTGTTCGGCGTGTGGCCGATGGCGATGAATACGCCGTCGACTTTCAGCTCGTCACTGGTCCCGTCATTGTTCTTCAGACGCGCACCGGTCACGCCCATGTTGTCACCCAATACCTCGTCCAGCGTGGCATTGAGCTTGAGCTCGATCTTGCCTTCGGCGACACGTGCGTGCAGCTTGTCGATCAGGATCTTCTCGGCGCGAAAGGTTTCGCGACGGTGAACCAGAGTCACCTTGCTGGCGATGTTGGCCAGATACAGCGCTTCTTCCACCGCCGTGTTACCGCCACCGACTACCGCGACTTCACGGTTGCGGTAGAAGAAGCCATCGCATGTGGCGCAGGCAGAAACCCCCTTGCCCATGAACGCTTCTTCCGAAGGCAGGCCCAGGTAACGGGCGCTGGCACCGGTGGCGATGATCAGTGCATCGCAGGTGTAGGTTGCGCTATCGCCCTGAAGGCTGAACGGCTTGCCGGCCAGATCAACGGAGTTGATGTGGTCGAAGACGATTTCAGTCTCGAAACGCTCGGCATGCTCACGCATACGCTCCATCAGCGCCGGACCGGTCAGGCCATGGGGGTCGCCCGGCCAATTGTCGACTTCAGTGGTGGTGGTCAACTGACCACCAGCCTGCATGCCGGTGATCAGCAGAGGCTTGAGGTTGGCGCGGGCGGCGTAAACCGCAGCGCTGTAACCGGCAGGGCCGGAACCGAGAATGATCACTCGGGAATGACGTACGTCTGACATGACACACTCCTGTCGACCGACTGTTCAAGCCGCAATCGAAACAGCTGGATAAAAAAGGACCGCCGAAACACTTGGGGAAGTGCCATTCACTCGGCGGATCCTGAAAGTTCTGACTCCTGAGACAGGTCCTGAAATTGGTGCCAAGCCTATCGGGGTAGCAAAGGTTAAGGAAATATCGTTTCACAATCCACCCCATAGGTCACTTCTATAGGGTGACTGACCGACAGCAGTGTACTCGCGCGAACATCCGGCCGCGGCAAGCGCGTTCAGGGCTCGGGGAATGGTGCTGAGCGCCGACAGCCATCAACTCTTTCATGGCTATCACAAAGCCGGTAAGGTCACGCCTTTCAGCACCTGGAGACTGCCATGCCCGCGCCCGCCCTTACCGGCCCGCAATACCTCAGAGAGGGCCTGAAACTGGTCCTCAGTCCTGGTTTGCGATTATTCGTCCTGCTGCCCTTGAGCATCAATGTGGTGTTGTTCTGCGGCCTGATCTACCTGGCGGTGCACCAGTTCGAGCTGTGGGTCGACACCTTCATGCCTACGCTCCCTCACTGGTTGAGCTTTCTCAGCTATATCCTCTGGCCGCTGTTCGTGGTGCTGGTCCTGCTGATGGTGTTTTTCACCTTCACCGTGGTCGCCAACATCATCGCCGCGCCGTTTAACGGGTTTCTTTCCGAAAAAGTCGAAGCCGTGGTTCGTGGCGTGGATGATTCGCCGGATTTCAGCTGGACCGAACTGGTGGCCATGGTGCCACGTACCCTGGCCCGCGAAGCCCGCAAGCTGGGCTATATGCTGCCGCGCATGCTCGGGCTGTTCATCCTGTCGTTCATCCCTGTGGCCAACATCATCGCCGCTCCGCTGTGGCTGTTGTTCGGCGTGTGGATGATGGCGATCCAGTACATTGACTACCCCGCCGACAACCACAAACTGGGCTGGAACGAAATGCTTGGCTGGCTGAAAAGCAAGCGCTGGCAAAGCCTGAGCTTCGGCGGCATTGTCTACGTCGCCTTGCTGATTCCGGTGGTCAACCTGCTGATGATGCCTGCTGCAGTGGCCGGAGCGACATTGTTCTGGGTGCGCGAGCGCGGCGCAGATGCGTTGCCGGTGACGCAGGCACGAGGCTGAATTCCAAAATGTTGCCGCGCCGCGCAATGCGGCCCGGCATATCTAAAAAAATCACTCGCTATATATATTTACCACACAAGGCTCTGGCGACTGAGGCTCAATAGAGTCTCAACCAACCCGTTCATGTGAAGCTCGCTTCCATCGAACATGCGACACATGAACTTAACAAGGAAGTTAAATCATGAATACTCCAGTAAACCCTGCTGCATTTGCCGCCGAAAACGCCACAGTCGAAGAAAAGATTCGTGCGTTTCTGGTCAGTGAACTGGCCGAATGGTCGATCAATCCGGACAACGTTTACATCAACGGCGTAAACAACCCGGAAGAACGTTTGGTCATCAGTTCCAGCTCCCTGACTGCCGAGGCAGCCAACCGTGTTTTCGAGAAAGACGCTCCGTCTTACTCTACTCGCACCGCAGGTCTGTTCACCGTGGCGTATTCGTATGCTGATGAACATCGCCTGGCTGCGCCGGACCTGGCCAAGGTAGGTGAAGTGATCGGCCAACTGGTCAATGACCTGGGCTGATTGCTCTGATTGACTGGCTGAGTGACGACAAAGCCTGAAAGAGTGCCGAATAGATAATGGATGATCTGTTCGGCACTTCAATTGGCGTCAGTAGTATCTACGCTGCAGCAGACGCAGAGAGGTAGGTCGGTATACTCATCAACCAGATTGCACACCCGGCAAGAATCCATAGGCCATTGGCCCATGTCAATCTTGAGTTGGTACTTGCGTCTGGATCAAGCGCCGCGGCGTTCATCTTCGACTGCACCAGCATTAAATTAAATGTTTGCGCAGTTGCCAGCAGAACCGCCCATACCAGCCAACCGCCGACCGGTTTGAATTGCACATGCCCAGCGACACCTTGCGAAAGCACCATCCCCGCAATAGTCAACGCCAACAACACCAAGCCGCTAATCGCCCAGTACGCCATCTGACCACGCCCCTGTCGCCGCAGACTTTTGTCCACAGTGCGAAATAGTGGAAAGGCGTAAATAACGGCGAAGATCACACGCGCAACGGGCCACACCTTACTGCCTGAAAATTTCTTGTTCAGCGACCAGTTTCGATAAAACCAGTAAATCGCGAAAAAGCCCGATGTCAAAAGATACAGAATGAAGAATTTCTTTAGAGACACGACATAAAATTCCGGACCTCTACTGCCCGCTTCATCTTTTTCCAGGCTGGCTTTCGGTGGCGCATACATTAAATCTGACATTTCATATCCCTTTGAAAAGAGAGCGGATGCTATCAGACGAATCAAAACCCTGCAAAAAATATAGCTATTAAAGAAGCTTCCTACAAACAAAAACCTCAAGCCTTACAACCATGACCAAACTCGTCTACCTGACAGTCGGCAAGCGGTTGCCGCTAAAGAACAAACGTTGCCAGCGTTTCAAAAAATTTCATGTAGGCCGTCTCTGTAGGCCAAAAAAATTAACACCTTGTCCAATTGGCTCAAGCGTGTAGGACCAAACTAATATATCAATATTGGCATTACGCTTGCTCTGTTGCGTATAGACAACAGGAGCCATAGAGCAATGAAAAGTAAGAGAGGACCGCTGAAATGACTTATAGCAACTCTACGCCGTTTCTGAACGTTACACCGTTGGGGGTGCGACAAAAAACAACACCACTCACCACCACATCGACACCTGGAATCTTCGCTAACGTGCTCCAAAAAACCATCCTTGAGAAAGAAGCACCTCATACAATTCTCCGAGGGGGAGAGCTCAGGCACAAGTTGATGGCACAGGCTGAAAACCACCCAAGTGAAGCAAGCTTCCTTGCCACGCAATATGCTCATAACTCACTGAATGGTGAAGCAGTGGATTTATCTGATTACCCTGTAATTCGTTACTGTGCTACTGGAAAAGTCGTAACACCCGAGTCAAGCGCTTACTTTCAGAAAATAGAGGGTTGGATGCATAAAGAGAGAAGAGCCCTTTATGAAGAGGAGCACTTGAAAGGTACGCCCGCAGCTAAAATCCTTGAGAAAATATTAAACTTTAATGACTCTCTTCCTAAAGCATTTCGAGACATGGCTAATTGGTAGCATGAGCGCCCTCCCCAGTTGAGGGGAGGGCGCCTGTGAAATTACCAATCGACAGTGATTCTTCCTTGCTGCCCTGCCACCGGGACTCTTCCTGTATCTCCAATCTTCATCGTGTAATAAAACGTGCGACTTGCCAATTGATTGCCAAAGAAAGTTGTGGAGCCCGTTCGCTGGCGGGATACGTTAAGGCACACGCTGGCCCCTTGCCATAAATAGACCTCAAGGCCTTGAGGCCAGCCTGCCACGTTCCAGTTCCAACTGACATTTTTGATCGTTGCTACCGGGGGCACATGCCTGCTTACTGGCAGCGCGGCAGTGTGCATGTAGCCTTTTGAATGAATAACCGGCAAAGCGACCGATGATTGATAGTTCCCAGCCAGTGCAAGATTTGAATAGGCTAAAAGCGCCAAAGCAATTCCTGAGGCCGAACGAATCCACTTTAACTTTTTGTCATTAAATTTCATTTTATTTTTCCAGTATAGGTATAAGCAGAAATAACTGAAAAACTCAGTCTTTCCAACTCAGAGTTCACGAACCATTAAGTTCGATAACCAGACATTACCGGGCAGACCGTCAACATCAACACCTATTGGAGCGCACTACACACCTTTGGGAAATCTTGTAAACTTTTGTAGGACGCCAATATGCTTAATCATGTTTTTTATAAAAAACACTTTACAGCTAATCTATTTACCTATTGGCTATTACGCGCAATTTCACGCCCGCTAACCTATCTCCCAGCGTCCTATCACCAATCCATCACACAACCGCCACATAACCGAAATGTAACCAGCCGAAACTGCTCCCATGAGCAAAATTCTTAACGTCACCCTGATTACTGAAACCTTCATTCCCGAGATCAACGGCGTTGCCAATACCCTGGGGCGTCTTTGTGAAGGGTTGCGGTTGCGCGGGCACCGGGTCGAGCTGGTACGGCCGCGCCAGAATGACGAGACCAACGCAAATGCCGCAGAAGACCTGTTGCTATGCCGGGGCTGGCCGATACCGGGCTATCCAGGGTTGCAATGGGGTCAGTCTTCTATGCACAAGCTGTTGCGCCGCTGGCAGCGGCGTCGACCGGATGTGTTGTACATCGCCACTGAAGGCCCGCTGGGTTTGTCAGCGCTACGGGCGGCGCGGCGCCTGGGAATAGCGGTGATCAGCGGCTTTCACACCAACTTTCCACAGTACACGCAGCAATACGGCATGGGTTTTATCACTCGGCTGCTGACCCACTACCTACGCTGGTTCCACAACCGCTCGCGCATGACGCTGGTGCCGAGCATCAGCCAGAAGGTGGAACTGGAGCGGCGCGGCTTTGAAAGGATCGAGTTGTTGTCTCGCGGCGTCGACAGCCAGTTGTTCACCCCGTCCAGGCGTTCGCAGGCTCTGCGCGAAAGCTGGGGCCTGCAAGCAGGTGATATCGGCGTCATACACGTCGGCCGCCTGGCACCCGAGAAAAACCTGGGCTTGCTCAAAGTCAGCTTCGAAACGCTCAAGGACAGTTACCCGCAACGTAATATCAAACTGATTGTTGTCGGCGAAGGGCCTCAGCGCCAGCAGCTTGAGCAGCAGATCCCGGATGCGATCTTCTGCGGCACTCAGCGCGGTGAAGTGCTGGCCATGCACTATGCCTCGGCAGATATGTTTCTGTTCCCCAGCATGACCGAAACGTTCGGCAACGTGGTCCTTGAAGCGTTGGCCTCAGGGCTGGGTGTGGTCGCTTACGACGAAGCCGCTGCCGGGCAGCATATTCGTCATGGCCACAATGGGGCCCTTGCCATGCCGGGTGACGAGACGGCGTTCATCGACGCGGCGCGTTGGTTGCTGGAAGACAGCGAAACGTTGCGCCGGGTGCGCCTCAATGCTCGTCAACACGCCAGTCGCCAGGGCTGGACGGCAATCATCGATCAGTTCGAACGACAATTGCGTGAGGCCTGCCCGGGCGAAAAACCTGTAAATGTCAAAGAGACCAGGCAGGCAGCTACCAAGAAGATCAGGCCAGTGTCGTCAGTGCCTCTCGACTGAATGGCAGGATGTCCTGCTCGCGCCCCTCACGCACTTTCAATGCCCAGTCAGGATCGACCAGCAAGGCACGTCCCACCGCCACCAGATCAAACTCATCGTTGCCCAGCCGCTTCAGTAGATTTTCCAGGCTGGCCGGTTGAGCGACCTTGTCGGTGTTGACCATGAACTGCAGAAACTCACCGTCCAGCCCGACACTGCCGACGGTAATGGTCGGTTTGCCGGTCAGCTTGCGCGTCCAGCCTGCGAGGTTCAGGTCAGAGCCTTCAAACTCGGGCTCCCAGAAACGCCGCGTAGAACAATGGAAGATATCCACCCCGGCGTCAGCCAGCGGTTGCAGGAATTCGCCCAGCGCTTCGGGCGTCTGCACCAGACGTGCGGTGTAATCCTGCTGTTTCCATTGTGAGAAACGGAAGATGATCGGGTAGTCCGCACCAACCGTGACGCGCACCGCCTTGATCAGCTCGATGGCAAATCGCGAACGGTTGGCCAGGCTGCCACCGTACTCGTCACTGCGCTGATTGCTGCCCTCCCAGAAGAACTGATCAATCAGATAACCGTGGGCCCCATGAATTTCGACACCGTCCATGCCAATCGCCTTGGCATCGACAGCGGCCTGAGCAAAAGCGGCCACAACATCGTCGATGTCCTGTTTGCTCATGCCATGCACCAGCACTTGACCGTCCTTGACCTTCTCCATCGGCCCATAGGCAGGCACGCTTCCGTCCGGCTCGGTACCAAGACGACGAACCGCACCGACGTGCCAGAGTTGCGGGACGATCTTGCCACCCTCAGCGTGCACCGCCTCAACTACCTTGCGCCAGCCCGCCAGTGGCGCATCACCAAAAAACTGCGGAACGTTCGGGTAACCGTTGGAGGCCTTGTGGTTGACCGTCGTCCCTTCGGTGACAATCAGCCCGACCCCTGCCGCCGCGCGACGCCGGTAGTACTCGATAACCTTTGAGTTGGGCACATGCCCCGGCGAGAACGAACGGGTCATGGGTGCCATCACCACCCGCGACGACAATTCCAGGCGGCCCAGACGGAAAGGCGTGAACAAGGCTTCTACCGACATGTGAAACTCCGGAAAAATGGTCGATTGCACTACGGCGACAAGCGCCGGATCAGAGGCGCAGAATATCGCCGGGCATCAGCGCTGGCCCAGTACTATTGATTTGGCTGATTTGAGTGCAAAAGCCGCCAAGGCGCAAGACAGCCGGGCGAGCACACGCTAACCCGGTGCTTCCCCGGCGAGGTGATCAGCTTTGTGCCAGGGCCTTTTCAATGGCCTGAATCACTGCAGGATCATCCGGTGCTGTACGCGGAGAGAAACGCGCGCTCACGCCACCGTTCTTGCCGACCAGAAACTTTTCGAAATTCCAGGTGATATCCCCGGGAAACTCGGCGCCTTCGCCAGCCAGCAGGCGATAAAGCGAATGCCGGTCAGGCCCGTTGACGTCGAGTTTTTCACCCAGCGTAAAGGTCACGCCGTAATTGAGCTCGCAAAATTCGGCGATCTCTTTTTCGCTGCCCGGCTCCTGCCCGGCAAACTGGTTGCACGGCAGCCCGAGAATCTCAAGGCCCTTGTCCTTGTATTGCTGATAGAGGTTTTCAAGTGCTGCGTATTGCGGTGTCAGCCCGCATTTGGACGCGACGTTGACCACCAGAACCACTTTGTTCTTGAAACCCGCCATCGGCAGTTCCTGACCACCCAGCGCTTTCAATTTGATGTCGTGAAAAGCACTCATGAGAACCCCTTTTGAAACAAGTAACCCAAAGCCACAACCTGAAAAAAGGCACCGTGACCGCACGCGTAACGAAAGTCGTCATCGCAGAACAGCCAGGGCGCCTTTTCAGTGACCTGAGCTTAGCAGCACAAATCAGTGTTGATGACCGCCTTCACCGTGAACATGGCCGTGAGCCATTTCTTCTTCACTGGCATCGCGGATAGCCACAACCTTTACGTCGAAGTTCAGGCGCTGGCCAGCGAGCGGGTGGTTGCCGTCAACAGTGACGTCGTCGCCGTCCAGATCGCGGATGGTCACGATCTGCATGCCGCCGTCCGGGCCGGATGCGTGGAACTGCATGCCGACTTCGAGTTTGTCGACACCTTCGAACATGCTGGCGCTCAGGGTGCTGACCAGTTCGGCGGAGTATTCACCATAGGCATCCTCCGGCTCGACGGCTACCTTCAGCTCGTCACCGACGTCCTTGCCTTCCAGTGCCTTTTCCAGGCCCGGGATGATGTTGCCTGCACCTTGCAGGTAAACCAGCGGCGCACCACCGGCAGAGCTGTCGATGACCTCACCAGCGTCGTTGGTCAGGGTATAGTCAATGGAGACAGCCTTATTGGCGGCGATCGGCATGGGGACAAGACCTTTTGCTTAAGATTGAAGAACGAGCAAGTTTAACCAAGCAATCGCCCGAAAGCGAACGCAACTCTGACAAACGGCCCAGAATGGAAGGTTCAACTGTTATCAACTTGCAACAGGATCAAGAAGGGCACTGGATTGCCGTGCTGTCCTGCGGCCACACTCAGCACCTGCGCCATCAGCCGCCATGGCAGTCGCGAGCCTGGGTTCTTGACCCGATAAAACGCCAACAGATGACAGGTCAGGCTTTTCGCTGCGGCTGGTGTGCTAATGCCGCAGATAACGATAGTCTTGCCGCAGAGAAATCGCGTTAGACGGTTTCCGGACTTTTTTGGTCAGCAGCTGTTCCCTATGTGCTGCGACCCTTGCACTGCTCAATCGAGAAGCCAGTATGCAGACTTTTTTTATCGCCCCCACTGACTTCGGCGTGGGGTTGACCTCTATCAGCCTGGGCCTGGTGCGCACACTGGAGCGCGCAGGCTTGAAAGTAGGTTTTTTCAAACCGATTGCCCAGCCGCACCCCGGCGATCTGGGCCCCGAACGCTCGACCGAACTGATGGCCCGCACCCACGGCCTGAAACCGCCCAAGCCTCTGGGGCTGGCGCATGTCGAGCGCATGCTCGGCGATGGTCAGCTGGATGAACTGCTCGAAGAGATCATCAATCTTTATCAGCAGGCAGCGGTCGGCAAGGACGTGCTGGTGGTCGAAGGCATGGTCCCGACCCGCAGCGCGAGCTATGCCGCGCGGGTCAATCTGCATCTGGCCAAGAGCCTGGATGCTGACGTCATTCTGGTCTCTGCCCCGGAAAACGAAGTGCTTGCCGAGCTGTCGGGCAGGGTCGAATTGCAGGCCCAGCTGTTTGGTGGCCCCAAGGACCCGAAGGTGCTGGGCGTCATACTCAACAAGGTGCGCACCGAAGAGAGCATGGAAGTCTTCGCCTCACGCCTGAAAGAGCACTCTCCACTGCTGCGCAGTGGCGATTTCCGACTGCTGGGCTGCATCCCCTATCGCGCTGAACTGAATGCGCCGCGCACTCGTGACGTGGCCGAATTGCTGGGCGCGCAGGTGCTCAACGCAGGCGATTACGATCAGCGGCGCATGTCCAGAATCATTATCTGTGCCCGAACGGTGCTCAATACCGTTCCGCTGCTCAAGCCGGGCGTGCTGGTAGTAACGCCGGGCGACCGTGACGACATCATTCTGGCGGTGAGCCTCGCGGCAATAAATGGCGTGCCGCTGGCGGGCCTGCTGCTGACCAGCGATACGGTGCCCGACCCGCGCATCATGGAACTGTGCCGAGGTGCATTCCAGGCCGGTCTGCCTGTGCTGTCGGTCAGCAGCGGTTCCTATGACACGGCAAACCGGCTCAATCAGTTGAACAAGGAAATTCCCATCGATGACCGCGAGCGCGCGGAAAACATCACCGATTTCGTGGCCAGCCATCTGGACGCAAGCTGGCTGCACCAGCGCTGCGGCACCCCCCGCGAGCTGCGCCTGTCGCCTGCCGTGTTTCGCTATCAACTGATCCAGCGAGCGCAGGCAGCCAACAAGCGTATTGTCCTGCCCGAAGGCAATGAACCGCTGACCATTCAGGCGGCGGCCATCTGCCAGGCGCGCGGTATCGCCCGCTGTGTGTTACTGGCCAGACCCGAGGAAGTGCAGGCCGTGGCTCAGGCACACGGTATCGAGCTGCCACCGGGGCTGGAGATTCTTGACCCGGAGCTGATTCGCGAGCGCTATATTGCGCCGATGGTGGAACTGCGCAAAAACAAAAGCCTGAACGCGCCCATGGCCGAGCAACAGCTCGAAGACCCGGTGGTTATCGGCACCGTAATGCTGGCGCTGGACGAGGTCGACGGACTGGTGTCAGGCGTCATTCACTCCACCGCCAACACCATCCGGCCAGCCCTACAACTGATCAAGACCGCACCAGGCTGCACGCTGGTGTCTTCAGTGTTCTTCATGCTGTTCCCCGAGCAGGTGCTGATGTACGGCGACTGCATCATGAACCCGCACCCGAGTGCCAGCGAGCTGTCCGAGATCGCCTTGCAAAGCGCCGACTCAGCCACTGCGTTTGGCATTTCGCCACGGGTAGCGATGATCAGCTATTCCAGCGGCAACTCGGCCAGCGGCGAAGAAGTCGAGAAGGTCCGCGAAGCAACGCAACTGGCACGGGAAACCCGGCGCGATCTATTGATCGACGGGCCGCTGCAGTATGATGCGGCCGCCAACGAACATGTCGCCCGACAGCTGGCTCCGGATAGCCCGGTGGCAGGACGTGCCAACGTGTTCGTGTTCCCGGACCTCAATACTGGTAATACCACTTACAAGGCGGTGCAACGCAGTGCCGACTGCGTAAGCCTTGGCCCGATGCTGCAAGGCCTGCGCAAGCCGGTGAACGACCTGCCACGTGGCGCACAGGTGGATGACATCGTCTATACCATCGCACTGACGGCGATACAGGCCGACACGCTGTCCTGATGCCTACTCATGATGCCGCAGCCCCATCTGCGGCTTCCGATAACTTGCGGAGCCATCACCTTCATGGATTTCCTGCCTGCCCCGTTACGCGGCGTCATTGCCTCGCTGTTATTGGCGCTGAACACCATCGTCTGTTGCACGGTGCTGTTCGCGGTCACGATCTTCAAGATCTGCCTGCCCTTCTCTGCGGCACAGCGCTTTACCGACTGGCTGATGAGCCACATCCATGAAACCTGGATCGGCAACAACAATGCCTGGATCAAGCTGCTGTGCCACACCCGCTGGCACCTGAGCGGTCTGGAAGGGCTGGATTACAAACACTCGTATCTGGTCACCAGCAATCACCAGAGCTGGGTCGACATCATGGTCTTGCAATACGTGCTCAACCGGCGCATTCGCCCGTTGAAATTCTTCCTCAAGCAGGAGTTGATCTGGGTCCCGATCATCGGTCTGGCGTGGTGGGCGTTGGGTTTTCCGTTCATGAAGCGTTACTCCAAGGCTTACCTTGCGAAACACCCGGAAAAGAAAGGCAAGGACCTGGAAACCACCCGGCGCACCTGCGCGAAGTTTCGTCACAACCCGGTGGGGATTTTCAACTTCGCAGAAGGCACGCGCTTCACCGCTGGCAAACACGCGCAGCAGAACTCGCCGTTCCGCCACTTGCTAAAACCCAAGGCTGGCGGCATCGCTTTCGTGCTCGATGCGATGGGCGAACAGCTGGAGTCGATCATCAACGTGACCATCCACTATCCGGGCGGGCAACCTGGCTATTGGGACCTGCTGTGCGGCAATGTCAAGGAAGTGGTTGCCCACTTCGAAGAGATCAAAATCCCGCAGCAGTTTCTCGGCAAAAATTACGACCAGGACGGCGAGTACCGCCTGGAATTCCAGCAGTGGATCAATGCGCTATGGGAAGAAAAAGACCGGCTGCTGGACCGGCTGCATGAGCAGTATCCAGCGCAGCATTGATAGTGACTTGTGGGAGCGAGCTTGCTCGCGAAGAGGCCATCAAGGCCGCCGCAAACCTCGCGTTTGAGCCATCGCCTTCGCGAGCAAGCTCGCTCCCACTTTGCCACGCATTCAACCAGTCCGAGAAGCGACGGTGGTGTTGATCAATACTGCTGACCCGGAATCGGCTTGAGGTTGACCTCTACGCGGCGGTTCTGGGCGCGGCCGTTGACGTCGGCGTTGCTGGCAATCGGTTGGTCGGGGCCCGCGCCTCGCACGGAGAGGTGCGATTGATCAACGCCCTGCGAAGTCAGGTACGTCGCAACGCTTTGTGCGCGCTGTTGCGACAGGTCCATGTTGTGCTGACGGCTGCCGGTGCTGTCGGTATAGCCGACGATTTCAATGTTGTTCTGGTTGAACTGCTTAAGCGAATTCGCCAGGTTGTTGAGCGGCGAATAGAAGCTGCTGGCGATTGCCGACGAGTCCGTCGCGAAGGTGATGTTACCCGGCATGATCAGTTTGATCTGGTCACCCTGACGCTGCACCTCGACACCAGTATTGGCCATGCTCGCGCGCAATGCTGCTTCCTGCTTGTCTGCGTAATAGCCATACCCCGCCGATGCAGCGCCCGCAACAGCAGCGCCAATCAATGCGCCCTTGCCACGATGATTGTGGTCGATGGCGGCACCAGCTACTGCACCGGCCAATGCGCCGAGTCCGCCGTACTTGGCTGTTTTGCTCATGCCACCGGAGCTTTGCGCCTGGCCTTGATTGTCATAGGGATTGGATGTTGCACAGCCCGACAGCATGGCTACGGCGGTGGCAACAATGATCAAACGACGCGAGGTAAACATTCAGGAGCTCCTGGTTTTGACGAACGCTGGTAACCGGATTAGAGCATGCCGGCTGTCAAAAATTCCTTAACCCCTGCTGAACCGCCCGTATTACGGCGCTTGACGTGTTTTGCTCAGCGTCGTTCCTCACGAATATAAGGCTCGCCCAACGCACCCGGCTGACTGCTGGATTGACGCTTGCCGCTTGCCACCCAGACCATCACCAACAACGTGACCGCATAGGGCGTCATCAAGACGAAATACTGAGGCAGGCGCACCCCCGTGGCCGCCAATTGCGGAATCAGCGCCTCGATGCCACCGAACAGCAAAGCACCGGCCAGCGCACGCCAGGGCGACCAGCGCGCGAAGATCACCAGCGAAACCGCAATCCAGCCGCGTCCGCCTGTCATGTCCGCGATCCACATCTTGGTACTGAGTACGGCAATGAAGCCGCCCGCCAGCCCCATCAATGCAGAACCGGCGACAATTGCCGCCAGGCGGTAACCCAACACAGAAATGCCTGCGGCATCGGCGGCCTGCGGGTTCTCGCCAACTGCCCGCAAACGCAGCCCGGTTCGGGTGCGGTCAAGCAGCCAGACCACCGCAATGAAAATCACCACGGTCAAATACACCAGCGGGTTCTGGACAAACACACGGCCCACCACCGGTAGCTCGGACAACGGCCACAGTTCCACCGCTTGCAAGCCGCTGACCGGACGATTGGTCCAGCCAAGCAGCGTGCCCAGCAGCCCGGTCAAGCCCTGACAGAAGAACACCAGCGCCAGCCCGGCAATCACCTGATTGATCCGCAGCACCAGTACCATCAGCGCAAACAGCAACGAAACCAGACCTGCCGCCACCATCGACGTCAGCAACGAAAGGCCAGGCGAGCCCAGGCTCAATTGCATGCCGATGCCCGCCAATGCGCCGACCAGCATCAGCCCCTCGACACCCAGCGCCAATACGCCACTGCGCTCGATGAGGATCAGGCCCAGCGCGGCCAGGGCGAACGGCACGGCAAAATCCGGTGCGCTGCCCAGCCAGTGGGAAATAAGCTCCATCAACGTTCTCCTGCCTGAATGCGCCGCAGGCGATGGCGGATGAAAAAGTTCGACGACGCGACGCAGATCACCAGGATTGCCTGGATCAGTTGCACCATCGAAAACGGAATCTGATAGAACACCTGCAGGTTGCGCCCGGCCACGAACAGCATGGCGATCAGCAGCGCGACCACGGTGGCGGCCACCGGGTTATTGCGGGCCAGAAAGGCGATGAGAATCCCGGAAAACCCGTAGCCCTGATAGAACGACTGGGTAAGGCGCCCTTCCTGCCCGGACGTCACAACGAAACCTGCGAGCCCCGCCAGTGCACCTGAAAGCAGCACAGTGCCAATGATCATCTTGCGCACCGGCACTCCCACAGCCCCGGCGACCTTCGGGTTGGCATCGACGAAGCGCAGGTACAGCCCGGCCCGCGAGACGCCGACAAACCACAGGGTCAGGCCGGTGACCAATAGCGCCAAGGGGATCGCCGCGTTATACCCCGCAAACAGATCAGGCAAACGCTCAAAGCTCTGAAACGCAGGCGAGTAGGGAAAGTTGTCTCGCGGGTCTTTCCAACTGCCGTAAACCAGATGCAGGAGGAAATTGGCGGCAATGTAATTGAGCATCAGGGTCGAGATGATCTCGTTGACCTGCCACTTGAGCTTCAACAGCACCGGCACCAGGCTCCACAGCAACCCGCAGATCACAGCCGCCGCCATCATCAGCGGCAGGCGCAGAACTTCCGGCCCCACCTGGAACAGCGAAATCGCGGTGGCACCAATCGCTCCCCAGATCATCTGGCCTTCCAGCCCCAGGTTCCAGAAGCGCGCGCGAAACGCCATGCACCCGGCCAGGCCGACCATAATCATCGGCGATGCCTGAAACAGCACAGCCTTGAAGTTCTGGGCATCGAACACCGTCTGAACGACGAATTCGTTGAGTAACTCGTCAGCAGGCACCCCGGCAAGAATCAGGATAGTGGTACAGATCGCCAGGCCGACCAGCAACGCCACGGCTATGATCAGCGCCTGCAAGGGCCAGCCGGTCTGCTGACGAAGTTCCAGCGTGTAGCGGCGCGACAGCAACGGTTGGCGTGCCGGAGCAGTCTGTTGCAATGCAGTTGTGTCACTCATGGCTCACCATCGCTTTGCCGATGGCCTGACGATCAGCGGGGTAATCGAACTCGGCGACGATACGCCCGCCGTTCATTACGCCAATACGGTCAGCCAGGCTCAATACTTCGTCCAGGTCTTCGCTGATCACCAGCACCGCAGCGCCTGTGTCGCGTGCTGCGCGCAGGCGGGCATGCACCGCCTGTGTGGCACGCACGTCCAGGCCCCGGCTCGGGCTATGCACCAGCACCAATTGCGGGTCGCGGCTGAATTCACGGGCGATCACCAGTTTCTGTGCGTTGCCGCCCGACAGCAGTGCAGCTTTCTGATCGAGAGAGCGCACGCCCTGCACATCGAAGTCCGCCACCGCGCGTTGCGCGTCCTGTTTCAGGCGCTTGTAGCCCAGACGCCAGAAAGAACCGTATTGCCCGCTATGGATGTTGCCGATGCCGAAGTTTTCGGCCACCGACAGCGACCCGGCCAGCGCCGCGCCGTAGCGGTCCGCCGGGATGGAAGCGATGCGCAGTTGCCGACGCTGATCAGCTGACGCACTGCGCAGGTCGCCGAAAGAGGTCATGTGGATATCACCCTCAGTGGCCTGCGGCAGCCCCATCAATGCGTTGGCCAGTTCGGCCTGACCATTGCCGCCAACGCCTGCAATACCGTAGATCTGCCCGGCGTGCAGGGTCATGTTCACGCCGTTGAGTGCGCCGCCGACGCTGCGCAAATCGCGTACCTGTAAACGCACCTCACCTGGCGTTGCGCAATGATGCTCTGCGACCGGCACCGATTCGCCCACGGTCAGTTGCACCAGTTGCTCGACACTCACCTTCTGCGGATCAACAGTCTGCACGGTGCGCCCGCCGCGCATCACGGTCACCCGGTCGGCATAGCGTTTGACGTCGGCCATCTTGTGCGTCACCAGAATCACCGCAGCGCCCTGCCGCGCAAAGGCCTGAACGGTCAGCAGCAAACGTTCGGCCTCCTGATCGGTCAGGACCGCGGTCGGCTCATCAAGAATCAGAATGCGCGCACCGGC
Organism: Pseudomonas syringae group sp. J248-6; assembly: GCF_032586995.1. Classification (NCBI taxonomy): domain Bacteria; kingdom Pseudomonadati; phylum Pseudomonadota; class Gammaproteobacteria; order Pseudomonadales; family Pseudomonadaceae; genus Pseudomonas; species Pseudomonas syringae group sp. J248-6. The sequence continues at coordinate 17,216 of NZ_JAWHOP010000007.1, read as the reverse complement.
CAGCAGCACCTTGAGAATCTCGACGCGCTGCTGCTCGGCAACCGACAGGCTGTCGACGGTCCGGGTCGGGTCAATCGCAAACCCCAGTTCGTCCGCCTTGCTGACAATCTCTTGCTCCAGCGCACGCAGACGCTTTCGATAGCTGCCTTCGCCCGGTTGCTCGGGCAGTGCCAACAGAATGTTCTGCGCCACTGTAAAGGGCTTCACCAGCTTGAAGTGCTGGTGAACCATGCCAATCCGGTAACGGCTGGCGTCCCTGGGCCCCTGAAGCTGAACCGGATTGTCGTCCAGCAGCAGCGTGCCGGTTTCCGGTGCGTACAGCCCCGCTGCAATGTTCATCAGCGATGACTTGCCTGCACCGTTCTCGCCCAGCAACGCATGCACTTCGCCCCAACAGGCGGTGAAATCGGCATCGATCAGCGCCTTGAAGCCATCGAACGATTTACTGATGCCGGTGAGTTGCAGCGCGTTGACCTGACTCATTGCTGAGTCTTCACGCCTTCGACAAACCAGTCCATTTTCCACAGATCCGGGTCAGACAATTGCTGACCGGCCGCAACCCGCTCCTTGCCGTCACGGTCCGCCAGCGGTCCGCTGTAGATGATTTTCCTGCCTGCCAGCAGTTCGTCACGCTCGGCCATGATCTTCTTGCGATTGTCTTCCGAAATGATCGGGTCTTTGCTCAGCATGATATCGGTGCCGCCCTGCTGCATCGACAGCAGTGCACCGTTGGCGGGCGGGGTCCAGTTGCCCGCGATGACCTTTTTGAGCTCTGGCCCCAGGAAGCGGTCCCAGACCCACAACGAGGAACAGACGGTTGCCTTGGGGGCAAACTCGCTCAGATCCCGATGGTGGCCGGTGCCATGAATGCCGCGCTCCTGAGCGACGATCTGCGGTGTCGGGCTGTCGACGTGCTGGCCGACCACATCGACGCCGTTGTCGATCAATGCCATGGTTGCCGCGCGCTCCTTGACCGGGTCATTCCAGGCGCCGGTATAAACCACAGTGACGGTGGCTTTCGGATTGATCTGCCGGGCACCCAGTTCGTAGGCGTTGATGGTCCAGTTGACCTGGCCGAACGGGTTGGCGGCGACGAAGCCCAGCTTGCCGGTTTTCGACGCAGCACCAGCGGCCATGCCGCACAGGTACTGGCTCTCGTAGGTACGGCCATAAAACGATTCGAGGTTCGCCGCGTTGGTGGTGCCCGAGCCGTTCAGGAACGCGACATCAGGGTATTTTTTGGCCAGCGCAAGGAAGGTGTCTGAGTAACCGAATGCAGTACCGACGATGATATTGGCACCGCGCGCGATGAGCCGGTCGACAACTGGGGTAATGGCAGCGGCGTTCTCGGGCACGCTTTCAACGAACTGGATTTTTGTGTCCAGATCCTTCTCAAGCTTCACGCGCGCCTCATCGAATGCCTGAGTCCAGCCGCCGTCATTGCGCGGGCTGATGTAGACCATGGCGATTTTCGCAGGTCCCTTCAGGGTCAAGCCCTCGGCCTGAGCGAAGCCGGCGGCCCCGAACGCTACAGCCGCACACAATGTCCCGGGCAACAGTTTCTTGTACATAGACGTTTTCCTGAGGGTAATGGCCGATGAGGGCAGCACGTGGCCGACTCTCAGGCCGTAGCAGCATCCATGCCACTACCGGAAAAACGCTATGGAACAACGGCCTGACTCGATTTCAGCGCGCAGAACAGATCAAATGGTCTGAATCAGAGCACTTGGTTTGTGCATGACCTGCATTCACTGCGCGTCCAGGGTGCGCGTGTCGGGGCCCGCGCAATTTTTCAGGCAGTACGCGGCAGGATGCCGTCCAGGATCATGCTGCGCAGGCTCGCCAGCACTTCTTCGAAAAACACCGGGTCGTCCAGCGTCTTGCCGGTCACGGCCTCGACCTGAGTGCGGAAATCGGCGTAATGCTGAGTGGTCGCCCACAGGGTGAAAATCAGATGGTGCGGGTTGATCGGGGCCAACTGGCCGCTGTCGATCCAGTGCTGAATGACTGCCACCTTGGCCTGCACCGTGTCGCGCAACGGGTGCTGCAACTCGCCCTGAATCAGTGGCGCGCCCTGCATCACTTCCATACAGAACAGCCGTGATTCGGCCGGGTGATCACGGGACATTTCCAGTTTGGCCTTGATGTAGGCGCCGATAGCCTGCACCGGCTCCTTGTCGGCAGTGAAATGCACCAGCGGGCTCAGCCAGACTTCAAGCAACTGACGCAGTACGTTGAGGTACAGATCATCCTTGCTGCTGAAGTAATACAGCAGGTTGGTCTTGGAAACATCCGCCAGGCTCGCGACCTGATCCAGGCTGCTGCCGTGCACGCCATAGCGGGAAAATATCTCCAGCGCCGCATCGAGAATCAGCGTGCGCTTGCCTTCCATCAGGCGCATGCGCCGCTTCAGTGAAGTAGCGCTGGGCTCGCGAGTGGTCTTGACCACGGTTTCGGGCTTGACCTTGCGTCCGCGCTTGCTCGCGGGCTCCGTCACAGGAGGTTTCTTGTTCACGCACATCCATCCAGTGATGCCGAAATGAGCGGGCATCTTAACGGGCGCAGCTGTTTTGTCGATATGGGTTACCCACCCGGTCGGCTCTGCCCCATCTGCGTGCGCCCTGCACAAACCAAGTGCTCTGATTCAGACCAAATGGTCTGCAAAAAATGAGTTTTATTTGTAAGCAATTGAATAAAAACAATAAAAAATTATGGCCCGCTTAATGCAGTGGCGAATTAAGAGATGAATCAAGTGCTCTGGCACGCATCGACCAACGCAGAGAGGCCTTATATGGACATCGGTATCTTCATCCCCATCGGCAACAACGGCTGGCTGATTTCCAGCAACGCACCGCAGTACATGCCGACTTTCGAGCTGAACAAACAGATCGTGCAGACGGCCGAGGGCTACGGTTTCGACTTTGCGTTATCGATGATCAAACTGCGCGGCTTCGGCGGCAAGACAGAGTTCTGGGAGCACAACCTGGAGTCCTTCACGCTGATGGCGGGGCTGGCGGCAGTGACCAGCAAGATCCAGCTGTTCGCCACCGTGGCCACTCTGACCATTCCACCTGCCATCGCGGCACGCATGGCCTCGACCATCGATTCGATCTCCAATGGCCGCTTCGGGATCAACCTGGTCACCGGCTGGCAGAAACCCGAATACGAGCAGATGGGCCTGTGGCCCGGCGATGAGTTCTTCCATACCCGCTATGAATACCTGGCCGAATACGCCCAGGTTCTGCGCGACCTGTGGGCCACCGGCAGCAGTGATTTCAAGGGCGAGCATTTCAGCATGCAGGACTGCCGCGTCAGCCCTCGTCCAAAGGCCGACATGAAGCTGATCTGCGCCGGTCAAAGCGAAGCAGGCATGGCTTTCTCGGCGCAGTACGCCGACTACAACTTCTGCTTCGGCAAAGGCGTGAACACCCCTACAGCCTTTGCGCCCACCGCACAGAAACTGATCGAAGCCAACGAAAAGACCGGCCGCAACGTTACCTCCTGTGTGCTGTTCATGATCATCGCCGACGATACCGATGAAGCAGCAAGGGCTCGCTGGGAGCACATCAAGGCGGGTGCCGACGAAGAGGCCATCGCCTGGTTGAGCGAGAAGGGCTCGGCGGATAAAAGCGCTGGTTCGAATCTGCGGCAGATGGCCGACCCGACCTCGGCGGTCAACATCAACATGGGCACGCTGGTCGGCTCTTGGGCCACCGTGGCGCGAATGCTTGATGAAGTCGCCAGTGTGCCGGGGACTCAGGGCGTGATGCTGACCTTCGATGACTTCGTGAAAGGCGTCGAGGATTTCGGCGAGAAAATCCAGCCGTTGATGACCAGTCGCAAGCACATCGCGCAGCTCAAGGAGGTGGTCTGATGAATGCTACGGCAACTGTCGCAGGCGTTGACCTGCCGGACGGACAACCCGCCCGCGTGCTGCCCGCCCGTCCCGAGCCGCTGCGCATGAAGCCCGGCGAAACCGCGCTAGTGGTGGTCGACATGCAGAACGCCTACGCATCGCTGGGGGGTTATCTGGACCTTGCCGGGTTCGATGTCAGCAGCACCGGGCCGGTCATCGCCAATATCAACAAGGCCTGTGCTGCCGCACGTGCGGCAGACATCCCGGTGATCTTTTTCCAGAACGGCTGGGACCCGGCCTATGTCGAGGCCGGAGGGCCCGGCTCGCCGAACTGGCATAAGTCCAATGCCCTGAAAACCATGCGCAAGCGCCCGGAGCTCCAAGGGCAACTGCTGGCCAAAGGCGGATGGGACTATCAACTGGTCGATGAACTCAAGCCACAGCCTGGCGACATTGTGGTGCCGAAAATCCGTTACAGCGGCTTCTTCAATTCCAGCTTCGACAGCGTGTTGCGCAGCCGTGGCATTCGCAACCTGGTGTTCACCGGCATCGCCACCAACGTCTGCGTTGAGTCCACCCTGCGTGACGGCTTTCACCTGGAGTACTTCGGCGTGGTGCTGGCGGATGCAACCCATCAGGCAGGCCCCGAATTCGCTCAGCAAGCCGCGCTGTTCAACATCGAAACCTTCTTCGGCTGGGTTTCCAGCGTCGATGACTTCTGCACCACTTTCAGCCCTGTCGGGCAACCTTCGTGAGGACATACGCATGACCAAGAAAGCGATTATTCCTGCTGGCACCACCAAGCCCATTGCTCCATTTGTGCCGGGTTCAATGGCCGATGGCGTGCTCTACGTTTCCGGCACCCTGCCGTTCGACAAGGACAACAATGTGGTGCATGTCGGCGATGCGACCGCCCAGACCCGTCATGTGCTGGAAACCATCAAAAGCGTGGTCGAAACCGCTGGCGGGACAATGGACGACGTCACCTTCAACATGATCATGATTCGCGACTGGGCCGATTACGCCAAGGTCAACGAGGTGTACGCCGAATACTTCGCGGGCGAGAAACCGGCGCGTTACTGCATCCAGTGCGGTCTGGTGAAACCCGAAGCCCTGATCGAAATCGCCAGCATCGCCCACATCGGCTGAGCACTGACTTAAAAACCGACCTGAAGCCCACCCGGAGAACGTGCATGTTTCATGAAATTCATCGATGTCAGCATGCCGATGCGCCCCTGTTGGTGCTCAGTTCCGGGTTGGGCGGGTCCAGCCGTTACTGGGCGGATGACCTGGCAGCGCTGACCCGCAACCATGACGTACTGGTCTACGATCACGCCGGGACCGGACGCAGCCCTGCGGCTTTGCCGGCAGATTATTCGATCCGCCATATGGCCATGGAATTGCTGACCCTGCTCGACTCGCTCGATATCCAGCGCTGTCATTTCATAGGCCATGCGCTGGGCGGACTGGTGGGCCTCGAGCTTGCACTGTTGCGCCCCGGATTGTTGCAAAGTCAGGTGCTGATCAATGCCTGGAGCAGCCCCAACCCACACAGCGCGCGCTGCTTTTCAGTGCGCAAAAAACTGTTGTTGAACAGCGGGCCGGACGCTTACGTGCAAGCGCAGGCACTGTTTCTGTACCCGGCAGACTGGATCGCCGCCAACGGTGCCCGGCTGGCCGATGACGAGGCCCATGCGCTGGCGCATTTTCCCGACACCGACAACCTGCTGCGACGTATTCATGCACTGCAAACCTTCAACGTCGAGGCCAGTCTGGCTCGTATCCAGACGCCGACCCTGCTGATTGCCAACCGCGACGACATGCTGGTGCCCTGGCAACAATCGCAACATCTGGCCGAGGCACTGCCCAACGCCAGGCTGGTGTTGCTGGAATATGGCGGCCACGCCTCGAACATTACCGACCCATTGCCCTTCCAACGCACCCTGCTCGACTTTCTCAACGCACAGACCTGAAAGGACTCATCCCATGCATGCCGACTCTGAAGCCCTTGCCATCCTCTCCGCTGACCCGGTCAGCCAGCTGGCGTTTCGCGATGCGATGTCCAGCCTTGCTGCAGCCGTCAACGTCATCACCACCGATGGCCCCGGCGGCCGCGCCGGTTTTACTGCGACAGCGGTTTGCAGCGTGACCGACCAGCCTCCCACGCTACTGGTTTGTATCAATCGCAGCGCATCGGTATACGAAACCTTCATCGAGAACGGCCTGTTGTGCGTCAACACACTGGGCAACGGTCAGCAGGACTTGTCCAACCTGTTCGGCGGCAAGCGTTCACAGCAGGAGCGTTTTGACGGTGGCCAGTGGGAAAGCGGAGTGACGGGTGCGCCGATACTGAACAGCGCCAAACTGGCCCTCGACTGCAAAGTGACCCAATCCGTCAGCGTCGGCACGCACGACATTCTTTTTTGCCAAGTGCTGGATATCAGGCATCAGGGTGAGTCAGACGCCTTGGTGTACTTTGCCCGTCAGTATCATCACTTGCCAGGTGTGGCACCCGCTGCCTGAAGATGCTTTTCAGCACTTGAACGCGTCAGAAAATCTACACTGCGCCTGTTTTGCACAGGGCACTGCGGGCTGCCTGACGGGTTGCTGACACACAACAAATAGACAAGATTTTTTTGCAGGCAGCGCCGTATACTGGCACCTTGAGATCAGGATGATCCTTGCAGTCAACGAGGTGAAACCATGTCGATCGGTAGCTGTTGCACTCTGCTGGCCTCAGCCGGTAGTCGGCCGTCTGCTTTCTTCGCTTGCCCGTTGCCTGCCATGCCAACGCTCCAGGGTGACTGAGCATGCTGAAAAAAATCCCTGTCGCTGACCTTGCCCTTGGCATGCACATCCATAAAATCTGTCGCCGCTGGACCAACGATCCGTTCTGGATAGGCCTGGTCGAAGTCATGCTTGATGACGTCGAGGTGCTCAAGCGCATCCAGCAATCGGGCACCCGGGAAGTCTGGATCGAAACCGGAAAAAGCCGAGTACTGGCACCTCAAACCGCAGCAGCCTTCGCATCAGCCATAGATGACACCGCGCCAGCCAGTCTGGACAAGGAAGTCCTGCGCGCCCGGGCCATTTGCGGTAGAGCCAGAAACGCCGTCATGGCCATGTTTACCGAAGCCCGCATGGGCCAGGCGATGGATGTGGATAACGTGCAGTTGCTGGTGGAAGAAATCTCCAGTTCGATCCTGCGCCACCCGCACGCGCTGATCAGCCTGTCACGCCTGAAAACGTCCGATGAGTACACCTACATGCATTCGGTGGCGGTCTGCGCGCTGATGGTTGCGCTCGCCAGACGCATGGGCCTGCCTGATGACCAGGTGCGCGAAGCGGGTGTGGCCGGGCTGATGCACGATGTCGGCAAAATGATGATTGCTCCGCACGTGCTCAATAAACCGGGCCGCCTTACTCATGACGAATTCGAGATCATGAAGGCTCACCCCGAACTGGGTCTGAAGATCCTCAAGGAAAATCAACCCGTGGCGGCGACGGTGATGGATGTGTGCTTGCACCACCATGAGAAGGTCGACGGCTCGGGCTATCCCCACGGCCTGAAAGGCGACCAGATCAGCATCTTTGCGCGCATGGGCGCAGTCTGCGATGTGTATGACGCCATCACCTCCGACCGTCCCTACAAAAAGGGCTGGGGCGTTGCCCATTCGATTCGCGAGATGGCTTCATGGAAAGGCCATTTTGATGATGTGGTGTTTCAAAGCTTCGTCAAGACCGTAGGCATTTACCCGACCGGTACGCTGGTGCGTCTGGAAAGCGGGCGCCTCGGCGTTGTGGTCGAGCAAAGTGAGGCGTCGCTGCTGAAACCGAGGGTGAAGGTCTTCATGTCGGCGCGGACCGGCAAGACGTTCGCCGCGCAGATCATCGATCTGGGCAGTTTTGCCGACCCGGACGCGATCGTCAAAATCGAAACGCCGACCGACTGGGGGCTGGAAGAGGTTGATACGCTGTGGGCGGGCAGCCCGGCCTGATCAGTTGATGAGTCGCCCTGCCGGCTAACCCAGCAAGCCCAGTACCTTCGCCCTCGCCACCGCCTGGGTACGCCGCTCGACGCCCAGCTTGCTGTTGATGTGGCTGGCGTGAGTCTTGACGGTGTGCAGGGAAATGAACAGTTGCTCGCTGATCTCCTGGTTGGAACAGCCCTGTGCAATCAAATGCAGTACGCCCAGCTCACGCACACTCAGGCAGTCGCTGCCATGCGCAGGCTCGGGTGTCTGCGTGCAAGAGGCCGGGAGCGCTTCCATCAAGGCCTCGCGAACCTTGCAGGACGGCAGTTGCAGCAGCTGCTCATGCAGCCACTGGGAATGCTCGCCCAGCAGCGTTTTAAAGGGAATAAGAGCCCCTCCGGCCGCTGACTGCAGGCTGCGCAGTAACAGCTCTCGCGCTTCGTCGTACCGCGTCTGGCTCAGCAGCAGACCAATTTGCTGGGTCATCGCTATAAGCCCGAGCAGTTGCGCCCCCACCTCCTCAGCGCGCAGCTCAAGCGCCTGCAAGCGCTGCTCGCAGGCAACGCCGTCACCCAGCAACCGTTCGAGTACGGCACGCTGCAACTCGATGTGTTGCGGCAGTTGTGGATGGCATTCGGGGGCCGCAGCGCCGAGACCGCCGTTGTAGGTCTGAGTCAGGCGCAGCAGCCACGCTTCGGCAAGGTCCATGCGCCCTTGCAGCAGCCACAATTCGCATTTCACCAGAGTCACCATCGCCAGGTAGTAGATCGGTGGCACATCCCAGATGTGCATCAGACGTTCGGCCTCGGCAAGTTCGGCGAAAGCTTCGGCAAACCGGCCGGCGCAGCCCTCCATGGTGGCAATCACACAGTGGCCGATCAGCACACTGATGTCGCGACAGGCGCGCGCTTCGGCCAGTCCGGCCAGCAATAAAACCCGCCCTTGATCCACTTGCAGGCGCAGGGTCAGCAAATAGCCTTCATACAGCGTCAGGCGCGCGCGAACCGCGTACAGGCGCACGGTGGACAACCCTTTGAGGCGCTGCTGCCCCCGGCGTACTTCATCAAGCGCACGCAGAATTTCGCCCCGAGCCTGCAAAACCCTGGCGCGGTCGTAATGCGCCAGCGCTTCGAACAATGGATTGGCAACCCGCTGTGCCAGCTCCAGCGCATCACGATTGAACAGGCGGGCGCGCCACAGATCACCATTGGCAACCGCAAGGTTGGCCAGCGTCGACAGGCAGACAAGCCGTTGGCCATAGCGTTTTTCCGGCAAGGTCAGCAGGGCTTCAGTGCAATAGCGCTCGGTCTTTTCACTGTCTCCACGGCCACGCGCGATAATGCCGCTGAGCGCCAGCCACTGGGCAAGCATGGATTTTTGCGCGGTCGCCGAGGGCGCTGGCAGGAACCGGCTCAATTGATTGGCCAGTTCCTCGGCGGCATCCAGTTGGCAGGCCAGTCCCAGCGCCCAGGCGTAGAGCACAATCAGGCGTGGCGTGCTGGTCAACAGATCATCCGGCAAGTCCATCTTCCAGCGCAGCAACATGCCGACATTCTGCTCGGCCAGCAATTGCTCTTCAGAGAGGTTCTGCACCAGATTGGCGGCTACATCCAGATGCCCGGCGCGCAATGCCTGTTCCACCGCTTCATCCAGCTGGCCCTGAGCGCTGAACCAGCGGCAGGCGTTGAGGTGCAGGCGAGTCGGTTGCGCACCGCCAGCCTGGCGGGCGCGCAACAGATCGGAAAACAGATGGTGATAGCGAAACCAGTGGCCCTGCTCGTCCAGCGGCACCAGAAAGACCTGATGCGCCTGTAGATAACGGAGCATCTCGGCACTGTCATGGCTGTCCCGCGCGGCGTCGCACAGCTCGGCGCAAAAGCGCTCCAGACACGCAGTGTCATAAAGAAACGCCTGAACATCGGCTGGCAGACAGTCGATCACCTCTTCAAGCAGGTACTCGCGAATCAGCACCTCACTGCCGCGCAGCGCCTGCGACAAGGCGCTTTCGTCACCCGCTTCGGAGGCCGCCAGCAACCAGAATCGCAACCCGGCCACCCAGCCTTCACTGCGCTGAATCAGGTTTTTCAGCACCTCACTGTCGAGCGAGCTGCTATGCCGGTCCAGCACTGCCATCGATTCTGCGTGTGTCAGGCGCAGATCCTGCTCGTTGATTTCCAGCAACTGGCGCGTCAGACGCAGGCGTGCCAGGTGCCAGTCCGGGCGCTGGCGGCTGGTCACCATGACCACTAGCCCAACCGGCAGATGATTGAGAAAAAACTGCAGGCAGCGGTCAAGCACCGGGCCTTGGGCCAGATGATAATCATCCAGTACCAACAGCAGTGGCTTGCTCAGCATCAGGTGCATGGCCAGTTCGTCGAGCAGGCCGTCGAGCCATTCCTCGAACGCGAAAGGCTGATGACGCTGGCGCATTTTCAGCAGGCCCATTGCCTCGGTGCCCAGTTGCGGGAAAAACTGCTGAAGGCTGCCCAGCAAGCGTTCGAGGAAACGGCCCGGATCGCTGTCACGTGCGCTCAGGCCCAGCCATACGTTCTGCCATTGGTCCGGCAAGCCCTGACAGAATTCAACGGCCAGCGAACTCTTGCCAAACCCGGCCGGGGCGCATACCAGCAGCAGCCTGCCGCTCAGCCCCTCATCAAGGCGTTGGCACAGGCGGGAACGAGGGACGTAACCCTCAGGGAGTGGCGGGCGAAAAAATCGCCCCTCCAACGCAGGAATCGCGCTGTCTGCGAACCCTTGCATTCGGGACAGATCAGTCATGGCCGGCTCGTGTGAAAATCGTTGTCGCGGCATAGCGGTGTTCGGAGACTAGCGGGTAAATCGCCTCTTTTGAAAGGTCATCACGGAAAAGACTGTAACAAAATTCCTACAGCTTATAAGACCATTTCCTCGACGTGAAAAAGCCCCATTAAAGGGGCTTTTCAAGCACATGGCCAAGACGTTGATTTACAGCGTGTATCGGTCAGGTATCAACGAACCCCTTCCTGACGCAGCGCGTTGGGGGAGAAATCGCTGGTGCCTGCGGTGAAGCCGAACTCATACGCCCTCTTCTCTTCGTTTTTCATGCCCAGTGCCACGTAGCGACCGGATTGCAGGTCGTATAGGGTTTCAATCGCGTACCAAGGCACTTGTTTGTCGTAGTAGTTTTCCGAGTGGGCTTCAGCAACGCGCCACAGCTGGCCACGGCCGTCATAGTGGTCGATAACGGCCGCTTGCCAGGTGTCTTCGTCGATGAAGAAGTCACGCTTGGCGTAGATATGACGCTGACCTTCCTTGAGGGTGGCGGTCACGTGCCAGACGCGACGCAACTCATAGCGGGTCAGGTCCTGGTTGATATGGCCGGCCTTGATGATGTCGGCGTACTTGAGCGTCGGATCATCCAGCTTGTGGCTGTTGGAGGCGATGTACATTTCCTGCTTGCCGATCAGTTTCCAGTCATAGCGATCAGGCGCGCCGTTGTACATGTCCAGGTTGTCGGAGGTACGCAGACCATCCGACGCGGTGCCCGGCCCGTCATACGACACCTGCGGCGCACGCCGTACACGGCGCTGACCGGTGTTGTACAGCCATGCCGAGCGCGGTTCGGCGACCTGATCCAGCGTTTCATGCACCAACAGCACACCACCTGCCAGACGTGCCGGAGCGGTCACTTCCTGTTTGAAGTAGAACAGGATGTTGCCCGGGTTTTTCGGGTCGAAATCCCTCATCTTGTCGCGAAACACGAACTGATCGGAGAAATACACCAGGCTGTACGAGCCGTTGGGCTGCGGCGTGGCCTGGGTGACCAGACGCTTGACGCTGCCGCCCCGGTAACGGGTGATGTGGTTCCAGATAACCTCGACACCACTGGCCGGGATCGGGAACGGGATGGCCGTATCGAAGTTCTCCAGACCACTGCCGCCACCCACCAGTTTGGTGGTCGTCGCGTTCTTTTTGATGGCGGCAAACACCTCATCCGGCACGGTGGCACCGCGATGGGTCGGGTAGACCGGAATCCGGTAGCTGTCCGGATAACGTTTGAACATCGCGTACTGGCCCGGCGCGAGTTTGTCCTTGTACTGCTCCACATTGGCCGCAGTGATGGTAAACAACGGCTTTTCGCTGGCATACGGGTTGGCGAGGAACCCTTTGCTGTCAACCGCTCCGGCATTTTTCGGCAGCGGGCTCCAGGCAGGGATGGTGTTGGCCGCATTGCCGGCCTTTTCAGCGCCCATCGGCGTCAGCGAGGTACCCAGCTTTGCCGCGTCGGATGCGGAGACCGCCGCCATCACGCTGGTCGCCAGCAACGACATGCCCAGAACCCCGGCTTGCAACAGACTTTTTGTTATTTTCATATTCATCGTCATCCTGAAAACCATGTTCTTAGAAGTTCATGCCAAAGCTGAGCGCCACGAAATCCCGGTCATCAACCGTGGTGTACTTGCCATCAAAGAAGTTGGTGTAGGAAAGGTTCGCGGTGTAGGTGTTCTGGTACTCGGCATCGAGCCCCAGGCTGACGGCCTTGCGTCCCTCTTCAAAGTTGCCGCCAGGGCCTGGCGAATAGCCTTTGACGTCGTGCGACCAGGCCACGCTCGGCTTGAGGTTGACCCCGGCAAACACACTGTTGTAATCCCAGATGGCGCGGGCGCGGTAGCCCCAGGAGTTGGCCGTGGTAAAGCCGTCGTCTTCGCAATAACGGGTCAGGTTGTTCTGCTCTGCACCGGTCAGCGTGCCCGCGTTGAGCGTCGCGCATTGGCCGCCAGGCAGCGGGCCAGGGCCGTACACCGGGTCGCGGCCGTAGCGGATTTTGGAAGTGCTTTCCAGGCCACCCACGTGGGTCCAGCCCACTTCACCGACCACGGTCAGACGCTCTGCGCCCATGACCTGGTCGAAGAACTGGGTGAACGTGGTTTGCAGTTGAGTGATTTCCTTGCGTCGATAACCGGGCTGATCAGTATTGGGCTGCCCGCTCAGCAGCGAAACGTTGGGGTTGAGCGGCGAAATACCCGAATACAGGATGTCGGTGGTGTTGACCTGAATAGGTGCATTCGGGCGGTAGCTGATCTCGCCGCTCCACGCGGTGCCGGTAGGCAAGGTGGTCGAGAAGCTCAGACCGTATAGACGGATGTCTTCCGGGTATTCGACGTAGTAACTGGAGTTGCCTGCCACGACAACCGGCAGTAGCGTGGGTGCGAGTCGCGTCGCCGTTGCTGCCGGTATACCGTTACGGACCAGCGAGCCCACCAGGCCTTGAGGGCTGAACGAAGCAGCCGAGCCGCCGCGTCCGCTGAAGATCGGCGCACGGCTGTGGTAATTCATCATGTACGCACCGAACTCGGTATCCAGCGGCTCGAAGTTGTAACGCAGGGCAAAGCCGAACTGGCCACTGTCACGCGCATCGCGGTCAGGGCCACGGCGCACCACAGCGCCCTCATCCGGGTTACCGAACACTACGCCCTGCTGCGACAACGAGTTGAACACCGCGCCGCGTGCGCCTGCTGGCAAACCGGCAGCCGTCAGCGAACTGTTCAGGCCGCTGCGGCTGCGCAATACCGCGAGGTTGTTGTTGCAGCCATCGGCGATCACGTCCGGCTGCGAGAAGAAGGTGCCGCAGTTGTCGACGACAGTCTGGTCCCACTCCAGCTGGTAGAAGCCCTCGGCAGACAGGTTGTCGGTCAGGCTTTGCGACAGGTAGAACATGTTGACCGGGATCAGGCCTTCCTTGATTTCAGAGCCTGGACGCCGAAAGGCCGAGACATCGACCGGGTTGACGCTGTTGATGCCGCCCTGAATGAAGGTGCTTTCACCCCAACTGATAACCTGCTTGCCGAAGCGCACGGCACCCGGCTGATCAGCGATCGAATAGTTGTGGTAGACAAACGCATCCAGCAACTGGAACCCGGACGACTTGGCGCCCTCTTTGCGGCCCGAGTCGCTGATGTCCTTGAACTCACGGTTTTCATCCTTGAGCTCAAAGTCGTACCAGTATTTGCCACGCAGGAACACCCCGGTATCGCCGTACTTGAGTTCCAGGTCATGGATGCCCTTGAAAATCTTCGAAAACGTTTCCCCACGCTTGAAGTTCAAGTGGCCGTCATCGGAGGTCTGCGACAGACCACGCCCGCCATTGTTGGCGCCGATCAGGTTTTTATTGGGGTTTGCAGTCGACCAGCTGGCGCCTACCGACAGCGATGAGTCGAAACTGCCTTCGATTTCACCGACGTTGAAGGTCACGCCAAAGGCGGGGCCGGCGAGCGAGGAAGCAAGGCTGACGGCCAGAGGCAGCCTGGCCCGACGCCAGAATGGGGGTGTGCTTGTCATCGACGCTACTCCTTGTGTTTTATTGTTATGGCAGTGGGGAAATCCAAAAACGACTCTGTCTTCGAATCACTACACACAGCCAGCTCCGCTCTTGCTCATTCCCTGTGCTGACTATAGCCAGCACGCCCTGACGCTAGATCCCTCTAAAGTGTGATTTGCAGGACCAACGCCTCTGGCCCGCCCGTTTCCGGAAGGCCGCTAAAAAACCTGTGGCGGGGAGGATGGATTAAATTGGAAATTTGGCAAGTCGCAGAACAGGACCTGCGACGCAGACACTTGCCGCGCCCGATGGGCGCGGCAAGATAAGAAGGTGTCACAGCGTGGAAAGGAACGTGCTGTTGCTGTTCTGCCATTCCACAATATCCAGACGCATGCGCTTCTTGTCGAGCTTGCCGACGCTGGTCTTGGGAATTTCAGTAACAAGCGCGATCTGGCTGGGAATTGCCCACTTGTTGATGTGACCTTGCTCGACGAACGGTTTGAGATGCTCCTTCAAGCCCTTGGCATCAAGCTGATGGCCGTCGCGAATCACCAGCAAGGCAAAAGGCCGCTCACCCCATTGCGGGTCGGCGATACCGACCACAGCCACTTCGCGCACAGCCGGATGCCGGCTGCACAGGTCTTCAAGCTCCAGCGAAGAAATCCATTCGCCACCGGTCTTGATCACATCCTTGATACGGTCGCGAATATCGATGAAGCCCATACCGTCCAGCGTTGCCACATCGCCAGTGTGCATCCAGCCGCCCGCCCACAACTCAGCACCTTTCTCGGGCTCGCGGAAATAGCTTTCGGTCAGCCAGGGCGCACGCAGAACCAGCTCACCCTGGGTTTCGCCATCGGCCGGAAGGAAGTTGCCTTGCTGATCGACGATGGCTGCTTCTACCAGCATGCCAGGCACACCGGCCTTGATGCGGTAGGTAATCTGCTCGTCTTCGCTGCCGGCCTTCAGCTCGTCGTTGATGTGCGCAACGGAAATCAGCGGCCCGGTTTCAGACATGCCATACGCCGCGGTGAGCTGGATGCCCTTGGCCTTGGCGGCCTGATAAAGGCTGCGGTTCAGCGAGCTGCCGCCAATGATGATTTTCCAGCCGCCAAAGTCCGCATCCTGCGCAGACTTGGCGTTGAGCAGCATTTGCAGGATGGTCGGCACGCAATGCGAGAACGTGACTTTCTCCTTGCGCCAAAGCTCTACCAGCAGCTCGGGCTCGTAGCGGCCGGGGTACACCTGTTTCAGGCCCAGCATGGTCGCTACATAGGGAATGCCCCAGGCATGCACGTGGAACATCGGTGTGATAGGCATGTAGACGTCATCGTTGCCCAACTGCCGCGGACTTTCGACGCACCCCAGGATGGCCGCCACGCCCATGGTGTGCAACACCAACTGGCGATGGGTGAAATAGACGCCTTTGGGATTGCCCGTAGTGCCTGTGGTGTAAAACGTGGTCGCGACCGAGTTCTCGTCGAAATCCTCGAAAGCGTACTCGGGGCTGGCTGCCGCCAGCAGGGTCTCGTATTCGCCGACGAGGTTTGGCAAGTCGGCGGTCTTGTCGGGCAGGTCCGTCAGCAGCAGGGTCTTTTCAACGGTGGTCAAATGTCCGGACATAGCCTGATACAGGCCCGTGAATTCGCTGTTTATCAATACCAGCCGGTCATCGGCATGGTTAATGGTATAGGCGATCTGCTCGGGCGATAGCCGCACGTTGACGGTGTGGATCACTGCGCCAATCATCGGGATGGCGAACATGCATTCCAGATAGCGATGGCTGTCCCAGTCCATGACTGCCACGGTGTCGCCAGCTTTCACGCCTGCCGCCGTCAAGACGTTGGCCAGGCGGCAGATGCGCTCGTTGAGGGTCGGGTAGGTATAGCGAACGGAGTCGCGGTAAATAATTTCACGCGTCTTTTCATAACGACTGCCGGACGACAACAGGCGCTTGATCAACAGAGGGTACTGGTAAGCGCCATCGGCGGGCGCAAGAACGCGAGTCTGTAACATATGAGTCCCTTTTCAAAGTCCACAGGCGGAGCTGGAAATATGGACTCTAGAGCCCTAGCCTGCCAGTGAAATCAGTAAAAGGGATGATTTTTCGAAGCGCCTCTCGCTGTCTGCGAGAGGCGCTCGCACTCGTTATACGCTCGGTAAAAGCGTTGTTGAATGCAGGTTTCAGTGCACTTCGGTGAACGCCAGTTTGATACCCAGCGCGACCAGCACTCCGCCCATGGCCCGATCGAACCAGTGGCCCATGCGCGCAAAACCCGCGCGTACCCGCGCCTGGCTGAACAGCCGCGCCACCAGGCAGAACCACGCGGCCGTCGCCACGGCGAGGTAGACCCCATAACCGCCCTGCACCAGCAGCGGCGTGTGCGGATTGATCACTACGGTGAACAGCGAGAGGAAAAACAGCGTGGCCTTGGGGTTAAGGCCGTTGGTGACGAAACCGCTGATGTAGGCACTCTTTGCTGTGCGCTCGCCCGGGATCGCCTTGATGGCGGCATCGCCTGTCGCCGCAGCCGGTCTGGCACGCAGGGCCTTTATACCGATGTACAGCAGGTACGCGGCGGCCGCCCATTTCAGCGCGTTGAACAGCACGATGGACTGGGAAACGATAATCCCGATACCCAGCAGCGAATAGCCCACATGAAGAAAGATGGCCGAGCCGACGCCAAGCGCTGACCAGGTACCGGCCTTACGCCCATGCGTGACGCTTTCACGCACCACCACCGCGAAGTCCGGACCGGGGCTGGCGACGGCCAGCAGGTGGATCAGCGCAACGGTAAGAAATTCTGCCCAATACATGTGGGACCTCCTGGAGGATTGACGTCAGACCCGGCAGATTACGCTGTCTGATGTCTGCGCAACAGTTACTGACAACGATCACCTCAACTATCGTGCGATCATCGCAATTATCGTGCGGCGCTCCGCGTCGCATGCCGTTCCGGACGCTCCGCGTCCTCTTGACGACGCAGAGCGTCGAGAACTGCATTCCCACGCTGGAGCGTGCGGAACGATCATCTCAACTATCGTGCGATCATCTCGATCATCGTGCGACGCTCCGCGTCGCATGCCG
>NZ_JAWHOP010000006.1:29041-323519 GCF_032586995.1 Pseudomonas syringae group sp. J248-6 | reverse complement strand
CGGAGTGTCGCACGATAGTTGCGGTCATCGTTCCGCACGCTCCAGCGTGGGAATGCAGTTCTCGACGCTCTGCGTCGTCAAGAGGACGCAGAGCGTCCGGAAAGGCATGCGACGCGGAGCGCCGCACGATAATTGCGATGATCGCTCCAGCATTGGGCTTTACGACGCGGAGCGCCGCACGACAGTTGAGATTATCGTTCCGCACTCCAGCGTGGGAATGCAGTTCTCGACGCTCTGCGTCGTCAAGGCGCGCATGTGGCGGGTCAGCCTTGGGACGGGCTGGTCGAGTCCTGATCCGCTTCGGCCGCCAGCTTCAAGCGGTCGGCCTTGCTGATGTATTTGGCCTTGCTCTGCGGGGCCAGTTTGGCGCTGGCCTTTTTGGCGTGGGCTTTCAGCAACTGCTGGATTTTCTTGCGACGATTCATGCTTTTCAACTCGCTTGCACAGGCGCGAATCATAGCAGTTGCCTGTCGCACCATGCATGCGACTACCCGCCGTTCTGAACCATCTGCCACAACGACGCACCGACACCGGTGATGCTCTCTCCGGCAATCAAGCCTGCCGCCGCGGTAATGGCGAAGCGTTCTGTAACGGACGGCCAGCGACAGTTCACCAGCCAGGTGAGCACTGCGCCAAGGGCCATCATCAGAGACACCGAGGCCGGCAGGACAAAGGCCAGGCCCAGTGCTGCGGCGCTGGGCAAGTACCGGGCGCGATGAGCAGACAGCGTGCTGTCGAGGATGCCCAGCAACAACCCGACCAGCCCGCCGATGAAAATCGCCCAGCGGATGCTCGCTGACAGCGAATCCAGACCGTGGGTCAGCGTTTGTGCGACGGCTTTCCAGGTGGCTACTGCCGGGGCGGGCCATTCTTCGGTGAGCAGCATCGATTGCGGGTCCGGGATCAGCGCCATATAAGCCAGGACCCCGACGATACTGCCGACGAAAATCCCCAGTGTCTGGGCGATCAGCTGTTTACGCGGCGTGGCGCCAATCGCCCGGCCGACCTTGAAGTCGTTCATCAGGTCCGTGCATTGCCCGGCAGAACCTCCGGCCGTGTTGGCGCTCATCAGGTTGATCGGCACCTGCCCGGGCGCAACGATGCCGAAGCTCAGTTGCGATAACTGCCCGATTGCCCCGATAGGGGGAATGCCGGTGGCACCGACTACTCGAGCCGCCAC
This sequence comes from Pseudomonas syringae group sp. J248-6, assembly GCF_032586995.1. Classification (NCBI taxonomy): domain Bacteria; kingdom Pseudomonadati; phylum Pseudomonadota; class Gammaproteobacteria; order Pseudomonadales; family Pseudomonadaceae; genus Pseudomonas; species Pseudomonas syringae group sp. J248-6. The sequence continues at coordinate 322,339 of NZ_JAWHOP010000006.1, read as the reverse complement.
GGCTGCGAGACAGATTGCCAGGGGAATGGTCAGCAATGCCATCCACAGATTGATACCGAATAACAGCGCCTGCAGGCTGACCACCAGCAAAATCGCCAGCGCAAAACCGACGGCAGGCCCGGCCTTGGGCACTGACCAGGTCGTCCCGCCACTGGCTCTGGTGGATTTGTGCAATGCCCACAAACGGATCGCCAGTGAAGCCAGGGTCGAGCAGACCATCAGGCTCACACCCGGCCATAGCAACCATTCCACCAGTGCTGCGAACTGCGGGCCGCTGCTGTCGGCCGGTAATGTCACCAGACCCTGGTTCAGTAGCCACGGCCCCACACCGCCCCAGGCCAGCAGAGCACCGAGCAGCAGGGTCATGCCGACGCGAATGCCGATAATTGCGCCGAACCCAACCAACAGCAGCGAAGGGTCGGCGGTAAAGGTCAGACGCTCCAGGTGAGCGCTCGGCGACCAGCGCGGGAACGCCCATATGAATGTGTCGACCCACTTGGCCAGCGCAGACAGCAACGCAGTGCTGAGCAGCACCTTCAAGCGTATTGCGGCTTCGCGCCCATGGTTGTAGATGTGTAGCAGGGTTTCCAGAGTGGCCATGCCTTCGGGAAACTTCAGCGATTTGTCGTTGAGCAGTGATGGCCGCAAGTACCAGGCAATCCAGATCCCCAGAAAACTCACCGAGAACACCCAGGCGATCATCGGGACGGCATCCAGTTGCTGACCGGTCAGCAAGGTATAAGCCGGAATCGGCGCGACCAACCCACCGGAAATGATCGACGCAGCTGCCGACGCCACGGTCTGATTGATGTTGCTCTCATGCAGCGTCCACGGCAGATGCTCGGATGAACGCTTTGAAAGCCCTTGCCATATCGCATAGCCGATCAACAAGGCGATGATCGACATATTGAACGACCAGCCAATCTTCAACCCGGCGTAGACATTGGAAGGCGTCAACAGGATACCGAGCACGACCCCGGTAATGACCGCGCGCAGACTAAGCTCGCGCTCGACAGGACTGACAAGAGGCATCGATGGCGAGGTTGAAAGCATGCGAGTTCCTTTCGGCAATGAGACAAGGCAACCTATAAAGTGAGCGTCATAGTGGCCGAAGGTTCAGATGACGGGCTTCCAGCCCCTCGTCACTGTGTAGAATCCTGACTCTGCGGGATCCTCTCAACCAAGCACATTCAGCCCATCATTGAAATGGCACTCGCGATCATCACCGCCAAGGTTTTCTGGCAGGAAAGCGGTGAGGTCGTAGGGCAAAAACAGCGTATCCAGCGCCAAAGAGAACGGCACGTCTATCAGCCAGGGCCAGGTTGATGTCACGTCTTTGGTACCCCATGCCCAGCCGTGTCGTGTTCCGGGATAGACGCAACGTTCACCATCAAGGTGATACATCAGGCTCCAGCAGCCGCTCAGTGAGATGGCTGCAGCCAGTAACAGGCATTGCTTGAACATACATTCCCTTGTTTCAGAGTTGATGCAACGTGTGCGTCATTCTAGTCGCATAACCCTGCGGCGATCATCCTGCGCACGGCCCGGGCAATATCTTGCGTAGCCTGCGCTGTCTGCTCGCCTGGCAACTGATCGAACATATGCGGCACACCCGGGTAGACATGCAATTCCACCGGCACCCCCGAGCGCGACAGGGTCAGTGCGAATGCCAGATCCTCTTCCAGAAACAGGTCCAGTGCGCCAACGCAGATGAAGGTGGGCGGCAGATCGCTCAGGTCGGTGGCCAGTGCGGGGGAGAACAGTGCTTTGCGCTCATCGTCCAGTGCGCAGGCACCGCGCAGGCATTCCCAGCAAAAATGATTGGCCTGACGCGACCAGCTGAAAGTGCCGGTAGTCGGGTTGGCTGGCAGCGCGTCAGGCGCGCCAGTGCGGTGATCGAGCATGGGGTAGATCAGCACCAGACCGGCGAGTGTCCGCAGCCCTTTGTTTCTTGCCAGCAGAGCGAGCGCGGCAGCAAGCCCGCCGCCTGCGCTGTGGCCCATGATCACCAGGTTGCGGGTGTCCATGCCTTGCGTCAGCCCATTGCTGAATATCCACTCCAGCGCTGCGTAACAGTCTTCCAGCGGGATCGGGAATGGATGCTCGGGGGCGAGCCGATAATCGACAGCGACGATGATTGCCTTGAGCTCGACGGCTAGCTCTGCGAGGTAATCATTGGCCATCTCCGGGCTGCCCAGAACAAAGCCGCCACCGTGGATATACAGGATGACGGGGAGTTTGGGGTGTTCGAGCGGCGGGCCGGGCCGGTAAAGGCATAACCTGATGCCGACGTCCGAAACGCCTGTGGTCCAGTGCTGCTCGCTACGGGCCGCAGTGGCTGCCGTCCAGGCGGCACCGACACGAGCCCTGATCCCGGGCAGGGTCTGATGTGTCCAGCTACCCGCAGGCTCATCCATGAACGAGTGATAGGCCGGGTCCAGCAATTCATTTGCGTTCAACGGTTGCCCCCGATGCGCAGGAGGTGCACAGGAAAGTGCCCCTGTGCACCTTCAGTGCCTACAGCCAGGCTTTGATCTGCGTGCAGACTGCCGGCGTGGAAATGCCATAACGATCATGCAGTGTAGGCAGCGCTCCAGCGTCGAGAAAAGCGTCCGGCAGGGCGATCTGCCTGAAGGTCGGTGTAACGCCATTGCGCAGCAACACAGTCGCCACTGCTTCGCCCAGCCCGCCGATAATCGAGTGGTTTTCGGCGGTCACCACCAGACGGCCTGGTTTTCTGGCTTCCGCCAGAATGGTCTGCTCGTCCAGCGGCTTGATGGTCGGCACGTGCAGCACCGCAACATCGACACCGTCGGCCTGGAGTGCCTTGGCCGCTTCCAGGGCTCGCATGGTCATCAGGCCGGTGGAGATGATCAGCACGTCGTTGCCGGTGCGCAGGGTCTTGGCTTTGCCAATCTCGAATGTGTAACCGTATTCATCCAGTACCAACGGCACGTTGCCGCGCAGCAATCGCATGTAAACCGGGCCTTGATGCGCTGCGATCGCCGGTACGGCCTGCTCGATTTCCAGCGCGTCGCAGGGGTCGACGATCATCAGGTTGGGCATGGCGCGAAAGATCGCCAGGTCATCGGTGGCCTGATGGCTGGGGCCGTAGCCAGTGGTCAGGCCCGGCAGGCCGCAGACGATTTTGACGTTGAGGTTGTCCTCGGCAATCGCCATGCAGATGAAGTCGTAAGCGCGACGCGAGGCGAACACCGCATAAGTGGTCGCAAACGGTACGAAGCCTTCCCGAGCCATGCCCGCAGCCGCGCTCATCAGCAATTGCTCGGCCATGCCCATTTGGTAGAAACGTTCAGGGTGCGCTTTGGCGAAGATGTGCAGGTCGGTGTATTTCGACAGGTCAGCCGACAGCCCGACGATATCCTGACGTTGCTCCGCGAGCGCCGCCAATGCATGGCCGAACGGAGCCGGGCGAGTGGCCTGACCCTCGGACGCGATAGACGCGATCATCGCCGAGGTGGTCAGTTTTTTCTTCGTGGCAACGGACGGAGACAGTGTGTGATTGGCAGAGCTCATACGATTTTCCCCTCGTCGAGGTTATTCAGTGCGACGTCCCATTCATGCTCATCCACGCGGATGAAGTGGGTCTTTTCACGGGTTTCCAGAAACGCCACGCCCTTGCCCATTTTCGTGTCGCAGATGATGACCCTGGGCTGAGCGCCGACGTGTTGGCGGGCCGCGTCGAAGGCTGCAACCAGTGCGTTCAAGTCGTTGCCGTCGACGCGCTGGGTAAACCAGCCAAACGCCTGCCAGCGATCCACGATGGGTTCGAAAGCCAGCACTTCACTGGAGTGGCCATCGGCCTGCTGGTTGTTCACATCGATGATCGCGATCAGGTTGTCCAGCTTCCAGTGTGAGGCCGACATGGCCGCTTCCCAGGTGGAGCCCTCGTTCAGCTCGCCGTCCGACAGCAGGTTGTAAACGAAAGATCTTGATGCCTTGCGCTTCAAGCCCAGGCAGGCACCTACCGCAATGCCCAGACCATGACCCAGCGAACCGCCGGTTATTTCCATTCCGGGGGTGTAAGTCGCCATACCGGACATGGGCAGACGGCTGTCATCCGAGCCGTAGGTTTCCAGTTCATCGAGCGGGACGATTTCCGCCTCTATCAATGCCGCGTACAGCGCAATGGCGTAGTGGCCGATCGACAGATAAAAGCGGTCACGCTGTTCCCATTCAGGGTCTTCAGGCCGATAGTTCAGCGCGTGAAAATAGGACACGGCGAGCAGGTCCGCAGCGCCCAGCGCCTGTCCGACATAACCCTGGCCCTGAACCTGGCCCATACGTAATGCGTGCCGGCGAATGTTATGAGCACGCTGCGCCAGCGAAGTGGAAGGCGCAGGTAAAGTAGTGGCTGTCATGGTGATTACTCCGTTGACTCAACGATTGACCGAGGCGGCAGGGATGCGCAGCACCAGATAGGCGCCGATGAACAGCACGCCGGTAATCAGGTACATGCCAATGGCGCTTGAGCCGGTCGTGGTGGTGATCCAGCCGATCAGGTAGGGCGAACAGAAGCCCGCGAGATTGGCGAAACTGTTGATTCCGGCGATCCCGGCGGCCGCCGATACCCCGCCCAGCAGGGTGGTAGGCAGCATCCAGAACAGCGACGATGCCGAGAGAATGCCCGCTGCGGCGAGGCACAGGCTGAGCACCGACAGCAGCAGATTGCCGCCAAACAGCGCTGCCAGGCTCAGCCCGAGTGCGCCTGCGATCATCGGCCCGACCAGGTGCCAGCGACGTTCTCGATGTTTGTCGCCGCTGCGCCCCATCAGCAGCATCACGACGATTGCGCACAGGTAGGGAAGGCTGGTCATCAGGCCGATATGCAGCGGATCGGAAACGCCTGCATTGCGAATCAGCGTCGGCAGCCAGAAGGTGATCGCGTACTGGCCCATCACCACGCAGAAGTAGATGCATGCCAGCAGCCACAGACGCTTGTCGCGAATGAAGGCGCCTACCGACGCGTGTACCACTTTCTGGCTGTTGTCCTCTTGCAGCTCCTTGTTGACCAATTCCTTTTCTTCAGCGGACAGCCATGTCGCCTGATGCACGCCATCCTTCAGATAGCTCAGTACCAGCAAGCCGACGATCACCGTCGGGATCGCTTCAAGGACGAACATCCATTGCCAGCCAGCCCAGCCATGAACGCCTGCGAAGCGGGTCATGATGTAGCCCGACAGCGGGCCGCCGATCATGCCGGACAGCGGGATGGCGATGAACCACAGCACGGTCATGCGCGCGCGGCGATAAGAGGGGAACCAGTACGTCAGGTACAGCAGCAGGCCCGGTGCCAGACCGGCTTCCGCCACGCCGAGCAGAAAGCGCAGGGTATAGAACTGCCAGGCGGTTTCGACAAAGGCGAAGAGGGCGGAAATGATGCCCCAGGAGATCATGATGCGGGCGATCCAGCGTCTGGCACCGACCCGGTGCAGGATCAGGTTGCTGGGTACTTCGCAGAGGAAATAGCCGATGAAAAACATGCCTGCACCGAGGCCGTAGACAGTCTCGCTGAAGGCCAGGTCGTTCATCATCTGCAGCTTGGCGAAGCCGACATTGACCCGATCGAGATAAGCGCACAGGTAGCACAGCATCAGGAACGGCATCAGTCGCCAGGCGGTCTTGCGGTAGGCATTGGCGCGCGTGGTCGACACCGCGTCGAGGGTCATGGTGGTTATCATGATGGTCTGATCTCTTGTTTTTATAGACCGCCAGGCAACCGCCTGGCGTATCGTCGATCCAGAACAAACACAGGCTGTTTGCCAGCCCGTCCACACGCGGTCAGTGAATCAGCATGCCGCCGTTCACATCCAGCGTGATACCGGTGAGATAGGACGACAGGTCGCTGGCCAGAAACAGCGCGGCATTGGCCACGTCCTGCGCTGCGCCCAGGCGGCCCAAGGGAATGCCGTCGATGATCGCGTGGCGTCGCTCATCCTGCATCAGACCGCCGGTGATATCGGTATGAATCAGGCCGGGGGCGATGGAATTGACACGCACCTGATCAGGCCCGAATTCACGTGCCATCGCCTTGCCCAGTCCCAGCACGCCGGCTTTCGCCGCGCTGTAGTGAGGGCCACCAAAAATGCCTCCGCCGCGCTGGGCGGAAACCGACGACATGCAGACGATACTGCCCGAGGATTGGGCGCGCATGGTCGGGATCACCGCTTGCGACATGAGCAGAGTGCCGCGCAGGCTGACGTCGAGCACCTTGTCGTAATCGCCAGGGCGGATGTCCAGGGTCTTGATGGGCTGTGTGATACCCGCGTTATTCACCAGAATGTCAATGCGACCGTAGTGCGCGATGATTTTGCTGACGGCTTCGTGAACCTGTTTTTCATCGGCGACGTTGGCCGCCAGACCCAGATGACCTTCACCCAGTGCGGCAGCGGCATCGCGTGCAGCGGACTCATCCAGATCGATAATGACCACGCGTGCGCCATGGCTGGCGAACGTGACCGCAGTTGCGCGACCAATACCGCGCTCCGACGCTGCGCCGGTGATGACTGCGATTTTGCCTTGAAGAAGCATAAGGGTTACCTCTGATTATTGTTGTTGGATTCGATTCGGGTGATCGATGACTTCAGAGTGTTCCCGGTGCGGGTCCTGAGCAATGCCGCAAAAATCACTGGATGCTGAAAAAAATTCACCTCTCGTCAATCCGCTATACCAGTGGTTGAATGCATGAAACTCGAATAATCGGACACATCGGAGTGTTCATGCAGCCTGATGACGATGCACCTCTGAGCCTGCCACCGCTGAAAGCGCTTCAGGCCTTTGAACAGACTGCCCGCTTCGGCAATCTGGCCAGAGCAGCCGAGGTCCTGGACCTGACACCCTCGGCAGTCAGTCACCAACTGGCCAGACTGGAGGCTTTGATCGGACGGCAATTGTTCGTCCGGGCCGCGCGTGGTGTCACGCTCACGCCGGTCGGCGAGCAGTATCTGAAAGATGTCTCGGGGGTGTTGCACAGCCTTGCCGTCGCGACCGAACGTGCGGCAAGCGATGTCAGTCTCGATTGCTTGCGCCTGCATTCCGCGCCCAGTTTCGGGCTGCTCTGGCTGATGCCAAGGCTGGAGGCGTTTCGGGTAAGCCACCCGGATATCCAGATCAACCTGTCGTGCTCTTATGAGTCGCTGCATTTCAGCCGGGACAAGATCGATGTCGATATCCGTCATGGCAGACCAAACTGGCCGAGCTACGAAGTGCGCACCCTGCGTGACGAGAAATTCGCTGTGCTGGCGTCTCCGCAACTGCTGGCGCGTCGCCCGGTGCATAGCGCAGCGGACTTGCTCGACCGCGAATTGATTCTCTCCGAAGCCACGTTGCTCAAATGGCCTGAATGGTTTGCCCGGCATGGTCTGGCTCGCCCGGAAAAGCCTTATGCGCTGAGTTTCGACCGCTCGTACATGACGCTGGAAGCCGCCAGTCACGGCTTGGGTTTTGCGCTGGAAAGCACCTTGCTGGCGCAAAAGTATCTGGGCACTGGCGAACTGATCGAAGTTGCGCCTCAAGAATTGACTGCACCGGTTGCAGCGCATCATCTGGTCTTTCCCAAGGCCCATTCCGGCTTCCCCAGAGTCAGAAGATTTCTTGAATGGATGGAGCATGAGTTAGGGCAGGGGTTTGTGTTTTGAGCCGCCCCGCTTATGGTTAGCCTCTTTGCCAGGTGTGAGCGTGGCATAGGGCATGGGCTCATTCTCATGATGTCTGAATACGCCTCACCATGGAGATGTCATCATTTATGGAAAATAAACTGGTTTCCAGAACAGCGGTCGTTACCGGCGCGGCTCAAGGCATCGGTGCCGCCATTGCAAAACTCTTTGTGCAACAAGGCTGCTTCGTTTATGTCACGGATATTAACGACGACCTTGGTAATGCGGTTGCAAGCTCATTGGGTAGTCGCGCCTGTTTTCTGCGTCTGGATGTGCGGCGTGAAGAGGATTGGCAACGACTGGCCGCGCAGATTTCAAATCAAGGCCAAGGACATTCAGATCACGCCTGCCAAAGACGGTTTTGGCCGAAAGCTGGAGGTCGCGAAAAGCCGTAATCGGCCGGAAACAGATGCTTACTCAGAGGCTGCTTCCGGCTTGCTGTTCAAGCGGTCGAGACGGCAGATGGTTATTCTCTAACCGTGCCCCCACTATGCTCGCAAGAAGTAGAAACCTGGCCGTGCTAATCCACGAGCAAGTCTCAATTCTGTGGCCCCGGCAATACTAATGCCTTGTCACAGGTACGCTCAAATTGCAGGGGGGTTACGGTAATATGCCCAGCAAGAAGCTCGGCCGTTTCAGTACCTGCTGTATCAGCTTGTGTGTGCCTGTCCAGGCTCAACCAGTGATATTGAAGGCCGCGAGGATCATTCTCTGTGCGTACGGATACACCGCTCAAACGTCCAGATCCTTGGCGTGTCAGTTTCAATGGAAGCACGGCGGCCAAGGGGCAGCAGGGGAAATTGATGTTCAAGCAAACGTCTTTCGGCCAGTCCATACCCATGAGCTGGGCGATGACTTGTGGCGCATGATTGAGCGCGTTTTCCCAAGGTACAGCACTCCTGTCGGTAAACGACTGGCTCAACGCGATAGATGGAACCCCATACAGCAACCCCGTCATGGCGGCCCCAACCGTGCCCGAGAAAACTGTTTCGACTCCCAAATTCGCGCCTCTATTTATTCCTGACAAAATCAGATCAGGCCTGTCGTGATTGAGCAGGTGCCCTAACGCCATTGCCACACAATCCCCCGGTGTCCCGGTGACTGCAAAGCGTCTGGGGCCATGAAAGCTCATCCGCAATGGAGTGTGAAGACTCAGCGAGTGAGAAGTGCCGCTTTGATCCAGTAACGGAGCTACAACCCAAACCTCCCGTGCTATTTGAGACGCAATGCGTTCCAAAACCTTAAGCCCCGGAGCATCAATACCGTCATCATTGGTGAGAAGAATCCGCTCGAATCTCGGGTGGTCATTAGGCATCTTAATTCCCGTCATGATTTTCCGGCCGAATCTGAGAATACTGCCGTAGGCTGTTTTAGCTATGATTACATAGCTATTTTATTATAGGTATACCTTGATGGATATTTCGTTGTTTCGTGAACAGGTGACTCGACTAAGCAAACGTCTGCGTCAGGAAGCACAAAATCACCCTGAAACCTGGTCGCAAATGTTGGTCTTGAGTGCAATTGACCAAATGGACGGGACGGCGACGCCTTCGAAAATTGCAGAGGCCGAAAACATGCGGTCGTCGAACGTGGCCTCTCTGCTGCGCGACCTGCAAGCTCGTGAGCTGATTACGCGCACTCACGACACCAGTGATCTACGCCGCACATGGATAGGGTTGTCCGAAAAAGGCAGGCTGGTATTACAGACAAGCCGAGATCGACGCGATGAATGGCTGGGCAACGCGGTGGAAGCGTACCTTTCGGATAAAGAACTCAAACAACTGGAAGTTGCTGGAGCGCTGATGGAGAAGCTGGCCGGTTATAAGAAATTAAGCGATTAGCAAAAATAAGCCCCGACAGCAGGCAGCTATGGGTCGAGATTCGCCTCTCGCGCCAGCCGACTCTCGACCCGAATACGCTGCTCACGAAAAACAGAAATCGGCCAAGTGTTGCCGGTCGTAAACCATCGCTATGGTGATGCTTGACAAGATTTTCTGAGAGACTGAAATTCGACAAATACGAAAAGAGAGTGGCGCTTCAGTATCTCTTTTCCTCCTTCAATTTGAACCATGCCGCGGAACAGTATTCTGCGACCGTTGGGAGACCCGTTTGCTTAATGTTCCCAAGGATCTGATTGGTGATGACCGCCTGTCGCATGTGCTGAGTGCCAGCGAGAGGCTGACCAGTGCGGCCTCGGTTGAGGAGGTCGTCGCTGTATTGAGGGACACGGCGCGCGCTGCGGTAGGCGCGGAGGGCATTGCGGTCGTCATTGAAAATGAAGGCCGCTGTTCTTATGTAGCCGAAGATGCGGTTTCTCCCCTTTGGCAAGGACAGAGCTTCCCGATTAGCCATTGTGTATCTGGTTGGACGATGCGCCATGGTGAGACGGTTGCGATCAGTGATGTTTGGCTCGATCCACGCATCTCGCAGGACGCTTACGCGCCGACCTTTGTCCGAAGCCTCGTGATGGTGCCCGTCGGTAGACCTGTTCCGTTCTCGGCTCTTGGCGCTTACTGGTCCGATGTTCGCGATCATGATCCCGATACGATCAAACTGTTGGAAAGTCTAGCGCGACTGGCAACCATCGCAATCGAGAATGCGCGCCTGACCCAGGCACGCAATCGCGGGGCGGCACTAAGGGCCACTCAGAATCGAATCCTTGAACTGGCTGTAGAAGTGACAACCCTGAACGTTACTCTGGACGCAATCGTCCGCGAAGTGGAAGCGCTGTCAACGTCGGGATTCGTGGGGAGCATCGTGCTCCTGGATGAGGACATGGATCACGTGGAGCATTGTGCCGGCCCGAGTCTGCCTGACGCTTACACTGACGCTCTCAAAGCTATTGCTGTCGCCCCGTTCCTGGGCTACCAGAGCGCATTAATGGCAGTGGCCGACATCATGATCGACCCACGCTGGAGCGAGTTCCGCGATCTGGCCGTCGGACATGGGCTGTTCGTCTGCTGGTCAGTCCCTATCCGTTCGGCGCAGGGCGCACTGCTCGGTGCTTTCGTCCTGTACCACCGTGAGCTGCGTGAGCCGTTGCCAGAGGATGTTGAGATCATCGACTTCGTGGCTCATACGGTCGGACTGATTGTTCACCGTGCACGAACGGATTCCGCGATCCGTATCAGCGAGTCGAGGTTGCGCCTGGCCGTTGACCACGCCGATGTGGGTTTTTGGGACGTGGATTTGGTGCATGACACGCTGGTTTGGCCTTTACAAACCAAGGCGATGTTCGGCATCTCGGCTAACGTGACGGTCACGTTGCAAGATTTCTATGATGGTTTGCACCCCGAGGATCGTGATGCGACGATCGACGCCTTCCTGGCGGCCGCAGACCCAGAGCGTCGCGCGCTCTACGAGGTCGACTATCGCACGATTGGCCGAGAGGACGGCGTCGTTCGCTGGATCACGGCCAAGGGGCGCGGGGTGTTCAATGCAGCCGGTGTCTGTTTGCGCGTCACCGGCACCGCAATCGAAATCACTGCTCGCAAGGCTGCCGAGGAGGAGCTGAGAGAGCTTAACGACACCCTTGAAAGGCGAATTGTCCAGGCCATCGCCGAGCGCGAGGAGGTCCAGCAGACGCTGCGCCAGAGCCAGAAGATGGAAGCGATGGGGCAGCTTACCGGCGGCGTTGCGCATGACTTCAATAACCTGCTCACGCCCATTGTGGGCACGCTCGATCTGCTCCTGCGACGTGGCGTGGGTGGCGATCGAGAGCAACGTCTCATCTCGGGCGCGATGCAGTCGGCGGAGCGTGCCAAGACGCTGGTACAGAGACTGCTTGCCTTCGCGCGCCGTCAGCCGTTGCAGACGGTTCCGGTCGATGTGGCCAAATTGCTGAGCGATATGGGTGATCTGGTGGCCAGAACGGCCGGGCCGAAAATCAAGGTGGTCGTCGATGCTCCAGAGAATCTGCCTGCTGCCATTGCCGATCAAAACCAGCTGGAGATGGCTGTTCTCAATCTCTCCGTGAACGCGCGTGACGCGATGACCGCAGGCGGCACCCTGTGCATATCTGCCGGCACGGTGCTGGTGGGCGATGGGCATCGTTCGAAGCTGCCGAAAGGCGAATACCTCTGTTTAACTGTCGCAGACACGGGCACTGGCATGGACGCTGCCACGCTTGGCCGAGCGGTGGAGCCATTCTTCTCCACAAAGGGTGTCGGCAAAGGGACTGGTCTGGGTCTTTCGATGGTGCATGGGCTGGCATCACAATTAAACGGTGCTCTCACGATTCAGAGTTCGCCAGGTTCCGGGACGAAAGTGGAGCTGTGGTTGCCGCGCAGCATGACCGTGCCAGCAGCGGCTTTGCACATTGTCGAGGCGTCAGAGCCGCAATTGACGCGCGGGATCGCGCTGCTGGTCGACGATGAGGAACTGGTACGGGCAAGCACCTGTTACATGCTGGCCGAGCTGGGTTACCGCGTGATCGAGGCCGGGTCAGGTGAAGAGGCCATGCAACTGATAGCCAACGGGCAGGCATTTGATCTGCTGATCACTGACCACCTCATGCCGGGTATCAACGGGACCGATCTGGCCCGAGTGGTCCGCTCCTCAAGGCCTGGAACCGCGATCCTGCTGGTCTCCGGATATGCCGAACGTGAGGGCCTTGATCCGGATCTTCCGCGGCTCACAAAGCCGTTTCGCAAAAGCGAACTTGCAGCATGCCTTGCCCCGCTTCACGGCAAGGGCGGCGGCCCCGCGCCAGAAGCTTATGGCTTGGCACCCTGACCTTCGCCAGAGTATGGGGTGAAGGCCATCGTTCCTGTCAGCTTGGATTTGGCAGTCAATGATGCGCCGTTCATCACAGGCTATGCCTCCAAACCTCCTTCGCCTGTGAAAATTTTTATGGTTGGCCGCTAGCGCTTATATCAGCTCTTCAAACGGCCAGCCGATGCGCCTGCCAAGCACCACCGTCCTCGCCTTGCGAGCCTGTCGACAGCAGCTGCTTTTCCGGCGCACTAAACATCGAGTGCAGGTTCTTTTCGATGGTGTTGCACAAGTCTTCCATGCGAATCCGGTGCTGACTGCTGCCGAAGGGCGCTTGCAGGTCGGTGCCGATACGGTCCATTGCCAGCAGCATGCAGCCGACCACCGTGGATATCGCCGGGGTGAACCAGCCCAGGGTGGTCACCATGCTCAGTGGCATGATGACGCAGAACAGGGTGCTGAACAGCCTCGGAAAATAGATGTACGGGTAGGGCAAGGGTGTGTTGGCGATGCGTTCCATGCCGCCTTGGCAGTTGGACAGTTCGACCATGGTCGACTCCAGTCTCGCCAGACGAATGCTGTCGATGCGTCCCGCTGCAAACTCTTCGGAGATGATGGCTGCCGAGCCGTTCAGAATGTCATTGGGAAAGTTATTGCTGTCAGAGGCTCGACGAATTTCGGCGTTCGACAACAGACCGTCGAGCCTTGCGGTGCCGACATCGCCTTTGAGATGGGCCCGCAGTGCCCGCAGGTAGGCCACGTGGCGATGAAACAGCACTTCTTTCACCGGGTTGTTGCGATCATCGGTATTACCCTCAATCAGGGTAATCACCTGGCGGCCATAGCTGCGTGAGCTATTGACCATCGCGCCCCATAACGTGCGCGCTTCCCACCAGCGGTTGTAGGCGCTTGTGTTGCGAAAGCTGATCAGCACGATCAGTGCCGAGCAAAGCAGCGTGAGAGGCATCAGCGGGAAATCGATGCCCTTGCCTTCTATCAGCATGACATCCATGGTCACGGCCAGGTCCCAGAGCAGAAGCCAGAACAGCGACCAGCCAACGTAGGTGACCGTTCGGCTGATACACCGCCATTTTTTTTCGAAAAGCCCCGTCATTACGGCACTCCCTTGCTGGGTTGGAAGAAGGCTGTATATGTTCAGTGAACACGTTATGCCGCGAACTTACGCCGCTCGCCTTAAAGCCCGCTTAATTTCCGGGTGCGTAATTTTCAACACGGTTTGCTGTGCTGTTTCGGCTGGTGCCTTTGAATTCGGCATGCACAGGTCATGCACTGGAACCGTCAACGGATCCGGGACCACACAGCCTTTGTCGATCCTGTTCAACTGGCGGGTAGCCGGACGTTTCGCTGTTTCTGGCGTTGTTTGATCGACACTTCGTTGCATTGCTTTCACGCAAATACTCGTTCCGGACAAGCCCGCCTCAGCGCTTTGCTGTTCAAACTCCGTAGACCGAGAGGGAATTTCCATGCACATCAACCGATCCGCCCAACAACCGCCTGGTATTGAGATAGAGAGCTTTCGAACCGCGTCTGACGCGTCTCTTGCTTCCAGTTCTGTGCGGTCCGTCAACTCCGGTGCGCAGGACAATCTGCATGCGATCACTGATTACCTGAAGGATCATGTGTTCGCTGCACACAAATTGCCGTTGACCGGCTCATTGGACGACCACGCTGCCATTCATGCTCATAACGAGCAGATCGATGCGCTGATCGATGCGCGCGCCAGGCGGTTGAGTGAGCAGGGCGAAACCCGTGCAAGCATCGGAGAAACATTTGCCAAGGCGGAAAAGTTCGACCGATTGGCGACGACGGCATCAAGCGCGTTACGGGCCACGCCATTTGCCGCTGCTTCGGTGCTTCAGTACATGCAGCCAGCGATTAACAAGGGCGATTGGCTACCTGCGCCACTCAAGCCGCTAACCCCGTTCATTTCCGGGGCGCTGTCGGGGGTGATGGACCAGGTGGGCACCAAGATGATGGATCGTGCGACAGGTGATCTGCATTACCTGAGCACCTCGCCGGACAGGCTCCATGATGCGATGGCTGCCTCTGTGAAGCGCCACTCGCCAGGGCTTGGCAGGCAGGTTGTGGACATGGGGATTGCGGTGCAGACGTACTCGGCGCGCAACGCAGTGCGTACGGTGTTGGCTCCGGCACTGGCGTCCAGACCGGCAGTCCAGAGTGCTGTCGACATCAGCGTGTCGACGGCGGGTGGTCTGGCTGCCAACGCAGGCTTTGGCAACCGCATGCTCAGTGTGCAGTCGCGCGATCACCTGCGCGGTGGTGCATTCGTGCTCGGCCTGAAGGATAAACAGCCCAAGGCTGACCTGAATGACGAAACTGACTGGCTCGATGCTTACAACGCGATCAAGTCAGCCAGCTACTCAGGTGCGGCGCTTAACGCTGGCAAGCGGATGGCCGGTCTGCCACTGGACATCGCGACTGACGGGCTCAAGGCGGTGAGAAGTCTGGTCTCGGCAACCAGTCTGGTACAAAACGGGGTTGCCTTGGCGGGCGGTTTCGCAGGGGTAGGCAAGTTGCAGGAGATGGCGACGAAAAACATCTCCCATCCGGCGACCAGTGCTGCGGTCAGTCAGTTGACCAACCTGGCGGGTTCGGCAGGCGTTTTCGCAGGCTGGACCACCGCTGCACTGGCGACTGACCCTGCGGTTAAAAAAGCCGAGTCGTTCATACAGGACACGGTGAAGTCGACTGCGTCCAGTACGACAGGCTATGTTGCCGACCAGACCGTGAAACTGGCAAAAACCGTCAAAGACAAAGGCGGGGAAGCGCTCGTCAATACCGGTGCCAGCTTGCGCAACACGGTCAATAACCTGCGTCATCGTCCCGCGCGTGAAGC
Source organism: Pseudomonas syringae group sp. J248-6 (assembly GCF_032586995.1). NCBI lineage: Bacteria > Pseudomonadati > Pseudomonadota > Gammaproteobacteria > Pseudomonadales > Pseudomonadaceae > Pseudomonas > Pseudomonas syringae group sp. J248-6. The sequence goes on along the minus strand of NZ_JAWHOP010000006.1, from coordinate 307,072 downwards.
GGATATTGAAGAGGGTGGTATTGCGGCTTCTCCAAGTGAAACACCGTTTCAGCCTGGATGGTCGTAAGCAAACTGTAAGTTGCAATTAGACGGTAAAAAGGGGCGGGCTCAACGAGTGAGGCCACCCCTTTTTTCCAGCTGTCCGGTTGGGATTCAAAGCGCTGTGTGTTGGGTCGAGGCCTTGGTTTTATCATAGGCATGTTTGACATCGGTCATGGCGATGTTGCTGGTCTCCAGCTTCAGGTCTTCGCTGTCGCTTTTTACCAGTGCGAACTTGCCGTGATTAGCGTCTACACCGTCCAGCTTGATATTCATGTCATCAAACTGCTTTTCACCATTGGTGCGAACCAGCGTTCCGAAATTGTTGGCTTCGAAACCAGTGATGTTCAAATGAGTGTTCGCGTTAAGTTGGACAACCTTATCGTCTGCGTTTTCAGCACTGCTGTTTTTGATTTGCAGATTGGTCACCTTTGCGCCTCCCTCGCCCTTGACAGTGATCATGTCCTCCCCGACGTTTTCGGCGTGCACGTTATCAATGGTGACTTGCTGGGCGCTTTTGGCTACCACATGTATGCCATCCACCTCGTTCTCGCCCAGATTCGCGTTTTTCAAGGTGGCGCCTTCTGCCAGTTCGAACAAAGGCTTCTGGTTTTCGCTCTGGTCTCCGTTACCCATCGACTTGTCGGCGGTGAAGGTTGCGCCATGTGCGTCATAGACTGTGTTGGCAGCGACTTTGATGGTGTCTTTCACCACAATGACCTTGCCGGCCTGGTCGTTGGCGCCCGCTGTATCCGAAACCGGACCCGTGCCTGAGGTATGGTTGGGGTTGGCCAGTTGCGGTGTTACGCCATCATCGTTCTCGCTGCTGCCTTCGACAGAAGGCGTGTTGCCACCTGTTGCAGTGGGTGCAGGGCTATCGCCGCCGTCACCGCCTGTTGCAGTCGGCGTATCGCCACCGCCATCACCTGTTGCGGTGGGGGTATCGCCGCTGCCATCACCCGTTGCGGCTAGCGTACTGCCGTCACCGCTGTCACCGCTATCGGTTGAAGGCGTACCGAGCCCGCCATTGTTCTGAAAAGGGTCCTGCCACTCGCTCGAGTCCTGATCTGTGTCCTGTTTTTTATTAAGGTTCATGAGCATCTGCAGCAGTGAAACAATCAATGCACTGAACAGCTTGATGAGGTTGGACTCGGGGTTGGCTGTGTTGTTGGCATCCTGTGGGCTCTGCACGCTGTTGTCGGGTTGCCCGAAACTGACGTTTTTCTGTGCGGCGCTGTTGAACAGCATGGCGCCAGCGTCTACGGCCTGCGGTGTGTTCTCATCGTGGAAGGTGTTTGTCTGCGGGCTTTTTTCACTCAGCGCCGAGAAGTCCAGCGCGGCTGGCGCGGGTTGGTAGGGCGTGGGGGTGATACCGATGCTCATGATGTTTTACCTCGATGGGGTGGACATATGAACCAGCGTCGTCTTCCGGATTTACCAGCGTCGGTCGCCGCGTCCCTGTCAGTTCTATAGGTCGACGAGGAATTCGCCAGATGTTGCTCGAAGTGAGTGGCAAAGCGAGGTGAGCGGTTCCCGTTTCGCCGCTATCGATGGCGATGTTTTCAAGACGCCATCCCTTGTGCGCTTGACGAGCGCAAGGAACCAAAACGCCTTTACCTTCGACTCAGTGCGAACACACCGGCAGAAAAACGGTGTGGCTTTATATCGCACTCAGAGGCCGTGAAATGACCAATAATGACCCGTACCACACCCTGATAAACGAAATCTGCGCGCTCAGCCTTATTTCCACGCCTGAACGTTTTTACGAATCTGCCAATTTCAAAATCAGCGAAGTGGACTTCACACTTCAGTATCAGGATCGCGATGAGGGCCGTGCTGTTCTGATTTACGGCGACATGGGAGCGTTGCCGACACGCAATCGTGACGCTGTATTGCTGGCGTTGATGGACATCAATTTTCATATGTTCTCGGGCGCCCATAGCCCGGTTTTCTCTTGGAATGCTCAGACCAGCCGGGTGCTGCTTATGGGGTCCGTGAGCCTGGAGCGAGCCTCTGCCGAAGGCGTGCTGCTGTTGATGAAGTCGTTCGCTGATCTGGCGAACGAGTGGCGCGAGCACGGGTTCATCGGGCAGGCCGCAACGGCAGGTGCTTCGGCTGAGCAGCCTGTTGCCACGGCAGCCAAACGCGAGAGCCTGTCGGCCTCAGGGAGGTTTCAATGAACACTCCGCGAATCGGTGGATCGGGCGGCATCGAGCTCGCCCGGATAAACCAGCAGCCCGATGCTATTCCCGCCCAGACCGCTCACCCGAATGCAGTGACGCCAGGCATGAATCCGCCGCTGACTCCCAATCAGGCAGGGCCGCACGCAGCAGAAAGCTCGGCTGCCGGTGCCGCGCGGCTGAATGTTGCGGCGCGACACACGCAGCTTTTACAAGCCTTCAAGGCTGAGCCTGCGACGGCTCCGGTCAGCGGCGCGCCGATGATCAGCTCGCGTGCCGCGTTATTGATTGGCAGCTTGCTGCAGGCTGAAAAGCTGCCTTTTGAAGTCATGGCCGAGCGTCTCTCTCCTGAGCGCTATCAACTGAAGCAGTTTCATGGTTCGGACTTGCAACAACTGCTGGACAAGTTTACCCAGCCGGGTCAGGCCCCCGACAAAGCCGAAGTCGGTCAACTGATCAAGGGCTTCGCACAATCGGTCGCCGATCAACTGGAGCACTTTCAGTTGATGCACGACGCTACGCCAACCAAGACAGGCCCGCATGCCAACGAGGATCGGGCGACTCTTGCCGTCAGTCAGGCCGCTCTTGGCGAGTACGCCGGTCGTGCTAGCAAGGCAATCGGCGAAGAGCTGAGCAAAAGCATCGTGTCGCTGGATGAGCACATCGCTGCAGTGGATGTGAGCTTGCAAAGTGCCGAAGAGGGCGACAAGGAAGCTTTGCACGCTAACAGGCAGGCGCTGGTTGATGCCAAAACCACTCTGGTCGGCCTGCACGCCGATTTCGTCAAATCGCCAGAGGCCAAACGCCTTGCTTCGGTCGCCGCACATACACAATTGGACACCGTCGTCAGTGATCTTGTCACTGCCCGCAACTCGGTTGGCGGCTGGAAAGGTGCCGGGCCGATTGTTGCGGCTGCGGTTCCGCAGTTCCTGTCGTCAATGACGCACCTGGGTTACGTGCGTTTGTCCACCAGTGACAAGCTGCGAGAGGAGGTGCCTGAGACCAGCAGCGACGCCAGCATGCTCAAGGCGGCAATAACCGGAATGGTCGCGGGCATTGCTCACGAGACAGTTAATAGCGTAGTGAAACCGGTGTTTCAGGCTGCCTTGCAGAAGACTGGCCTGAACGAGCGCTTGAACATGGTGCCACTCAAGGCTATCGATACCAATTCGGTGATTCCTGACCCCTTCGAACTGAAAAGCGAGCACGGTGAACTGATCAGGAAAACGCCCGATGAACTCGCTCAGGACAAGGCATTCGTCAAGGGCGAACGCGCGGTGCTGAACCAGAAGAAGGTCCAGGGTTCGTCCACCCATCCGGTGGGTGAACTGATGGCTTACAGTGCCTTTGGTGGTTCTCAGGCTGTGCGCCAGATGCTCAACGATTTACACCAGATCAATGGCCAGACGCTGAGCGCAAGAGCCCTGGCATCCGGCTTTGGCGGGGCGGTGTCTGCCAGTTCGCAAACGCTTTTGCAGTTGAAGTCGACGTATGTCGATCCCGCAGGGCGCAAAATTCCGGTATTCACGCCAGACCGAGCCGAGACAGAGTTGAAAAAGGATCTGGCCAAAGGCATGGACCTGCGCGAAGCGTCGGTACGTACCACGTTCTATAGCAAGGCAATATCGGGTATTCAGAGCTCGGCGCTGACCTCGGCACTGCCGCCAGTGACAGCCCAGCCCGAAGGCGCGCGCGGTACGCTCAGTGCGGGGAATATCCTGCGCAACATGGCTCTGGCCGCAACGGGCTCGATTTCCTACTTGTCCACGCTGTACGCCAACCAGTCTGTCACCGCCGAAGCCAAGGCGCTGAAGGATGCGGGCATGGGCGGCGCAACGCCGATGCTGGATCGTACCGAAACAGCCTTGAACAACATCCGCCATCCGAACAGGGCATCGCTGCCACATACCTCCCAGCCGGGCACATTGAGCGGCATTCCAAGGGCTATGGAAAACGCTTATCACATGGGCCGAGGCGCGTTGCAGCTGCCAACCCAGATGGCTGTGGACACGGTTCGAGTGTTGGCAGACGGTGTGCTGAACGGCGTGTCGTCAGCACGCGCTGCGCTTACGCCAGCAAAACCGCCTGAAGCTCGCGGGTCCGTCGACGAGCCCCGGAACGCGGCCCCAACGTCGCCAACCAGCCCCACAGTGCAGCGGCCGGCACCTTCCGTTCCGCTTGACGACGAGCAGTTGCGGGCGCTGGAAGAAGGCTTGCTCGCTCCGCGCTGATTCCAACGCCGGGCACAGTCCGTACCTGTCTGCTGTCCGGCTGATTCAGACTGCTTTAACTTTAAAGGACTATAACGATGAGAAACCCGACACCCGATTTCGCCCGCTTCATTAACGCTCTGAGCGTCCAGCTCGGTACATCATTGGCCTTGCAGAATGGCGTATGCGCCCTTTACGACGGCCAGAACAACGAAGCGGCGATCATCGAGTTGCCCGAGCACAGCGAAATGGTCGTCTTTCATTGCAGTGTAGGCCGTTGTCCGGAGCGTTCCACTGATCTGCAGCGCCTGTTGAGCCTGAACTTCGACGTCGCCCGTTTGCACGGTTGCTGGTTTGCTGTCGATCAGGGCGATGTACGTCTATGCGCCCAGCGTGAACTGGCATCGCTCGATGAACCGGCGTTCTGCGATGTGACTCGCGGCTTCATTTCCCAGGCACGCGAGGCTCGCGCATTTCTGGCTTGAATAAAAAAAGCGCCGCGTAAAGGCGGCGCTTTTTTCACTGTTTGCGTTTTCAGCTTTTCAGTTCAAACCCTTCTTGCTTCAACTTGCTCGCCGCTTCCTTGAGCGACGCCGAAGGCCGCGACAACTCGCCGTCAAAGGTGTAACCAATCGGTTTGTCCTGGTCTGCGCCATAAATGAAGTTGATGCGCCCCAGCGTTTTAGTGACACTCATATTCGCTCCGCTGTTATAGCTGACCAGGGGTGTTGGTGAGGTGAAGTTTTCAGCCTGAGTCGCGGTGTGGAATACCACCAGGCGCTTGATGCGCATCTGGCTGCGGTCCCCCAGAAGGTCGGAGAGGTCGCTTTGGGTCATGGTGCCGTCCAGGCTACCTTCGTCGATTTTATCGACCAGTGAGTCCTTCGGTTCCAGCCGTACGCGCGCCAGTGTCCCGATGCTGCCCTCCATGTCCTTGAGCATGGCGCGGAGTTTCGGGTCCTGGCGCATGAATTCGGCAACCCTGGCTGCATTGCCGGGGGCGCTCGCTTCACGCACTGAGCCCATGATTTTGGTGAGTATGCTTTCACTGCTCAGGCCGGAGAGGTTGGTTTTGCTGGTCTCAAAACGTGCGTTATCCATCACGCTGTGCTTATTGACTGATGCCCGATGCTCGACCGCCCCGCGTTTCAGGCCACGAAGCGCTTTGTACTGCTTGTCGTTCTGCCATTGAGTGTCGGCAAACAGTTCTTCAAGGCCGTCGAGGTGCGCCTGAATAACCTCATCCGGTTTCTTGCCTGCGTAACGCGCATTCAGCGGGTCGGCCAGTTCGGCCAGTTTTGCTTTGGTCGTGCTGTCCTTGAATGCCTCGCCGAGGCTTTTAGACAGCTTGCCCAAACCTTCGGTGGTTATCGGCTTGGCGACGTTATAGCGAAACTTGACCCGTTTGACAGTCCTGTTCTCTACGCTGAAATTGACCGCTACTCCCAGATTGTTGGCGGCTGACTGTGAAGCGGGCGTCGGTCCCGGCGCGGAGGCGGGTGTGCCTGTGGGGGCGGTGTGGGTGCCGCCGATCTGACCGCGAAGCTGCCCGCCAAGCGTTGCGTTGTTGAGAAAGCGCGGGCGGTTCTTGCCGCCTTCGCGCAACTCGGTCTTGTCGTTTTTCTGGGTCAACGAGTAATCGGTGTAGGTCATCAGGTTAACGGTGATGTTCGCCGCGAATCCGCCGCGCACCACCGCAGAGAACGAATCGCTATTGGGATCGGCATCCGGGTCTCTGTCTTCGGTCAGGTTTATCCCCGCGCGTAGATCGGCAGTTCCGCCCGCCGTGAGGTCGAAGTTGAATCGCCGAGCCTGGTAGGTCTCATGGTCGACGGCCTTTTTAAGCACCTGCAAGGGGTTCAGCTTGCCTTCAAACAGGTCGTCGACAAATGCGTCGATGTCTTCATCCGGAACGTTGAAGACCACGCCGGCACGTTGGCTGGCGGCGACGGTGGCTGTCACGTCCACGCCCAGGCGAAAGTTGGGGGTCAACGTGCGGTTGTTACCGACGTCGACACTACGAGCAGGATGGTTTTCGTCAAAAAAGCCCGGCCAGTAGTCTTTGCCGGCACCGAAGCCACCGCTTACGTTTCCCGCACCTTCGCTGATCAGGTAAAGCGTAACGCCGCCCTCGCAACGCTCGGCATTGAGTATGTAGTTACGGTTACCGGTAGTACCTGCCGTTGGCCATAGTCCTGTGGCCTTGTCGGCAAGAATGATGAACGGGGTGGTAAGGTTCAGTCCGTAACTGCGCTGCAGCCCGATTTCGTCGTCGCCATGCTCCAGTTGCTTGAGCATGCTTTTGAATTTTCCGGCCAGCTCCGCCTGGTCCTTGCTGCCTGTGGCTGCGCGCATATTGACGCTAACCGCATGGTCAGCTTTTTTGAACGACTTGAGGAATGTCTTGACCGCTTCGTAACCGCTTTCCAGCGCTTTGTTATCGGTAAAGCCCATGTCTGTAACCACCTTGACCGGGTTTTCGCCGTAAGTCACATCACGCAGCGTCGCCAGTTTGTTTTGTAACGGGTCTATGTCGGCTTGCGGCGGTAGCTGTTCGACCTCGTCGAGCAGCGCGCCGAGGCTTTTCAGCGTGACCAGATCCAGCGCCAGACGCGCTTTACTCAGGCCATGCTCCTCACTGGCATCGCGGCGCTGCCCCAAGGGTACGTCGGCTTTCTGGTGGCTGAGTTTCAGCCCTTGATACTTCAGCGTGCCGAGTAACTTTTTGGTGGGGTTTTCAGCAGACGGAGCAACTTGAGTCAAGGCGTCCTGAAGCTCTTTGACCAGGTCATGTCCAGAGCTTTTAAAGTTGAGCTTTGTGCCCAGCTCAGCGAGTTTCTTGCCGAACTGGGTGCGCACCGACGGCTTGGCTAACTCACCGTGCTGGTTGAGAATGCCGTCTTGTTGCCTGAGGTTTTTCACCTTGCCATAGCTTTGGCCGATAGACATCAGCGCCGTGTAGCTGTGATTTTCCAGCTCTTCGCGCAGGGTTTCCAGTTCCTTGACCAGCGTAGCGCCTTGAGGCCCCAGTTTTGATTCCAGTGCGGCAATGCGCGCTTTCAAATCCTTGCCCGGGGCTGGCGGCCTGCCGCCGGACTCATTGATCAGCTCCAACTGCTTGAACAGCATGGACTCGGTTTTATATACCTCATTCAGACCCAGGCGACCGTGGTGGCGATGTTGAATGTTGTTGCCAACGTTCTTCATCCAGCGGGGCACTTCTGCGGTGTTTTTGTAGACGTTGGCGCGCATGAACTCGCGGGTGCTGGCTTTTTTGGATTTCTCCATACCGCTGCGCCCGAATGCATTGATGTCCATTCTGAGCGTCAGCCCGGTTTTTGGAATTCGCCAGGTCTTGTTCGATCCCGTGATTCGCGAGTGCACATCATTCAAACCGTTTTCTTCTACCGGGCGCTGCTCGAAAGCTTGCCATTTGCCTGCACTGAGCCGCATCAGACCCTGGCCCTCGGCGTCTTCGACCTGGGCGCTGAGCACGTTGTCGTCATTGGCGAAAAGTGCCTTGACCGGCTGACCTCCGGGTAGGGCAACCGGCGTCCAGCGGGCGCGCATCTGATCCCCCAGCTTTGTCGATTGCCAGGCTTCCCTGGGCAGGCAATAAAGCCCGCCGGTACTGGTGAGCGCATGAAGGTTGTGTTTTTCATCCAGAGCAAGGCTCTTGATATCGCCTTCCAGGCCGGAGATATCGAGAGTGACGGGTTTGTGATCCTTGCTGTGGGCGGTCAGCTTGTTCTGGTCATCGAGGGCGACGAAGCGTTTGTTGCTGACCATTGCAAAGGCTGTGATCACCCGGTCGTCGAGCCCTTCGATTTCCTTGCCCATCTCGACTGTTGTCGAGCGCGCGGTCTGGGCCAGCGCCGTGTTGTGGTCAAAGGCCATGTTGGGGTGTTCAGGAGTCACCTTGAGCGCGTGCAGCTTGCCGCCCTTGAGCGCATAGGCGTTGCTGTCGGCACCGCGTTGCAGGCGGTCAATATCTTTTATACCGGCGTCTTTCCAGCATTCGGGCGTCGCGTCCCAGCGCTGAATGCGTCCTTCGCTCAGGCCAACCAGACCCGCACGATCGAGGTTGAGCCGGTCAGCGGCGGTGGGGGGCGGGGGCATGGTCAGCCCGCGATTGTTGCTCAGTACCAGAGCATTGGTCATGTTCCAGCCGCTTTCCAGTTTTGAACTCTGCTCATCGAGTGCGTGAGAGTGAATCTCGCCCTGGCGGTTTTTGATCAATGCATGCACACGGCCGTCATCCCCGTTGATGAATCCGGTGACGCTGTCGTGGCCACCCAGCGGCAGGCCTGCCAATTGAAAGTTTGCCTGATCGGGCATCAGCTTCAATTGCGGGTCATTGCTTTCAAATGCGCTCCGGTCCGCGCTGTAAAGTCTGCCTTGGGTGTCTGCTATGAACAGCTTGTTGTCGCTCAGGCCGACCGCAGCCGCTTGCGCCTTGCCGCCGTCGAGTTCAAGCGCTTTGGTTTTCTTCTCGGTCAGATCGCCAATCACCGGGCTCATGTCTGTGAGCAGGATCGCCTGGGTCTCTTTGCCGCTGAGCAATGTCGCTCTGTTGTCCGGTGCCACCGAAAATGACTGCAGATCCTTGACTTCGACGTGCGGCATGAAAGGGCTCGTGAGGTCGACTACCACATCGTCGCTTTTCGCATAGACCGAGCCGTTGCCGCCTGCGGCCAGACTGTTGAAAGCGATGTCCTCCGTGCCTTCAGGCGCTTTCCAGCGAGCACTGATCGGGTCGAACTGATAGAGCCGGTCTTCATGCACTCGCATACGCTCGCCGTCGTGCCTGAGAAGCACACCGGTAATGTGAGCGATGTGCGCCTTGCCGGGTAACTCTTGAGTCTTTCGCCCGCTCGCGGTGTCGACGTGAATGTTGCCGTCTTCACGCTCCAGTTTCACCGCTGGCGGTTTCTTTCCTTCTATATGCAGTGCTTCTTTGCTGCTGCGGATCAAGGCTAGCGAACTGTCGTCCTGCGCCAGGTGCAGCAGGTGCCCGTTGGCCTGTAGCAACTGGTGGCCGTGCACGCCGTCTTTGCTTTGATGGGCCAGGTAGGTTTGCCTGGGGGTGGCGAGAATGGAATCCAGCAGTGGGGCCAGGCCGGAAGTATTGAACGTGGAGAAGTCAGGCTTTCCCTTGGCGTCCAGTTGAATGCTGCCTTGTGGCTCTGAGTTGCGAACCAGTTTTTCGTCTTTCAGCTCGAAACGGCCTCCGTTGCTGCGCGTCATCATCGATTGCCGAGAACTCTGGAGCGTTGCCGGCTCGTCCGGGTCTTGGGCTTTGGTGCCGGAAGTGCTGGCGCCGCTATGCCCCGCACGCGTCACTGGCTGGCGCGTATCGTCCAGGTCATCAAGACTATTGCTCGATAACTGAGATACAGGCGCTTTATCTTTGGCTGTCTTCGCATTTGAAGTGGGCTGTGAAGGCTTGACGTTTTTTACGGTGAGAGGCGTGGCCGCTTTCTGCTGCGGTGCCTTGGATTTCTGGAACAGTTTGCTGACGTTCTTCAGCGCTCGCTTGCCGACACTGCTCAGTGAGTGCGAGGAGCGTTGCTTGGGTTGTTCGGTTTTTTGCTGTAGATCAGCTGCAGCGTTCGTGTTTGCCGAGACTGGCGGCTGAATGATGCTTCCGGTGTTGCGGTGGATCGATGATGAATGCACGGTGAATCTCCCTGTCCATTTGCCACTGATGGCAGCCTGATGCAAAGCGTGAAAATTCCTTCATCGGCTGAGTGGCAAGAGATGGTGGAGGGTTCCATCGCAAATACTTATGGCTGAAATGATTCAGCCCAGCGCCTTGCAGCGCTGATATCGGTTTCAAAGGGAACCGTAACGGTGAACGTGCCACGTAGGATGGACACGTTCAGGACATTCCCCCCATGCCCGCCGTTGCCTCCTTCGTATCGAGCCCCCGCTTGCTGGCTCGCGCTGTTCAAATCGCTGTCCTCGCCCTGGGCTCGCTGTGTGTGGGTTGTCAGTCTGTGGACTATTCAGCACCACGGCAGGAACGCAATCCGCGGCTGGTTACGGGCCTGGTCTACTGGGGGGGAGATGATCAGGAAGGTGCGCGGGCGGCAGAGAAAATTTCCGATTTGCCCGTGTATAACGGCGAGGACGTGTGGCAGCGCGTTGCGCAACGCAGCAGGCTGGCGGATGGCCTGGGTATGAATGAGCGTATCGCTCGCCAGCGCGACTGGCTGCTGAGCAATCGTGGCTTTATCAGTGGGGCAAGTGTCCGGGCCAGCCCCTATCTGCATTTTATTGTCGAGCGCCTGGACGAGCGCAATATGCCGCTGGAGCTGGCACTGTTGCCAATGATCGAAAGCTCCTACAACCCGATGGCCAATTCACCGGCCGCTGCGGCGGGCCTTTGGCAATTCATGCCTTCTACCGGGCGCAGCTTCAATCTGTATCAAAGCGCTACGTATGACGCGCGCCGTGACGTGGTGGCATCCAGCAGGGCGGCGATGGATTACCTGACCCGCCTGCATGATCAGTTCAATAATGACTGGCTGCTGGCATTGGCGGCCTACAACTCGGGCGAAGGCACTGTCGGCCGGGCGATCGAGGCCAATCGGCGACGCGGACTGCCTGTTGATTACTGGCACCTGAATTTGCCCAGGGAAACCCTGGATTACGTGCCCAGGCTGCTGGCGCTCTCGCTGATCGTGCGCAACGCCGCTACCTACGGTGTAAAACTCACCCCGGTGGCCAATACACCATATTTCGACGTGGTCGAACTCAACCATGCCGTAGACCTGACCCAGCTTGCGGCCACTGCGGGCGTGGATGAGGGGCAGTTGCTGAGACTCAACTCGGCGTTTCTGCGCAAAAAAACGCCGGATGGACCGGGGCGGTTGCTGCTGCCCAAGACTCAGAAGCAAGTGCTGACAGCCGGTATCGCGCGAATTACCGGAGAATCGCCTGTAACCAGGAGCGCCCCTCAGCGCGTTGATAAGCCTGTGGTCGAGCACTTGGCATTACCCCGGACGCCGCAGCCGGTGCGTGTGGTCGAGCGAACGCCGGTGCCCAGGCCCGTGCAGGCGGTGGAGGTGGCTGAACGGGCACCTGTGCCCAAGCCCGTGGAACCCATGCAGGTGGCAGAGCAGGCTTCTGCGCCGCAAACACCACCCTTGGTACCGGCTGTCGAGCATAAAGAGCCGCCGATGACCCTGCGGACACCGGCAAGGGAGGCATTATCGGTGCCTAGCGTGGTACAAGCCGGGCGCTACGTGGATGACCGCTCGTCGCCTCGCAGACGTGATGATATCGAGGATCGTACGGGCCCGCGCGAGCTGCCAAGCGGCCCGCGTATCGTGGTCTATGCCAGCGGTTCACGCTAATAACCTGCGGTTTTAAAGCCGGATGCCTAGCAAAATCACCTGAAAAATGCCCTTTTTTGGTGCTTTTTCTTGTTGGCGTTTCGGTGTGACTCGCCGTTAAGACGCTATATTTCAACGCTGATACGTCCTTTTTTTTGTTCTCGTTCGTGGCAGGTAGCCATAAACTTTTTACGCTCGCCGACTATTTTTGCTGAACTTTTGTAAAGTTTTGTAAGCTAGTGCTTACACACATTTAGAAACATTCTTCCGTGATGACGAGGTATCACCGTTGGTTATGGTCACTACCTTTGGCGCAGCGACAGCTTGCGATTGGCGGATTGTCCTACACTGAATCCTTTCAGTTAACTATCCCTTCCCTCCAATTTTGAGTCTACGCGCAACGAAATCCACTCGTTCGGATAGCCGAATGGCTGGGTGGCAAAAAGCTATCTCGTTTCGAGCCCGAAAACCGGGAGAATTTTGTAACCCTACATGCCGAGGGTGAGCAGCGTTCGGAAAACCGAATGAATGAAAACCTGTGAGTAACGCTGTTCAGCGTTACGTGTAACGTCTTCCGTTTCCAATCAGTAAGTTAAGTTTCAATGTCGAACTTTTTGTTTTGGTTCGGTAGTTGGGTAACTTAATTTTCCTTGAGGGGGGACTGGTTAAGTGTGTGTTTCCCGTTTTTATTTCTTTCAGCCCGTTATTAGTTGAGCCCTTTCATGTGGCCTGTAACGGTACGTTGGTTTTTTATAAGTCGAGTCACTTTGCTGCACGGTTTTTTCTAATAATAAACCGTGTGATTACATGGTTTTTTGCCCGGGTCCAAGACGGGGCAGTCGGACGAACGGCCCGCACGCCGGGGGTTTTAAGATTTTTTTGAACGGTAAGCGCTTGATCGGAATGGAATATCGATAGATTAAACTAATCATCCCAACAGTCTGGCTCTATGCGGGTGTTGCTCGTCATATGACGATATTACTATGATAATAATTCTCAACTTTGTGAGCTTTTTCTCATTTCATGGGGAACTAAATTACTATATGTGTGCCTTGTAAGACGTGGTATTAATAGTCCGCTTGCCACCCACAGTGAGAGTGATCGATGAGCACAGACATTGATAAGGACGTCCGAGAGTGTTGGGACGTAACTGCATTATCCGCTGGTCATCAAATTGCAATGAACAGCGCATTTCTGGATATGGACTTGCTGCTGTGCGGGGAAACCGGGACGGGTAAAGACACCCTGGCCAATCGCGTTCATGAGCTGTCCAGCAGGTCCGGGCCCTTTGTCGGCATGAACTGCGCTGCCATCCCCGAATCGTTGGCAGAAAGCCAGTTGTTCGGTGTCGTCAACGGCGCATTTACCGGTGTCTGCCGCGCTCGCGAGGGCTACATCGAGGCGTCCAGCGGCGGCACGCTTTACCTCGATGAAATCGACAGCATGCCGCTCAGCCTCCAGGCCAAGCTGCTTCGCGTGCTGGAGAGCCGGGGAGTCGAGCGGCTGGGCTCGACCGAATTCATTCCACTGGACCTGCGCGTGATTGCTTCCGCCCAGCGCCCTCTGGATGAACTGGTGGAACAAGGACTTTTTCGTCGCGACCTGTTTTTTCGGCTCAACGTGCTGACGCTCCACTTGCCAGCCTTGCGCAAACGTCGCGAACAGATCCTGCCATTGTTCGACCAGTTCACCCAGGAGATTGCCGCTGAGTTCCAACGTCCCGTTCCTGCACTGGATAACGGGCGTGTGCAGATCCTGCTCAGCCATGACTGGCCGGGCAACGTGCGCGAACTGAAATCCGCGGCCAAGCGGTTTGTGTTGGGGTTCCCGCTGCTGGGGGCCGAACCGATGGATGCTCGCGATCCGGTGACAGGTCTGCGCATGCAGATGCGCGTGATCGAAAAGATGCTTATTCAGGATGCGTTGAAGCGGCATCGACACAATGTCGACGCCGTGCTTCAGGAGCTCGAACTGCCTAGACGTACGCTTTACCACCGTATGAAGGAGCTGGGAGTTGCTGCATAGATCGCAGCAACGGCTGGAGTCCAAAAAGCTGATGTCTCGGGAGTCATGTGATGGATCTTGATGAGGGGTTTGATGACGACCTGGACGAGGAGCGTGTTCCAAATCTGGGGATCGTCGCTGAAAGCATTTCGCAACTCGGTATCGATGTGTTGCTGTCAGGCGAAACCGGAACCGGCAAAGACACGATTGCCCAGCGCATTCACGCAATGTCGGGTCGTAAAGGTCGCCTGGTTGCGATGAATTGCGCTGCGATTCCGGAGTCTCTGGCGGAGAGTGAGCTGTTTGGAGTGGTCAGCGGTGCGTACACCGGTGCTGACCGCTCCAGAGTCGGCTACATCGAAGCGGCACAAGGCGGAACGCTGTATCTGGATGAGATCGATAGCATGCCGCTTAGCCTGCAGGCCAAGCTGCTGAGGGTGCTCGAAACCCGAGCACTGGAGCGACTGGGTTCGACTTCGACGATCAAGCTGGATGTCTGCGTGATTGCTTCGGCCCAGTCGTCTCTGGATGATGCCGTCGAGCAAGGGAAATTTCGCCGCGATCTGTACTTTCGCCTTAACGTGCTGACACTCCAGCTGCCACCGTTGCGCACACAGCCTGAGCGCATTCAGCCCTTGTTCAAGCGCTTTCTGGCCACGGCTGCCAAAGAACTGGACGTTGCTCCGCCCGATGTCTGTCCGCTGCTCCAGCAGGTACTGTTGGGGCATGACTGGCCCGGCAACATTCGTGAGCTCAAGGCTGCTGCAAAACGTCATGTATTGGGTTTTCCGGTGCTGGGCGTCGACCCGCAGAGTGAAGAACACTTGGCCTGTGGGCTCAAATCCCAGCTGAGGGCGATTGAAAAGGCCCTGATTCAACAGTCACTCAAGCGTCACCGTAACTGCATTGATGCGGCAAGCCTGGAGCTGGACATGCCACGCCGCACGCTCTATCGACGTATCAAGGAGTTGCAGATCTGATTTTTTGCAGAGTGCTGGAACCGATTTAAGGGTCGTTACCACCTATCTGTACCAAGCAATTACGCTGGTACAGACCAAGGGGTATCACGTTATGAGCATCATGAGTTCTCTGACTAACGCGGGTCGCGGTGTCGTTAACACAGTGGGTGGCGCTGCGCAGGGTATCAACAGCGTCAAGAGCAGCGTCGACCGCAACACTGCACTGACCAAAAACACGGGTAGCACTGACAGTATCGATGCTACCCGCTCGAGCATCAGTAAAGGTGATGCAAAAAGCGCCGAGCTTGACGGCACTGCGAACGAAGAGAACGGCCTGCTGCGAGAGACGAGCATGCTGGCGGGCTTCGAAGACAAGAAAGAAGCGCTTTCCAACCAAATCGTTGCGAGCAAGATCCGGAACTCGGTCGTCCAGTTCTGATTTCTTGAATGCCCCTTCACACAGAGGGGGCTGCTACTTTGAGGAGGTTGTGATGCAGAGTCTCAGTCTTAATAACAGCACGCTGCAAAGCCCGACGATGGCGCTCGTTCTGATCCGTCCTGAAACCGAGACCACCGGGGCGAGTACATCCAGCCGGGCGCTTCAGGAAGTGATTGCGCAGCTTGCCCAGGAGCTGACCCATAATGGTCAACTGGACGAGAGCTCGCCATTGGGCAAGTTGCTCGGCAAAGCGATGGCCGCCAGTGGCAAGGCTGGCGGCGGCCTCGAGGACATCAAGGCTGCGCTGGACACGCTTATCCACGAAAAGCTGGGCGACAATTTTGGCGCTTCTGCCGACAACGCCTCGGATGCCGGACAACCCGACTTGATGACACAGGTGCTCAATGGCCTGGCCAAGTCGATGCTGAATGATCTTCTGACCAAGCAGGATGGCGGCACTCGTTTTTCCGAGGACGACATGCCGATGCTGAAAAAGATCGCGCAGTTCATGGACGACAACCCCTCACAGTTTCCCAAACCGGACTCGGGTTCGTGGGTGAACGAACTCAAGGAAGATAACTTCCTCGACGGCGACGAAACAGCACAGTTCCGCTCGGCACTCGACATCATCGGCCAGCAATTGGGCAGTCAACAGAATGCAGCCGGCGGTCTGGCGGGCGACAGCAGCGGTGGTGGCTTGGGCAGCCCTGTGAGCAATACGGAAAATTCGCCTGGTTCACTGGGTGACCCGCTTATCGACGCTAACACCGGCCCCGCCAGCAACAGCAATCCCAATGGTGATGTGGGCCAGTTGATCGGTGAGCTGATAGACCGAGGCCTGCAATCGGTATTGGCCGGTGGCGGCTTGGGAACACCTGTGAGCACCGCCAATACTGCCCTTGTGCCTGGCGGCGAACAGCCGAATCAGGACCTGGGTCAGTTACTCGGTGGCTTGCTGCAGAAAGGTCTGGAAGCGACGCTTCAGGATGCTGGCCAGACCGGCACCGGCGTGCAGGCCAGCGCTGCTCAAGTTGCCTTGCTGCTGGTCAACATGCTGCTGCAAAGCACTAAAAATCAGGCTGCTGCCTGACTGACACCCGCCTGACGGAGAACTCAAGTGACCATTTCCCACCTTGGTAATGTTAAAAACATCTCGCCGGAGCTCGGGCAGGATGTACCACAAGGGCTCGTTTCAGAACCTCCCCAGGCGGATGTCGATATCTTCACCGCCGCAACGCGTCCGGATAATGTTTCAAGCGGAGCACCGCTTTCCGAGCATATCGCCAGCGCGATTTCCGGTGGTCTGGGCGAAACCGAAAAAATGTCCCAGCAAGCCATGCGCTCCATGAAAAAGGCCTCGGGCAGCGGAGAGGCACTGGATATCGCGGCGATGACTCGCACATTGTCGCAATGCTCGCTGCAGACAGCGCTCACGACCAAAGTCGTCAGCAAGACTGCGCAGGCAATCGACAAGCTGACCAACCTGCAGTAGAGGTTCTCGTGAAATTTCTGAGCGCAGGGCTGCTGTTGTTTTGCATGTTGTTGCTTGGCGGGTGCAGTGATGAAACCGATCTGTTCACTGGCTTGTCCGAGCAGGACTCCAACGAGGTGGTTGCACGCCTTGCGGACCAGCACATCGATGCGCGCAAGCGCCTTGAAAAGACAGGTGTCGTGGTTACGGTCGCAGCCAGCGACATGAACCGCGCCGTACGCGTGCTTAACGCTGCCGGCCTGCCACGCCAGTCGCGCGCCAGTCTGGGCGACATCTTCAAGAAAGAAGGGGTCATTTCGACCCCTCTCGAAGAGCGTGCCCGCTACATCTATGCCCTGTCTCAGGAACTTGAAGCCACGCTGTCGCAGATAGACGGCGTTATCGTGGCCAGAGTGCATGTGGTGCTGCCGGAACGCATCGCTCCGGGCGAGCCGGTGCAACCTGCTTCTGCGGCGGTATTTATCAAGCACTCGGCTGCGCTGGACCCGGACAGTGTGCGTGGGCGTATTCAGCAGATGGTCGCCAGCAGCATCCCTGGCATGTCCACGCAATCGGCAGAATCGAAGAAATTCTCCATCGTTTTTGTACCGGCCACCGAGTTTCAGGAAACGACGCAATGGGCCAGCTTCGGACCGTTCAAGCTCGACAGCGAAGATTTGCCGTTCTGGCACCTGATGCTTTGGCTGGTACCGGCCGGTGTTGTCGTATTGCTGCTGATTATTGCGCTGCTGCTGCGCAGTGACTGGCGTGCCGCGCTGCTTCGGCGAATCGGGTTCGGCGCCCGGAGTCGATCAACCGTACCGGCGCGTGCCTGATGGAGCTGATTGCCGAGGAGCACTGGGTTCAATGGTGGTGCAACCCCTGGCAGTTTGCGCATCCGGACTGGCAACGCCGTTTTGCCTTGAACTGCGGGCTGACACTCAGTGACTGTGACGGGCTGATGGCCAGTCGTCACAGCGTATTTTTGCAGAGTGTCGGCATTGACCCCGATCAACCGCCGATGCCTGCCGAGCCTGTGTTGCGCTGGCTGGCGCTGACACCCATACAGCGTGACCGGGCGCTGGATCTGGCCGGGCGCATCTGCTTTTGCCGAAATGAAAGCGATGGCGCTGACGGGCAATGGTGCTGGGCGCTGACCAAAGCGCTGCGCCCCGGCGTCTGGCTGGAACTTGCCAACGAAGACCCTCGCTTGCTGTTGGGGGCCTGGCTGGGGCCTGAGTATTGGTCGCGATTGCGTCTGGCATGGGCGCCAGATGAGCTTCCCGACACCCCGTGCGAGGCACCCGAGAATAAACTTCAGACGTTGTGGCAGGCCATTTTATGGCGTGTCACGGCGGTTTGAATTCGATCCGGTTCGCTCTGTATCAGGAATTCCCCATGCTCGCCAAACGCAGTATTACGCTGACTGCCACTGCGCTTCTGCCTGAACCTGTGCTGCGTCGTGAAGACATTGCCAACAGCCTGCTGGCTCGCGATGTTCTGGCCGACGCGCAGCGCCAGGCAGAGCAAATGCTGGTTCTCGAACAAGAGAAGGCCGACCTGCTGCATCAGCAGGCGCTGGTCAGCTTCTGGGAAAACGCCAATGCGTTCCTCGCTCAATTGCAGGTGCAGCGTGAAGTGTTACAGCAGCAAGCAATGACCGCCATAGAGGAATTGCTCAGCGAGTCACTTCGGCACCTGCTTGACGACACGACGCTGGCCGAGCGCGCCAGGGCACTGGTGAAAAATCTCGCGGCCAGTCAGCTCAACGAAGCGGTGGCGACCCTCAGCGTTCACCCCGATATGGCCGAGCCGGTCGCCGAGTGGCTGGCTGACAGCCGGTTTGCCCAATACTGGCAGCTCAAGCGCGACGCATCGCTGACCACCGAAAGCCTGCGCCTGAGCGACGCCAATGGCGCGTTCGACATCGATTGGGCGACGCTGCGCAACGGGCTGGCAGGCCGTGACTCGTCTGCCTGAAACAGGCTCTTGCGCCGAAAATGGAACCGCACCAGCCGTTTGCTCCACTCAAGGTTTGAACCTTCCTGCTGGAGTAAAAGGACATGATAAGTTTCAAATCTCTGCAAAATAACCTCGACAGCACGCTGAATCGCGCCTTGTCCGACGTGGATGACGTGCTTGAGGGTGGCAACGGGCATTTTACTGCCGACGACATTGATGCCTTCGGTGAGGCAAGTCAGCAGGCCGCTGTCAGCTCCAACATCGCTGACCAGTGCCAGCAAGCCGGCTACAAAATGACCAAAAATGTCATCGATGGATTTCAGTGAGTTCGCTGAGGTCGTCGGCCAGTGGTGTGATCAGCGTCCGGCGACTGCGCTGGACTGCTGGGTCGACGACGCCAACGCCCGCCTGGAAGTGGTTGGTCATGGAATACGTTGCAGCATCGAGCTGCTCGATCCCTACGATGCCAATGACTCCCAACGCATCGAGGCGTTGCTCAGCCACGGGGGTGCCAGTCTTGCGTGTGCCTGTGATGGCGCCTTCGCCATTGATCCGCAGACCCGCTGCATGGTCCTGGTCACCTGGATACCCAACCCCTGCAACCTCGCCGATCTACTCGATCGCCTTGAAAGCCTGGCCAATCAGCGTGCGGCCTTGCTCAGCCTGATGCACACCACCATTGGCGACATGACGCCCGCGATATCCGGGCGCACGACCCTCAATCACCGGCAACCGGGAGTTTGAAATGCGCAAGGCCTTGATGTGGTTGCCTTTATTGTTGATCGGGTTGACCCCTGTTACATGGGCGGTCACCCCCGAAGCCTGGAAACACACGGCTTACGCCTACGACGCCCGGCAGACTGAACTGACCACGGCGCTGGCTGATTTTGCCAAAGAGTTCGGCATGGCGCTGGACATGCCGTCCATTCCAGGAACGCTTGATGGCCGGATTCGTGCCCAGAGCCCGGAAGAGTTTCTCGATCGGCTTGGTCAGGAATACCACTTCCAGTGGTTTGTCTATAACGACACGCTCTACGTCAGCCCGTCCAGCGAACACACCTCGGCGCGCGTAGAAGTCTCATCCGATGCGGTAGATGACTTGCAGACGGCGTTGACCGATGTAGGCCTGCTGGATAAACGCTTTGGCTGGGGCGTCCTGCCTAACGAGGGTGTGGTGCTGGTTCGCGGCCCGGCAAAATATGTGGAACTGGTGCGTGACTACAGCAAAAAAGTCGAGACGCCGGAAAAGGGCGACAAGCAAGACATTGTTGTGTTTCCGCTCAAATACGCCAACGCGTCGGACCGGACCATTCGTTATCGTGATCAACAACTGACAGTAGCGGGTGTCGCCAGCATTCTTCAGGATTTGCTCGACACGCGTTCTCGCGGCGAAGCCATCAATGGCATCAACCTGTTGGGGCACGGTGGCGCAAATGCCGGACTCGCGGGTGGCGGCGCGGACACTCAAAGCCTGCCTCTGGATTCCAGCGGCATCGATACCGGCGCCTTGCAACAGGGCCTTGATCGGGTGTTGAGCTATGGCAGCGGCAGCAAGAAATCCGGGAAAAGCCGTTCCGGTGGCCGCGCGAACATTCGTGTAACAGCCGATGTGCGCAACAACGCGGTGCTGATCTATGACCTGCCTTCGCGCAAACCAATGTACGAGAAACTCATCAAGGAACTGGACGTCTCACGCAACCTGATCGAAATCGATGCGGTGATCCTCGACATTGATCGCAACGAGCTGGCGGAGCTCTCCAGTCGCTGGAATTTCAACGCAGGCAGCGTCGGCGGTGGCGTCAACCTGTTCGACGCAGGCACCAGTTCGACGATGTTCATTCAGAACGCGGGCAAGTTTTCTGCAGAGCTGCACGCGCTGGAGGGCAACGGTTCAGCGTCGGTGATCGGCAACCCGTCCATTCTTACCCTGGAAAATCAGCCGGCTGTCATTGACTTCAGTCGTACTGAGTACATCACGGCGACGTCAGAACGCGTCGCCAATATCGAGCCCATCACCGCCGGGACCAGTCTGCAGGTGATCCCGCGTTCACTGGACCACGATGGCAAGCCTCAGGTGCAACTGATCGTCGACATTGAAGACGGCCAGATCGATATCTCCGATATCAACGATACACAACCCAGCGTGCGCAAAGGCAATGTCAGCACCCAAGCCGTCATCGCCGAACATGGTTCGCTGGTGATCGGCGGTTTCCACGGGCTGGAAGCCAATGACAAGGTCCACAAGATTCCCTTGCTGGGCGACATTCCCTACATCGGCAAGCTGTTGTTCCAGTCCCGCAGCCGTGAACTGAGCCAGCGCGAACGTCTGTTCATTCTGACGCCGCGGCTGATTGGTGATCAGGTCAACCCGGCTCGCTATGTGCAAAACGGTAACCCGCATGACGTCGATGATCAGATGAAAAGGATCAAGGAGCGACGCGACGGTGGGGAGTTGCCGACCCGCGGCGATGTCCAGAAGGTCTTCACCCAGATGGTCGATGGAACTGCCCCCGTGGGTATGCGTACCGGCGAAACACTGCCATTTGAAACCGATAGCCTCTGTGATCCGGGCGCGGGGCTGACGCTCGACGGTCAACGTTCGCAGTGGTACGCCAGGAAGGACTGGGGTGTTGCGGTTGTCGTGGCGCACAACAATACCGACAAACCGGTACGTATCGACGAGAGCCGCTGCGGTGGTCGCTGGGTCATCGGCGTTGCCGCCTGGCCTCACGCCTGGCTGCAACCGGGTGAAGAGAGCGAGGTGTATATCGCTGTGCGCCAGCCACAGATATCGAAAATGGCAAAAGAGAGTCGGCCATCACTGCTCAAGGGAACGAAACCATGAAGATCAGTAGCATTGCAGTTGTGCTGGTGCTGTTCGCTACCCTGTCAGGGTGTGCCACCCATGGCTGTACGGGAGTTGCCTGCAAACGTCCGGACTCCACAAACCGCGAACTGGTCATCTGGTGGCCGCCGGACATGCGCGACGGTCTGGACGACCAGGACCACGAGCGGGATTACACTGTCGTGAAGTTAAAGGATTAGAAATGATTGAGGTAAAGGAAAAAGCGGCGTTCTACTACAACGTTGCTGCCCAGAGCCCTGCGGTCTGGCCGGTGGCAAACGGGGTGTCCTTCGTCAGTCGGCGTGAGCATCATGACTGGGGCATCGCGCTGCACATCGAGGGGCGTGCGCTGCGTCCCGAGCAACTGAGAGAGGCGCTGCAAATGAGGTTCTCAGAGGCCGAGCGGTTCAGAAACTACTTTCTGTTTCTGGATGTACAGCGTGATTTTGTAGTGTGGCATGCCGTAAGCGACGCGCCGGATGCCGTCACCAACCTGGATGACATCCGGCGGCATGAGCTGATGCTGGCAGGCCTGGAACACCTGGCTTAGGCAATTCGGCCAGCATGAAAGAAGACCGCCCCTGCAGAGGAGGCGGTCTTTTTTTTGGGCAGCTGGAGCTGCAGGCACGAGCTACAGGTAAGGTAATGTTGAGGATTGTTTCAGGACGCGGTCTTCTAGAGGCTAGAGATTGAAACAGGGCGTGGGGGAGGGCTGGTGCATAAGCACCTGTTACGCCTGGCTTGCAGCTCCCAGCCTAAAGCTCCACCTCAACCTGAATCACTTCATCGGTGATTTCATCCAGCTGGCGAACCACTTTGTAGATGTGCCCGACAGCTTGCAGCGTGGGGCGAGGGATGTATTTGCCCACCTTGGCGCGGTACAGCGTTCTTGTCAGCCAGATGCTCTGCACCACCGGGATACCGGCCTTTTTGGCCCGAGCAATCAGCGCCAGGGCTTCTTCATCCTCACCCTTGCAATGAATCAGCGGCAGAGGCGTCTCGCCTGGCCGGTAATACAGCGCCACCGCGTAGTGCGTCGGGTTGACCAGCAGCATGTCCGCTTCCTCCACCGGATTGGGAGCGGTGCTGGGCTCCTGGTTGAGGATTTCATGGGACAGTTGTCGACGATGACCTTTGACATGAGGGTCGCCTTCGGACTGTTTATATTCTTTCTTGATGTCCTCGTGGCTCATGCGCAGCTTCTTGGCGTGAAAGTATTTCTGCATGGCAAAGTCGACCATGGCGACGACCAGCAGCAATCCCAGAATAACGCGCAAAATATGGCGAAAGAGTTCGACCAATGCGTGCCAGTACGTCGTCAGGTCGCTGTTGGCCAGCAGGATAAGAGCACCAAGCGCGGGCTTGACCTGCATGTACAAGGTCGCGCCAATGGCGACAGCCTTGAGGACACTGAGCAGCAGGTTGAGGATGTTCTGCCCGGAAAACATCTGCTTGGCATGCGAGAAGGGGTTGATCTTGTTGATGTCCAGCTTCAAGGCCTTGGGCGCGAACAGAAAGCCGATCTGCATCCAGCTGCTGACCAGGCGCATCAGCATGGCCATGCCGACGCTGCATAACGTGAAGCTGAGCAACACGGAAAGGCCTTCGCTGGCGATCAGCTCGACGGATGCAGCAAAGCTCCGGTCAATACCTTTGAAAGACAGCGCCAGCAAGGATTGCAATCGGTCGACGCTGTCATCGGCCAGGCCCAGGGTGATTTCACTGACGACCATCAGCACCAGCAGTTTGCCAAGGTCCTGACTCTGCCCCACCTGGCCTTTTTCGCGAGCGTCACGTATCTGTTTGGGGGTAGCCTTTTCGGTTTTTTCACTCACGGCACTTGCACCAGAAGCGCCAGCAGCGACTTCAGATCAACCAGCTTCAACAGTTGACCGGTGCCCAGCTCCAGCAGCGTTGGCAGGTAGATCAACAGAAAGGCCAGGCCAGCCATGCTTTTGGCTGGCATGGCCAGAATCGATACGTTCAGTTGCTGTGCATACAGACCGATGATCGCAAACGCGGCTTCGATCAATAGCAGCAGGGCAATGAACGGCGCGGCATACAACAGCATGTGTTGCATGGTCTGGTTGAGCTGTTCCAGAAAGATATCCAGGCCACCTGCGGTCATGCCCGGCAGCCAGGCAGTCGGTGGCCAGACGCTGTAGCTGTCCCAGATGACCTGAGTGATGAGTGAAAGGCCGCCAGTGAGAATCACCAGCATGATCAGGGTTTCCTGAAACAATTCGCCCAGCGGTGTGGCGTCCGGACCGAGTGCCGGGTTCAACTGGCCACCGCTGAGCGCCCCGCGCTGACTGTCGAGCAGGGCACCGACCGAGGCAAACATCCAGAACGGCGCATACAGCAACAGCCCCAATAGCGTCCCCAGTACCGCCTCTTTGATCATCAGGCCGCCGATGGCAAACCAGTTATCGTCAAGAGAACCCAGCGCGCGGCTGATTGCGGGAGCCGGGACCATCGCCAGCACGGCCACCACCGCATAGCGCAGCGGGCCTTTCAGGTATTTGAAACAGAAGGCTGGCACCAGAAGCATGCACGGCAGCAGGCGCGCCATCGCCAGACCCATGCCCAGCATGAATTGGAACGCTTCGTGGGCGTCGAAGGGCATTTAGTGATTGACCCCGGACCGTGCAATCAGGTCGAAGGCCATATTGATGAACTGAATCAGCTCGACGCCGATCCAGCGGCCGGTCATGGCCAGGGTCAGCCCGACCGCCCCGAGTTTGATGCCGAACGGCAGCGTCTGATCCTGAATCTGCATGAGTGCCTGCAGCAGCGAGGTGAGCACCCCGACCAGCACGGCGACACCCAGCGGCGGAGCGGTCAGGATGACGACCAGAAACATGCCTTGCTTGAACAACGCCAACGCTTCCATGGCCGCCTCACATATAGGAATAGAAGAGGCTGTCGAGCAGTCGGGACCAACCCGACACCAGCACGAACAGCAGCAGCTTGAGCGGCAACGACAGGGTCATCGGCGAGACCATCTGCATGCCCAGTGCGAGCAACAGGTTGGAAACAATCAGGTCGATGACGATGAAGGGAATGTAGATCAGAAAGCCGATCTCGAAACCGGCCTGCAACTCCGATAACACAAAGGCCGGAATCGCCAGCAAAAGGTCGTTCTTGTTGGCCTGGTCGGCCATTTCCTTGGGCCACATACGCTGGGTGTTTTCCAGCAGATGGGCGACCACATCCGGGTCGGTATTGCGGGTCATGAAGCGTTGCAGTGGCTCGATCACTGTTTTCAGACTGGCTTGCAGCTTGTCGGCGCTGCCCAGTTCCAGCGGGTGTTCATGGACCCGTTGCTGGATCTCATGCGCCACCGGGGCCATGACGAACATCGTGGCGGCCAGGGCAATGCCGTACAGGGCCATGTTCGGCGGCACCTGCTGAACGCCAATGGCGTTGCGGGTGATCAGCAGGGTCATGGCGATTTTCAGAAAGGCGGTGCAGACAATCAACAGAAAGGGGATCAGTGACAGCGAGCCGAGAAACAGCGCCAGCATGATCGGGTTTACGCCCTCCATGATCATGAGCGGGTCACCAGGCGGGTAATCTGCAGACCCAGGCGCCCCTCGACATCCACCAGCTCGCCCTCGGCCACCACCTGTTCGCCATGGCACAGTGTCGCGTGCCCCGGCGAAATGCCGGTGACTTCAATGATGGTCCCGGCATCCAGCCGGCGCAGTTCGGCGAGGGTCAGCCTGAGCTCGCCGCAACGCAGGGTAAGGTCCATTGCCAGCGAATCAAGGGCTTGGGGCTCGTCCTGTTCTTCCTGCGCTGCGTGATCGTCCGGTTCGGTCGTCACATACCCGGATGGCTCGCCGTCTTCTTCGGACCAGTGCTGTTCAGTCGACGGGTCTTCATAGTCGTCGAGCATCTCGACATCTTCCTGATACAGATCTTCAGTACTCATGGTGGCGGTGCTCCTCATGACTGAGCCGCAAAAAAAGACGCTGCGCTTGCTGGTCGGTCTGCGCCGCCCATTGCCGTCCTGCCAGGCTCAGGAACCCTTGCCCGGCGCTGTCGAACTGGCAGTGGGCGGGCAGCACCACGTCACCGGGGCGCAGCGAGGCGATTTGTTCCAGGGTCAGCGACATTTCACCGATGATCAGGGGGCTGGCCACTGACCAGGACTCATCCACAGTGCGCATGCGGGCTTGCCAGGGCGCCGATTGCAGCAGCCTGAGCAGTGTGTCGGGCGTGGCATGCAAGTGCGCGTGAAGCTGCTCACCACCGCGCTGTACCTGAACCCGGCAGCCCAGGGTGAGTGCGTGCGGTCTGTTGTGCAGGGGTTCGATCGGTGCCAGCAGTCGGGCAATGGTCGGACTCAGGCGTTGATTGAACAGCTGCCAGTACCAGGCTTGTTGCTCGCCCCCGAGCGTAAAGGGGATATCGCCCAGCAGGCTGAGCAGCGCTTCGGCGTCGCTGAGCAAAAGGGGGCCGACGGATGTGCTCAGCCAGACAGCGCCTGCCGGTTCGCCTGTGTCGGCAAGCAGTGGCAACAGGGTCAGTTCGGCGTCCTGACCTGCGGCGCTGAAGCCCAGGCTCTGACCGGCACCCAGCTCACGCGTGGCCTGAGCCAGCAGGGCATCGACCTTGCGCAGACGCAGCGCGCTCATGCTGCAAGATCTTCATGCAGGTCCAGCTCAACGTCATGGCCGAGTGCCCGCGACAGTGAATCACGGCATGCGCCGGTATGACCCTGCAAACGCTTCAGAACGTCACGACGGGCGAAGCCCAGCTGGATGCTCCAACGGTGTTCGGTTTTTTCGGCATTGACGCGTACTGTCCCCAGGCTGGGCATCAGCAGGGTAAACGCCAGCGGGCCGACGGGCTGTTCGGGCAAACGCTGCGCCAGCTCGTCGATCAATTGGGGCGGTACATTTTCGGCGTGCACGGGCAGGGCGATGCTGCTGCCGCCGAAGCCTTGCTGATCAGGCTCTTCACCGACCTGAGGTATCAGCAGTTGGGAAAAGAACAGGCCGTCGGCGCTCTCCGGTGTCTCTGTCGCCGAACGGTTTTGTGCGAAGCGGATCTTTGGCATGTCGGTACGTGCTGTGCCGCCAAAAACCGGTAGCTTGTCATCAGCCTTGTCCGGTGCGCGCTGCGCGGGCGCAGAAGGCGGCGTGGCATGCACTACGGGTGGTGCCGTTGGCGCTTTGGCCGGGTGTTTGATCGGTGCGGTCATCGTCACTTAACCTTCTTCGTTGAGCGTCTCCTCCATGCAGGCGAGTTTCTCGACCGCGCGCTGAGACGCTTTGGCTTGCAGGCGCTTCTGCTCAAGCAACGCCTGCTGTTCGGCTACCCGCAATTGCTGTTGCTGCACGTCCTGCCGAATACAGGCCAGGCGGTCGAGCATGTGTTTTTCTTTCTCATGCCATCGGTCGATATCGTTCAGGCTGATGGTCTTTTCCAGGTGTTGCTGAGACAGGCCCTCGCGACGCCGCTTGTGGTTGTCACGTTCCTGATCCAGCGATGCCCGTGTTTTTGATAAGTGGTCGAGCATCGATTTCAGTTCCACCTGCGCGTGGCGATGAGCCCGTTCAGCGCTCGCCTGACGATGCTGGCGCAGCGGGGTCAGCAAGCTGATCACCTGTTCCAGTGCCGCGCGCTGTGGGTCGTCTTCCAGTGTGTCGTCCATGATCACTCCGGCAGTCGGGAGGTAAGCCGCAACAACCCGTCCAGGGTTTCCTGCAAGGGCACCGGCTCACGCAGGTCCTGGCGCAGAAAGGCGTTGATGTCGTCATTCAGTTGCACCGCGCAATCGGTCACCGGGTCTGCACCGGCCTGGTATTCGCCCAGCCGCAGGAGCATTTCCACTTGTTTGTAGGCAGCCAGTAGCTGGCGCAGACGATTGTTCGCTCGCTGGTGTTCGCGGCCGGTGACATTGCTGAGGATCCGGCTGATGCTGGCGGATACGTCAATGGCGGGGTAATGCCCGCGCTCGGCCAGCTTGCGGGACAGCACGATGTGCCCGTCGAGCAGTGAACGCACTTCATCCGCCACCGGATCGTTCATCGAGTCCTGCTCGATCAGCACGGTATAGAGGGCGGTGATCGAGCCGTTCTCACTCATGCCGGCGCGCTCGACCAGGCGTGGCAGCAAGGTGTAAACCGAGGGTGGCAGGCCGCCACGCCCCAACGGTTCGCCCGAGGCAATCCCTATCTCCCGCTGCGCACGGGCAAACCGGGTCAGGGAGTCGAGCAGCAACAGCACTTTCTGGCCTCGTGCGCGGAATGCCTCGGCGATAGCGGTCGCGGTGAACGCTGCGCGTGCGCGCTCCATGCTTGAGCGATCGGAGGTGGCACAGACCAGCACCGAGCGGGCGCGTAGGGTTTCGTCCAGTTCATGGTCGAGAAACTCGCGCAGCTCGCGGCCCCGTTCGCCGATCAGCCCGAAGACGATGACATCGCAGCCCATGTTGCGGGCCAGTTCGGCCATCAGTGTGGTCTTGCCACAGCCAGCACCGGCGAACAGCCCCACACGTTGACCTTCGCCCAGGAGGATGGCGCTGTCGATGGCGCGTACCCCGGTGGGCAGGGCGTTGGTGATGCGCGGGCGCTGGGTGGGTGGCAAGGCGTCGGCGATCACTGGCAGTGTTTCGCGACGATCATCCGGTCCGGCAAAAGCACCGAGGCAATCACCGAGCAGCGGACGTCCGAAGCCATCCAGAACACAGCCCAGCAAACTGTCGTCAACGCCAATCCGGTGGGCGATGCCCAGCGGGCGGATCGGAGCCCCGACCTGAATTCCGTCGGGTGCGCCCAGGGCGCTGAGCAGCGTACATTCCTGAGTGAAACCGACTATTTCAGCCAGCAGGAAGCTGCCGTCGGCTTTGCTCACCTCGCAAAGATCGCCCACCTTGGCCGCAGGAATCTTGCATTCCAGCAGAATTCCGCGCACTGCACTGACCCGGCCACTGACGCGCACGGCGCTGTAGTCACGCAAGCGCGCTGCGTGGGTGTCTTTCCATTGGCTCAGTGCAGCATTCACCAGTTCACCTCAATGTGGCGATTGCCGTCGAATTGCAGGCGCTGATTGTCGATTCGCGTCAGGCGCAGGCCATCCACTTCGTCACCCACATAGATACGGCGGCCGTCTGCAGTCACCAGATGCGCATGCGGGCCGGTCATGATCTGAACCACCACGAAGGGCAGGGCGCTACGTGTGCTGGCGACGTTGTCGAACACCGTCACCGGCGATTCATAGCGGTCCTTGAAACGCTGCAGCATGCGTTGATAGACCAGCAGGGATTCCTCTTTGAGATCACCGTTAAGCACCAGCCCCTCGGCTGTTTCCTCCACGCTGACATCGGTCAGCAGCCGGTCGCTGAGCATGGTGCCCAACTGATGGCGGACTGCCTCCGCGCTGGTCAGGCGTATGCGTTTGTCGGCCGCGGGTTTGATGGTCTTTGCCGGTGTTGGAGATGTCTCTGCCGGTGCCTCTGCTGTGACCGAGGCCATGTGGCCGGGGCCTTGGTCCATTGCAATGGCGGGCGGGCGGGTCAGGCTCCAGGCGCTGCCGATGACACCCACCAGCAAACCGGCGATGATCCCTGTGGTACGGTTGAGCAATTGCGAGCGCGACTTGACCTTTTTCAGCGGCACATCATTGCGTGCTGGCTCGGGGTCAGCCTGTGGCTGTTTCGGGATGACTGCTGGCACTGAAGGCCACTCATCGTCTGCGGGCGAAACGCACAACCACACTGAACCCAACATGAACGCAGTGTTGAGTGTCAGGTCAATGCTGGGCCGGGCGTTACCTTCTTCGTCGCACACCGCGCCTTCTTCAGCGTTCAGTGTCCAGCTGTCGTCCAGGCGTTGCAGGCGGCAGTGCAGGCTTTCCACACCCGCGTCGTCCAGTGCCAGATCGTGTTGCGCGGCAGAGCCAATCGACCATTGCTCGCCCACCAGTGGCAAGGCTGCGCCTTGGTGCTGACCGTTCAGTACGCGTAATTCAAACATCTGAAAGTCTCCCTTTGCTCAAGCCTGAAAGGCTCAAGCTGCGTGCTCGTTGTCCATTGGCTCAAGATCGTCTTCAAGGTCGAAGCGACCCATTACCTTGACCTTGGCCGCGTTGCTGATTTCTGCGAAAGACAGTACGGGAACGTGATAGAACTCCTCCCTCAACAAGGTCCGCAGCGGGCTGCGCAGGTCCTGCGCGACCAGCAGTACCGCCTGTTCGGGCGCGCGCACCGGGAATGCGATATTCATTTGTTGCACGAGCATCTGACTGATCTCGTTACTCAGTGCGAAGAACGTTTCGGTCTGTGTCTGGCGCAGACCGTCGCGCAACAAGCCCTCGCTTTCCGGCGTGAGCAGCCACACTTGCAGGCCTTCGGCACCGCAATACTGGTGGTAGATCTGCGATTTGAGCGCGATGCGCACGTAGTCGGTCAGCACGTTGGTATCGCGTTCATGCTGGCAATGCTCGATCAGGGTTTCGGCGATCAGCCGGATTGCCCTGAGCGGTACGCGCTCCGACGCGAGACGTTGCAGAACCGCCGAGAAGCGCGTCAGCGTGAGCACCCGCTGTATCTCTTGCGCGAGCTCCGGCTGCTCGGATTCCAGCCAGCTGAGGATGGCTTTGGTCTCCTGCAAGCCGATGAACTGCGGCGCGCAGGACTGCAATACGCGTTCCATGCGTTCGACAATCAGAGTCATGGCGCTGACCGGGTTCAGCTCACCGCATTGCTCGGCAGGCAACCACACCCATTGATCTTCCTGGCGGTCGGTATTGCCAGGGATCGCCGCCGGGAGGTTTTCACCACCGAGTTGGCGGGCGTCCACGGCGACATGGGACTGGGTAAATGTCGCCTTGAGCATGGGTACGTCGTAGACGGTGAAGCGAAACTCGTCCGGAGGAAGATGATCGGCATGTTCAATAATGAACGAAGGCAGGGTCAGACCGTATTGCACCACCAGTCTATTGCGTCGCCGACGTATTTCGCTGATCAGTGCCTCTATCTGTGCGCTGTCCTGGCCTGGGTGAAACTGCAGGACGAACTGCCGGCTGGGTGAGAAGGTACGCAGGTCTTCCTTGCCGTTCATTTCCGGGGCGACGGCAGTGGCGCGTTGTTCGTCGGGCTTGGGTTTTGCCCGCTGCAACTGCAGCATGCCGCCGGCACCGCAGATGATCGCGATGGTGATGAACACCCCCGTGGGCATACCCGGCAAGGCAGCGAAGCCGAGCATGGCCACTGCGGCGATGATCCACGCCTTGGGCTGGCTGGTGATCTGTTCGGCGATTTCACGGCCAATGTTGGCCTCTGCGCCGGCCTCGGTATTGGGTACACGGGTGATGATCATGCCGCAGGTTACGGAGATCAGCAGCGCCGGAATCTGTGCAATCAGGCCGTCACCTATGGTCAGCACGGTATACAGCTGCAACGCATCGCCCGCGCTCATGTTGTGCTGCAACACGCCGATGGAAATACCGCCGATCATGTTGATGGCAACGATGATCAGGCTGGCAATGGCATCACCGTTGACGAACTTCATCGCGCCATCCATGGCACCGAACAACTGGCTTTCCTTGTTCAGCTCGGCGCGACGCTTGCGCGCCTCCTGAACGGTTATCAGGTTGGCGCGCAGGTCACTGTCGATGGACATCTGCTTGCCGGGCATCGCGTCCAGCGTAAACCGTGCGCCGACCTCGGCAACCCGTTCCGAACCTTTGGTGATAACCAGAAAGTTGACCACTGTCAGGATCAGAAAGATCACCAGGCCTACCGCCAGGTTGCCACCTACCACGAACTGGCCGAAGGCTTCGACAATGTGCCCGGCGTCCTGATTGAGCAGGATCAATCGTGTGGTGGAAATCGACAGTGCCAGACGAAACATGGTGGTCAGCAACAGCACGGCCGGAAAGGTCGAGAATGCCAGCGGCCTGGGCAAATGCATCGCCAGCATGATCAGCAGGCACGAGATACAGATGTTCACCGCGATCAACACATCAACCAGCCCTGTGGGCAGGGGGGTGATCATCATGAAGACGATGGCGATGACGAAGAATGCGCCAACCAGCTCTGACCGGCGCATGGCCGACAGGGCAATCATGTTCAGAAAGTTGATGACTTGATTCATCCGGCAAGTCCCTCAAAAAGCTGCTTCTGTTCCTGTTGAGTCAGTTCTGCCATCAGGGTGAGCAGGTTATTCAGCGCAGCCTGGCGGCTTTTCATGTCCTTCCAGAGCAGGATGGGCAATTGCATAAGCATCGGCCGCAAGCCATTGAGAAATGCCAGCTGGTTCTTGAGCCTGGCACCGCCGATGTGTTGAGTCAGTTGCAGGGTCTGGTTCACGTTCATTCCATTGGCCGTCAGGGTCAGCAAGTGTTTGAGAAAGGCTGGCGGATCCACCTTCAGGTCAGGGTTCTTGTTGCGCATGCGCCCAAGCAGGTGTTCACAACCGCGCAACAACGTCGTCACGTGCCGTGCCGTGGTCAGCCCGTGCATCAATGTGCGCAGCTGTTCATGAGATGCCGAAGGGGTAATCGCCGACAGATCGTCGGCAATGGCTCTGCGCATGTCGCGCAGGTTGAGGTCGAAGTCTCCGGTCTCTTCCTGCTCGTTGATCAAGGCTTCGATCAGACCGGTCACGTTCGGCTGTCCGGAAACCGCTACGCCATACAGGTTGCGCAATGCGGCTCGGCGTTTGTTGTCGACGTTCTGTCGCCCGAACGCCCTGGCAGTATTAATGCCCGCCCGTGCGTGTGGTCCGAACTTGCGCCGCAGCTGTTTCAGCGTTTGGGTGAGCGCCACGTACTCGCCTTCAGCGCCATCGTCCTCAGCCTGTTTGCGCGCTGCTTGCAGCACCACGTGGGCCTTGGCCGCATCGCCATCGGCAAATTCCAGAACCTGTTCCAGTTCTGTGTCGTTCTCTTGCAGGAGTTTTTTGCGCAGCAGCCTCGCGGCATTATCCAGCCCGGTGTCGTTGGCGCTCATCAACAACTGATAGAGCTCACCCAGTTTGACGGCCCGCGACTGCAGTGCATTTCTGCTTGCGATCAGTTCGCGCTGGCGCAGTATCCGGCTGTTTTGCACCAGTGCTGCGGCGAAGCGCGAGACCTGTTGCGATGACGTGCCTTTTTCCGACGATAGGGTGCCGGGAATCGCTCGCGCAGCGGGCGTGACGGCGCGAATCGGCGTGACCGTGTGGGTTGGCAATATAGGCGGGGCGACGATTTTCATAGGACGGTTCTGAGCCTGGTCATGACCGCTGAGTGGGGCCTGGCCAGGATTCGGTTCCCTTGTAAAAGGGGCTGACGCGTTTGTGCCAAAAGCTGTAGGGATAAAATCGGCGTTGCGCAAAAAAATGTATTACAAAGAATTACACATTTTAAAATAGTTATATAAATCAATGTCTTATGTAAGTATTTTGGCTGGCACGGTTATCGCTATAGGGCTTGCACACCATTAAATTAAGGTAAGCCCATGTTTCCCAACCTTGTGATTCTTGATGCAACCCAGCCACGTAATGACTCTTCGTCTGCCGGTATCCGTCAACTGACGGCTGATCAGATACAGATGCTCAGAGCGTTCATTCAGAAGCGCGTAATGAACCCGGATGATGTCGATGACATCCTGCAATGCGTATTTCTGGAGGCCCTGCGCAACGAGCACAAGTTTCAGCATGCCAGCAAGCCGCAGACCTGGCTGTGTGGTATTGCGTTGAACCTGATCCGCAATCACTTCCGCAAAATGTATCGTCAGCCCTATCAGGAAAGCTGGGAAGACGACGTTCATTCAGAGCTGGAATGGAATGGCGATATCACTCATCAGGTAGACGGACACAGGCAATTGGCACGCGTCATCGCAGCCATCGATTGCTTGCCGTCGAACATGCAAAAGGTCCTGGAAGTGTCGCTGGAGATGGATGGCAATTATCAGGATACGGCGGACACGCTCGGCGTTCCGATTGGCACTGTGCGCTCGCGACTGTCCCGGGCGCGGGTGCAATTGAAGCAGCAGATTGACCCGTTTGCCTGAGTGGATATCTGTCTGGAACCAACTCGCGCGCAAAACCACACAGTTGCCATCCCTCACCACTTGGATGGCAACCATGCGTATATCCAGTTCTCCCAGTCCTGCCCTCGGCAGCATCGTGAATCAACCCACCTCTGGCGAACTGGCTGCTGAGACGCCATTAGCCAAAGCCTCGCTCACGCAGAGCAGCGCAGGTGGTGGTCAGGCCTTTGTGCAGTTCGGCCAGGCCAACGACAATACATCTTCCTTTTCCGATACCGAGCAAAGCGGCTCATCGCTGATGAGTCTGCTGACTCGCAGCAGCAGTAGCGAAAGTACCTCCAGCATCGATCAGGACAGTGATCAGGTTTCGCCGATGACATCGGTCTCGTCAACCGCGAGCGCGTCACCTGCGGCGGCTGCCTCCGACCCGGCAAACGCCCCAAGCGCTACCGATGCCGCGTTTCTCGATAACTCCGAATACTCTTCGCCCGAGGCCCTCAAGCGTTGGGACCCGATGGTTGCCAACCTGCCGCCCGAAGAGCGCGAGCAGGCGGCCAAAGAACTCAACCGACCGATTGCGGCCGCCTGGATGGCCAGAGAGCACGGCCCCAATGCTGACAAGGCGATGGCGTTCATCAACGCCAACCCTGCGTTGAAGACGGCTGTGGACGTCGGTAAGGATGGCGGCAACGCAGATGGCAAAATCACCAACAAAGACCTCAAGGCGTTCGCCAAAAATATGGAAAAGGCCGCGGACGCTGCCGACAAGGACCTGGGTAAATACATGGAGGACAACCCCGATGCGGATCCTCAATCCCTGGAAATGGTGCGCAATGCCGCAGTGATGCGAGCCAATATGCCGCTGACGGTGGCCGCTGACCCGCATCATGCGGTCGGTGCGACTGACAAGACCGACGTGGACGGCAATATCAGTGCCGACGACTTGAAAGGGCTGGCTGAAAATAACCCCGGGTTGTCGGGTACGCTCAAGCAATCCTGCAGCACGTGGTCGCAGCCGGGCTTTCTCAGTCAGGTGGACGAGGCGGGGATGACCGGGCGCAAGAAAGCTGCGCACAGTCCCGACCAGTTGTTCGACGCGAAAAACATGAGCGAATGGATCAGGAAAAGTGCGCCCACCAATGGTGGCCAGTTCGCCAGCATGCTCAGCGATGCGGCGACCCTGAATTCTGTAGCGGGTATCGACATCAGCAAGCTGGACGCCGGGGTTTTCGATAAACCCAAGTCTTACACCGGCGCGCAGAAAGCCGCCGTGATGGTCAAGTTGCAGCAAACCCAGCAGAGCGTGATCGCCGGTCGCGGCTTGCGCAATACTGAAAAAACCGAGGCTGGCCTCAACGAAAGAATCGCTCAGCTACAGGCCGATCCCGACGTTCAGGCTTACCTCAACAAAAGCATTCCCGAGCAGGAACGCAAACTGGTGCGCAGCGATAGCGCGCTGCAAAAAGCGGTGGCCGAGCAAGCTGAAAACGTCAACAGCGGCAAGGCGCTGCAGACCGACATGTCGACAGCGGACAAAGCGGTCGACAAGCACAAGCCAAACCCCGATTACAGCGGCGCTATCAGCGGTCTGTCGGCGCAATTGCAACTGCAGAAAGATCTGTTTCCCGATGCCGAAGTGCCGACGGCCGAGCAAGTGGTCAGCAATCGACCTGATCTGCAATCGTCTATTGCCGATTCGTACGTTCGCAACTTCAGCGAAGGCGGCGCACTGAAACAATTGCTCGGCCAGAAAAAGGCCGATGCCAGCGAAGCCCTGCAAACCGCAGACAACCAGAAAGCGGCCTATGAAAGTGTGCTGCCCGCTGATTTCGTTGAAGGCGAGCATGAAAACTACACGACCAGCACATTGAATGAGCTGCAGAACTCCAAAAAAGGCCGCAAGTTGCTGGAAGGCAAAAGCGATGAAGAGGGCGGCCCCTCGCTGTTGGCTCAACTTGCTGATGCCGGGGCGGGCGGCAAGGTGCTGAATTCAGTCATGGGCTTTGCATCGGTATCCACCATGCTCGCCAATGGCGACAAGCTTGGCGCGACGCAGGCCATTTACGACAGCACGAAGCTGGGCGCCGAGGCGATCAAGGGAGGGGTCGACGCCGGGGCGAAGATGATGGGCCGCGAGGCCTCCGCCGGTCTCGGGCGTCTGGGCGGGCAGATGATCGGCCGCGCTGTCGGCCTGGTCGCCGGCGAAGCCACCGGGCTTGCTGCGGGTGCGGCACTGGGTGCTGCGATTCCGGTTATCGGCTGGGCCATCGACGGCGCCATGGCATTGGGCTTCGGTATCTCGGCGATCATTGATGCGGTCAAGAAGCACAAGGCGCAGAAGGCGTTCGATCATAACGTTGACCCGGTGCTGGACCAGTTCGGGATTGCCAGGGCGCATTGATTGAATTGAGTCGGCTCAGACGCCTTGAATGCTGAGCCTTCATTTTTACAGATCCGTGTGAGCTGTTTAATCGGCAGCATAAAAGTTTATGGAAAGCGTTAGCGCTAGACGCTAAAAAAACCGAGGCTATTTGACAAATATCGGACTTTTGTCAGGCCTGACATTAAATTAAATAGTTAAAAGGTGAGCCCGATGGGTTGCGTATCGTCAAAAGCATCTGTCATTTCTTCGGACAGCTTTCGCGCATCATATACAAACTCTCCAGAGGCATCCTCAGTCCATCAACGAGCCAGGACGCCAAGGTGCGGTGAGCTTCAGGGCCCCAAGTGAGCAGATTGATGCCTTACCAGCAGGCGTTAGTAGGTGTGGCCCGATGGCCTGATCCGCATTTTAACAGCCTGCTGAATCGTGGGACGGTGGTGCCCTTGGTTTTAGGATTCGAAAAAGTCAAAGGTCTTTCTGCCCATGGGATCAGTACCTCTATACCGGGCAAGAATAATAGGTTCATGTACAAGGCAAATGAGCATCGCCTGGCCGGGGAGGCAGACGGTGGCAATCAAGGAAGTGGAGATCAGAAACCTTGGCGATCTTGTAACGCTGTCTCTGGGATGTGAGCTCAAGAATATAAAGCTGCCTGAGGATCTGCTTGTAAGGCTGAACACGAGCAAGAAAGAGAAAGCCGAGTATCTGGATGCGTCAGCTGTTGATAGGTTTCGCAATAATCTTCTTGAGCAGGTCTCGGAAATGTCCAATGGTGCGCCCTTGAATACGCTGAGTCTTGAGGCGCTACAGGATATAAACGCTGAGTTGCGTGTGCGTGATCTGCGGACTTTTCTTCGGCATTCCTGACAGCGTTGGCGCTCTTTCAGCAAAGTGACGCACGTCTTTCTATAACCTGATTCGTCTTGCAGTGGAGCTGAGGCCGCGATACACGGCCCCGGCTCTAATAGGGGGGGGGCTGGCCAAACCCGTTACGCCAGCTTTTCGTTTGCTGAGCAAGCCGAGCCTCGACTCTTTCCTCCTGCCTCTTGAGATGACAACCTTTATTCTTCTCGAACACCTGTCCTCGGACAAAACGCGCCAACCATAAGGCGCGTTTTTTCAGAGGACGTGAGTCAAGGCTTGGCCCGGACCCTGTTTGCGGCAAGGAAGTCACCTGCTCGCTTTATTTCCTGCATTCTGAAACCTTCAATAGAGGTAACGTGCTGACCGGCAGATCGTTGCGCCCGGTAGGCACGGTTTCTGTGTAATAGCGTTTCCGTATGCAGACCGCCTTGGTCTTTAGTGACGGTGGTATCTTTTTTCGGGTGATTCTCCACTAAGCTTTTTGACTGAGCATGTTTCAAGAAGGTCGCCGGGATAGGCACCTGCTTTTCTCCATTGTGCAGACGGGAGGTATATTCTTCGTGATGTTTAAAAGCTTTCAGGGCGTTATTAAGCGCAAACATGGTGCAGTCAGTTTTCGAGTATTGAAGAAAATTTCCTACCATTTTGAGTTTGACGTTGCCTAATGCTGAAAGTATTTCCCTTTCTGCAGCGTCTATAATGTTCCCTGGGGCAGACTCAAACCCGACAATCGACGGTCGATGGCCGTATCTCAGTTGGATATCCAAGGCTATATGGTGGTCTGGCATCACTTTGAAAGGAGGGTAAACAACCCGTATACTCACCGATTGCTTGTTTCTTTGAACATCCTTGTTTTGCTCTTTTATCGCCTTGTAACAGTCTTTATGGCTTTTGAATGTGTGCAGATTCAAGCCGGGATTTCTTGTATTTTCCACTTTAGCGAACAGCGGCAGTAACTTGATATCTCCTTGTGTAATATCGGCGTTCGGACCTTCACCCTTTTTCACTTGGTTACAGACCATTACGGCATATTCATGCAGATCCTTATCACGCAAAGCTAACTGGGCCAGGTTAATCGGTTCCATCTTCTCCAGTAGGCGCTTAGGTATTGCTTCGGGCTTCTCAGGTATGGCATCTCCCCGTGATGCTTTCGGTGAGTTCAGCATCATAGTATGAAAATTTTCCAGCTCAGAATGGTTCCGCCCGCCGGGGAGGCGAAATTGTAAAAGGGCGGACGACGAAGGCATTGAACCCTCAGCTTGCGGAGTATCATCCGCGCCGGATGAGCTGGCCTCTGATTCATATCTTCCTGCCGCGCGCGCGTTTTGTGGTGATGCGGCTGTCTGGTTGGCGTTGTATCTGATGTCCGTTGGCAGCGCATCCTGACGTCGCAGACGTCTGCCCTCATCACGCTGTAGCGGTGGGTTAGTTACCGATGATGACGAAGCGCTTTCAGTATTCTCTGCCTGAGTCCCCTGACGTCTGTTTGGACCTGAGATATTCATCGAATAGTCCCCGCCATGGTTAGCATCAAGCCGGTTTTCGTCAGCCTGGTTGAGGAGGCGAGCGGAGCAGAATGGCCATGCAGTAACTTTGCCCGCCATATTTTCGCCACTTCGATCATCTGAACGCAGGCGCTGACAAAGTGATCCTCACCAATCCGTAACGGATCAAACCGCTGAAAAAGCAGCACTTCATTATTTTTTTCGTCCAGCCCGAAGGCCGCACCATCGCTGGAGCCATAATGAAAGAGGTTGGCGGCCAGAATATCGCTCAGAAGTGTGCTGCTGGCTGGAGTAGAAAGCGTGCCCACGCACAGATAAACAAACAGCGTATTTTGCTGTTCAATCCGTTCCAGCGTCATGTCCAGTTCGTTGACCTTCAGACAGCATAGGTGATTCGCATCCAGAGAAAGCGGTCCACTTTCAAGCCTTATCGCCAACGCATTCAGCAAGTCTTGTATCGTCATAATCGGAACTCTGCAGGTCAGGAGACTGTGCATCAGGCGCTATCGATGCAAAACCTCGCCCTGTCATGGCCAGGTCCTGACCGGCTGGCCTGGTGCCCTATTACTGATCGTTGAGTGGTTGAGGCCTTCAGTCAGTTCCCCAGGAATTGATCGACTCAATGAAGGATCTTTTAGGGGCGCCTCAGAAAAAGGATTTTAAAGTACGTTAAGCTGAACTGATTTCAGCCGTTGTAACGGCCGGAATCTTGGCGACGGCGGCTAGGGCATTCCTAATCGGTCCAGCCTGGCAAGCTCTTCAGCGAATCCGTCAACGGCGTTTTTCAGCGCCTTGAATCCCTCATTCGCTGCCCGAATCGCTGTTTTCGTACCAAATCGGTGGGGTTGGCAACCAATTGGCCTAGTAGTCCGGGTCGAGAGTCGGCGGGCAGGCCCGCAGCGGCTCGATCGC
This sequence comes from Pseudomonas syringae group sp. J248-6, assembly GCF_032586995.1. Taxonomy (NCBI): domain Bacteria; kingdom Pseudomonadati; phylum Pseudomonadota; class Gammaproteobacteria; order Pseudomonadales; family Pseudomonadaceae; genus Pseudomonas; species Pseudomonas syringae group sp. J248-6. The sequence continues at coordinate 267,970 of NZ_JAWHOP010000006.1, read as the reverse complement.
GTCCTGATGGCTCATGCCTCTGGCCAGTAGCGTGTCGATTTCCTTCCGGATCTGATTGCGGCAGGCTGCCTGATAGAGCAGGGACCGGCTGTGAGCGATCTGGTTTAGCGCTCGCTGAATCGGCTTGGGTAGCGTTTCAGGTTTGGTGATGCTCATGTTTGCAGTCCTCGCGGACCGGTTCGACGCATCGACCCGATCCAGCCAGTGGTTGAGGGGCAATTGGGGTCAGGGACACCAGACGCATCGAGGATGGGGCGTACACGGCGAGGCCGGTGCGCAGTTCAGCTAGGATCGTTACTAGGTTGCGGCGGAAGTTGTCGCCGTCCATCCGGCTTGCCTCAACCGCCACTTCCTGGCGATCAAGCAGTGAGGTGGTGTCGAGAATCAGCGCTCTACCCTCGGGCATTCCCATGGTGACAACTACCGGCGTACCCCACAGGTTCGGTGGCGCTGGCGGGGGATTTTCCCGTCAGGGTGTGAGTAGAAATCTGGACCGAACTCGATCTACTCACAATAAAATGGGCTTACAAGGGAATCACTGGGAATGCTGGGCACAAAAAAACCGGCTCAGTGGCCGGTTTCTCTGGTTATCTGGGCGTTTTGAGCAACGCTAGATAATTATGTGTGGTGCCCCGAGGGAGAATCGAACTCCCACTTCTTTCGAAAACGGATTTTGAATCCGCCGCGTCTACCAATTCCGCCATCAGGGCTCAATGGCGGCGAAGTATAAGGATGAGTTTTCCGTTGGTCAACAGGGATTTACGCAGGTTTTTTACTAATGCCGCCAAACCGGATAAACTTCCCGGCCCTGCTAAACGAACCCGATCATGCGCGTCGCTGACTTTACCTTCGAACTCCCCGATTCCCTGATTGCTCGCCATCCACTGGCCGAGCGTCGCAGTAGTCGTCTGTTGACCCTCGATGGGCCGACTGGCGCGCTGGCACATCGTCAATTCACTGATTTGCTTGAGCATTTGCGCCCGGGCGACTTGATGGTGTTCAACAATACCCGTGTGATTCCCGCGCGGCTGTTCGGGCAGAAGGCGTCCGGCGGCAAGCTGGAGATTCTGGTCGAGCGCGTGCTGGACAGCCATCGTGTGCTGGCGCATGTGCGTTCCAGCAAGTCGCCCAAGCCTGGCTCGTCGATTCTGATCGATGGCGGTGGCGAGGCCGAGATGGTGACGCGGCACGATGCGCTGTTTGAACTGCGCTTCGCCGAAGAAGTGCTGCCGTTGCTGGAGCGTGTCGGCCATATGCCGTTGCCTCCTTATATAGACCGTCCGGATGAAGGCGCGGACCGCGAGCGTTATCAGACCGTTTACGCGCAGCGTGCAGGCGCTGTGGCTGCACCAACTGCCGGCCTGCATTTCGATCAGCCGCTGCTGGAGGCGATCGCCGCCAAGGGCGTCGAGACTGCGTTCGTCACGCTGCACGTCGGCGCGGGTACGTTCCAGCCGGTGCGCGTCGAGCAGATCGAAGATCACCACATGCACAGCGAGTGGCTGGAAGTTGGCCAGGACGTGGTCGACGCCGTGGCCGCATGCCGTGCGCGAGGCGGGCGGGTGATTGCCGTCGGGACCACCAGCGTGCGCTCGCTGGAGAGTGCCGCGCGTGATGGCGAACTGAAATCGTTCAGCGGCGACACCGACATCTTCATCTATCCGGGCCGGCCATTTCATGTGGTCGATGCCTTGGTGACCAATTTCCATCTGCCTGAATCCACGCTGTTGATGCTGGTTTCGGCGTTCGCCGGTTATCCCGAGACGATGGCGGCTTACGCTGCGGCCATCGAGCACGGCTACCGCTTCTTCAGTTACGGTGATGCGATGTTCATCACCCGCAATCCCGCGCCGACGGCCCCACAGGAATCGGCACCAGAGGATCACGCATGAGTCGCACCTGTCGTATGTCTTTCGAGTTGTTGGCCACCGACGGCAAGGCCCGTCGCGGTCGCCTGACCTTTCCGCGTGGCGTAGTCGAGACCCCGGCGTTTATGCCGGTGGGCACCTATGGCACGGTTAAGGGCATGCTGCCGCGTGATATCGAGGCCACTGGTGCGCAGATGATTCTGGGCAACACGTTTCACCTGTGGCTGCGTCCGGGCACTGAAGTCATCAAGGGCCATGGTGACCTGCACGATTTCATGCAGTGGAAGGGACCGATTCTGACCGACTCCGGCGGTTTTCAGGTGTTCAGCCTGGGCGCCATGCGCAAGATCAAGGAGGAGGGCGTGACCTTCGCCTCGCCGGTTGATGGTGCCAAGGTGTTCATGGGCCCTGAAGAGTCGATGCAGGTTCAGCGTGATCTGGGCTCGGACGTCGTGATGATCTTCGACGAATGCACGCCGTACCCGGCCGACGAAGATGTAGCGCGGGTCTCCATGGAGCTGTCGTTGCGTTGGGCCAAGCGCTCCAAGGTTGCGCATGGAGAAAACACTGCTGCGTTGTTCGGCATCGTTCAGGGTGGGATGCACGAGAACCTGCGCAAGCGTTCGCTGGAAGGTCTGGATGAGATCGGCTTTGACGGTCTGGCGATTGGCGGCCTGTCGGTAGGCGAGCCCAAGCACGAGATGATCAAGGTGCTGGACTATCTGCCGGGCCTTATGCCAGCAGACAAACCTCGTTACTTGATGGGAGTAGGCAAGCCGGAAGATCTGGTCGAAGGTGTGCGCCGCGGCGTTGACATGTTCGACTGTGTGATGCCGACCCGCAACGCCCGCAATGGCCACTTGTTTACCGATACCGGTGTGCTGAAAATTCGTAACGCGTTCCATCGCCACGACAATTCGCCGCTGGATCCGACCTGCGATTGCTACACCTGCAAGAACTTCTCGCGCGCTTATCTGCATCACCTGGACAAGTGCGGAGAAATGCTGGGGAGCATGCTGAATACGATCCACAATTTGCGCCACTACCAGCTGCTTATGGCTGGTTTGCGCGAGGCTATTCAACAGGGTACATTGGCCGCCTTCGTCGATGCCTTCTATGCCAAACGCGGCCTTCCAACGCCGCCTCTGGGTTGAAACAGAACGAGTTTTTCCTGCTTTTTATACTAATTATGTAACTGGAGCGACAAATGAGCTTTTTCATCTCTCCCGCTTTTGCGGATGCTGCTGCACCGGCTGCCGGTCCTGCGGGCAGTGGTTTCGAGTGGATTTTCCTGGTCGGCTTCCTGGTCATCTTCTACCTGATGATCTGGCGTCCACAGGCCAAGCGCGCCAAAGAGCAGAAAAACCTGCTGGGCAACCTGCAGAAAGGCGATGAAGTTGTGACCAGCGGCGGCATCGCGGGCAAGATCAACAAAGTGACCGACGACTTCGTAGTGATCGAAGTGTCTGACACCGTTGAGCTGAAAATCCAGAAGGGCGCCATCGCGGCCACTCTGCCAAAAGGCACCCTGAAAGCGATCTGAGCAGTAACTTTTTACCCATCGACGGGGCGCGCAAGGCGCCCCGCGTTTTAAGCGGGCGGCGTGATGCTGAACAAATACCCTCTGTGGAAATACATACTGATCCTGGCGGTGCTGGTGGTCGGTTTTATTTATTCCGCACCCAATCTCTACCCTGATGATTCTGCCATCCAGATCAGCGGTGCAAGCACTGCACTGCAAGTCAATCAGGCAGACGTGGATCGTGCAGCCAAGGCGCTTGCCGATGCCGGCATCTCGGTCAAGGCTTCTTCTCTGGCCGAGAATGGCAAGGGCGGTTTGTTGCGTCTGAGCAAGCAGGAAGACCAGTTGCCAGCCAAGGATGTCGTGCGCAAGGCGTTGGGTGACGACTATGTCGTTGCGCTGAACCTGGCGCGTACCACGCCGACCTGGTTGCGTCACCTGGGTGCAAGCCCGATGAAGCTCGGTCTCGACCTGTCCGGTGGTGTGCACTTCCTGCTGGAAGTCGACATGGACAAGGCGATCGATGCACGTCTGAAGGTTTATGAAGGCGAAGTCAAATCCCTGTTGCGCAAGGAAAAGGTGCGTTATCGCAGCCTGCCGCAACTGGGCAATGTGATTCAGCTGGGCTTTACCGATGACGCAGAGCGCGAGCAGGCTCGTGCACTGGTGCGCAAGACCTTCACCGATTTCGAAATCACGCCTGCCGAGCTGAACGGTATTCCCGTACTGCGCATGGCGTTGACGCCGGCCAAGCTGGCCGAGATTCGCGAATACTCGATCAAGCAGAACCTGACTACCGTGCGTAATCGTGTCAACGAGCTGGGCGTTGCCGAGCCGCTGGTTCAGCGCCAGGGTGCCAACCGCATCGTGGTCGAGCTGCCGGGTGTGCAGGACACGGCCGAAGCCAAGCGTATTCTGGGCAAGACCGCCAACCTCGAATTCCGTCTGGGCGCAGGCCCGGATGATTCGAAAGGCACCACCGAGATGTTCGAATTCCGCGAAGGCGGTCGTCCGGCAGCGGCGGTGGAGCGTGGTCTGATCATCACTGGCGATCAGGTGACTGACGCCAAGGCCAGCTTCGACGAGCATGGCCGTCCACAGGTGAACATCAATCTTGATGGCCACGGTGGCGAGCTGATGAGCCGCGCAACCCGCAGCAATGTGGGTCGCAGCATGGCGGTGATCTTCATCGAGCAGCGTCCGACCACCACCTACACCAAACAGATGGTCAACGGCGTCGAAAAAGACGTGCCGGTGCAGACCTTCAAGGAAGAAAAGAAAATCATCAGTCTGGCGACCATTCAGTCGCCGCTGGGCAGTCAGTTCCGGATTACCGGTCTGAACGGTCAGGGTGAATCTTCCGAACTGGCGCTGCTGTTGCGTGCTGGTGGTCTGGCGGCACCGATGTACTTCGCTGAAGAACGCACCATTGGCCCGAGCCTGGGTGCCGACAACATCACCAAGGGTATCGATGCTTCCCTGTGGGGCATGCTGTTCGTCTCGCTGTTCATCATGGCGATCTACCGCTTCTTCGGTCTGATCGCGACCGTCGCACTGGCCTTTAACATGGTCATGCTGCTGGCACTGATGTCCTTGCTGGGTGCAACACTGACCCTGCCAGGTATCGCCGGTATCGTGTTGACCATGGGTATGGCGGTGGATGCCAACGTGCTGATCTTCTCGCGTATTCGTGAAGAGATCGCCAACGGCATGACGGTTCAGCGTGCTATCAACGAAGGTTTCGATCGTGCCTACACGGCGATCCTCGACGCCAACCTGACGACGCTGCTGGTCGGCGGCATTCTCTTTGCGATGGGCACCGGCCCGGTCAAGGGGTTTGCGGTGACCATGTCGCTCGGGATCTTTACCTCGATGTTCACGGCCATCATGGTGACCCGCGCTATGGTCAACCTGATCTACGGCGGTCGTGACTTCAAGAAGTTGTGGATTTAAGGGGCTGCCATGTTACGTACCATCAACTTCATGGGCGTTCGCAATGTTGCGTTCGCCATCACAATGCTCCTTACCGTACTGGCGCTGTTCAGCTGGTTCCATAAAGGGCTCAACTTTGGTCTGGACTTCACCGGCGGTACGCTCATCGAGCTGACCTACGAGCGTCCAGCCGATCTGGGCAAGGTTCGCCAAGAGCTGGTTTCAGCGGGCTATCATGAAGCCGTTGTGCAGAGCTTCGGTGCCACCACTGACTTGCTGGTGCGCATGCCGGGTGAAGACCCGCAATTGGGCGCTCAGGTCGCTGAAGCGCTGCGCAAGGCCGGTGCCGATAACCCGGCAGTGGTCAAGCGTGTCGAGTTCGTCGGCCCGCAAGTGGGTGAAGAGCTGCGCGATCAGGGCGGCCTCGGCATGCTGATGGCGCTGGGCGGTGTTCTGATTTACCTGGCATTCCGCTTCCAGTGGAAATTCGCAGTCGGGGCGATCGTGTCGCTGATCCACGACGTGGTGGTGACGATGGGTATCCTGTCGTTCTTCCAGATCACCTTCGACTTGACGGTGCTGGCGGCGGTGCTGGCGATCATCGGTTACTCGCTGAACGACACCATCGTGGTCTTCGACCGGGTACGCGAAAACTTCCGTCTGCTGCGCAAGGCTTCGCTGATCGAGAACATCAACATCTCCACCACGCAGACACTGCTGCGCACCATTGCCACCTCGGTTTCGACCCTGTTGGCGATCGTGGCATTGTGGGTGTTTGGCGGTGACAGCCTGGAAGGCTTCTCCATCGCGTTGTTCATCGGCGTACTGGCGGGTACCTACTCGTCCATCTACATCGCCAACGTGGTGCTGATCTGGCTGAACCTGACCACCGAGGACCTGATTCCTCCAGTGGTCGTCGAGAAGGCTGACGACCTCCCGTAGGTCCGGCCATCATAAAAAAGGCGCGAGTGCTGAACTCGCGCCTTTTTTTATGCTCCAAGGCTAGGCATTGCGCAGTCATGCTGCGTTTCGATTGGTCAGGAGGTTCAAGTGAACAAGTCTATGCTTGTTGGTGCTGTGTTAGGTGCTGCTGTAGTGACTGCTGGCGGCGCCGTTGCCACCTATAGCTTGGTCAAGGGTGGTCCTGAGTATGCGGATGTATTGGCGGTAGAGCCGATCAATCAGCAGATCAAAACCCCCCGTGAAGTTTGCAAGGACGTAACCGTTACCCGTCAGGCGCCGGTCAAGGACCAGCATCAGATCGTCGGTAGCGTTATTGGCGCGGTTGCCGGTGGTTTGCTGGCTAACCAGATCGGTGGCGGTAACGGCAAGAAGATCGCTACAGTTGCGGGTGCGGTAGGTGGTGGTTATGCGGGCAACAAGGTTCAGGAAGGCATGCAGGAGCGTGATACCTACACCACTACGCAGAACCGCTGCACGACGGTCAATGATGTGAGCGACAAGGTTGTGGGTTACAACGTCAAATACAAGTTGAACGAGAAAGTGGGTCAGGTTCGTATGGAGCGTGATCCGGGTAGCCAGATTCCGGTCGACAAGAACGGTCAGCTGATATTGGGTCAGGCGCAGTAACGCCAGCCGCTGAGCTTCAGAAGACATAAAAAAACCGGCTTTCGCCGGTTTTTTTATGTCTGCAGCTTAGCGTTTGAGCGAAGGCGGCAGGTGCGGTGCGATTGCGGTCAGCACGGCCTTGAAGCATTTGGTGTTGCCCGCAACGATGTGGCCTTTCTCGAGGAAGTCGTGACCACCGGTGAAATCGCTGACCAGACCGCCTGCTTCCTGAATCAACAGAGCGCCCGCTGCCATGTCCCATTCGGACAGGCCCGACTCCCAGAACGCATCGAAGCGACCGGCAGCGACATAAGCCAGGTCGAGGCTTGCAGCGCCTGCGCGGCGGATGCCGGCGGTCTGGCCTACCAGGCTGCGGAACATGCCCAGGTAGTTCTCGATGTTGTCCATCTGGTTGTCACGGAACGGGAAGCCGGTGCCGAGCAGTGCGCCTTCCAGGCTCTTGCGCTGGCTGACGCGCAGACGGCGACCGTTCAGGGCAGCGCCGCGACCACGGCTGGCGGTGAATTCTTCCTGGCGGACCGGGTCCAGAACAACAGCGTGCTCAAGGCGACCGCGATATTTGCAGGCGATGCTGACAGCAAAGTGCGGGATGCCGCGAACGAAGTTGGTAGTGCCGTCCAGCGGGTCGATGATCCACAGGTAGTCGGTGCCTTCGCCGCTGCCTTCGTGCAGGCCGCTTTCTTCGCCAAGGATGCCGTGAGTCGGGTAGGCCTTGCGCAGAGCGGTGATGATGCTCTGTTCGGCGGCGCGGTCGATCTCTGTGACGTAGTCTTTGGCTTCTTTTTCGTCAACCTTGATGGTATCCAAGCGCTCGATGGAGCGGAAAATCAATTCGCTGGCGCTGCGGGCGGCGCGCAGCGCGATATTCAGCATGGGCTGCATGGACAATTCACCTAAGGTTGTTAAAGAGAGCCGGGCATTCTATGGGCTGATTCGAATTATTTCCAGCCTTGCGTTGTTACGGTTGTCGGGTTCGGGTGGATTTTTTCATGTCGCAAGCGGTCAGTTCCGATCTTCCGGTCCGCACAGCTTCATAGCGTTAGTCGAACCGTTTCTGTAAGATTTGCCCCCCTAATTCGCGTCAGTGAGCGTTCGCTTTGTTGCAGAACATTCGTGTTGTCCTGGTCGGCACTACCCATCCCGGAAATATCGGCGGGGCCGCTCGCGCCATGAAAAACATGGGGCTTTCGCGTCTGGTGCTGGTCGATCCGCGCATCTTTCCTTCGCCTGATGCCGATGCGCGTGCGTCAGGTGCCACCGATATTCTTGAAGGTGCGCAGGTTGTCGCGACCCTTGAAGACGCGTTGGTCGGCTGTCGTCTGGTGCTCGGCACCAGCGCGCGTGATCGCAGTCTGCCGTGGCCGCTACTCGATCCGCGCGCATCCGGTGAGAAGGTCATCGAGCAGGCCGGAGAGGGCGCGGAAGTGGCGCTGGTCTTCGGTCGCGAGCACGCCGGCCTGACCAATGAAGAGCTGCAGCGTTGCCACTTTCATGTGCACATCCCGTCGGACCCCGGGTTCAGCTCGCTGAACCTTGCTGCGGCTGTACAGGTGCTCAGCTACGAAGTGCGCATGGCCTGGCTGGCCGCTTCGGCACAGTCAGAGCAGGGCGAAACGCCCAGAGCGGTCTCGGCGCATAATGCCGAGCTGGCGACGATGGATGAGATGGAAGGCTTTTACACGCACCTCGAAGCCACGCTTGTGGCCATCGGTTTCCTTGATCCGGAAAAGCCGCGTCATCTGATGGCACGACTGCGCAGGCTGTACGGGCGTAGCGAGGTCGAGCGATCCGAGCTGAGTATCCTGCGCGGTGTGCTCACCGAAACTCAGAAGGCCGCACGCGGTGAGCCCTACAAGCGGAAGGATCAGTAATGTTCAAGCGTCTGCGAGAAGACATTCAAAGCGTATTCCATCGCGACCCTGCTGCGCGCAATGCCTTTGAGGTGCTGACCTGCTATCCGGGCATGCATGCCATATGGTTGCACCGCTTTGCGCACATTCTGTGGCGCAACGGCTGGAAGTGGCTCGCGCGGCTGGTCTCCAACTTCGGTCGCTGGATGACCGGTATCGAGATCCACCCGGGGGCGCGCATCGGTCGCCGTTTTTTCATTGACCACGGCATGGGCATCGTGATCGGCGAAACCGCCGAGATCGGCAATGACGTGACGCTTTACCAGGGCGTGACCCTGGGCGGTACCAGCTGGAATGCCGGCAAGCGTCACCCGACGCTGGAAGACGGCGTCGTGGTGGGGGCGGGTGCCAAGGTGCTCGGGCCGTTCACGGTGGGTGCCGGTGCCAAGATTGGTTCCAACGCAGTGGTGACCAAGGCGGTGCCTGCGGGGGCAACGGCCGTGGGCATTCCGGGGCGCATCATCGTCAAGTCCGACGATGAAACCGAAGCCCGGCGCAAGGTCATGGCTGAAAAGCTCGGTTTCGACGCATATGGCGTCAGCGCCGACATGCCGGACCCTATCGCTCGCGCCATTGGCCAGTTGCTCGACCATTTGCAGGCGGTCGACGGTCGCCTCGAGGGCATGTGCGATGCGCTCGGCAGGCTGGGCAGCGATTACTGCGCCAAAGACCTTCCCGAGCTGCGTGATGAAGTATTCGACTGCGTCAAGGATCGTCACGAAGGCAAGGTTGGCTAGGTGGCACGGCGGTGTGACGCGTGCCATTACGTCGCACCTTTGCTATGATGCAGCCCGCACTTTTCGCTAATCCCGACTGTTTTACTTGGTCTAATAGTTGACTCTTTTACTCGGGAATAGCATACTCGCTCTCATTCCGAACCTCTGCGGTATACGCCATGCGACTGACTACTAAAGGCCGATACGCTGTAACAGCCATGCTTGACTTGGCGTTGCACGCGCAGAACGGGCCAGTGTCTCTGGCCGACATCTCCGAGCGGCAGGGCATTTCCCTGTCCTACCTCGAGCAGCTGTTCGCCAAGCTGCGTCGCGGCAATCTGGTTTCCAGTGTTCGTGGCCCGGGTGGTGGTTACCAGCTGTCGCGCGACATGAAAGGTATCCAGGTGGCTCAGGTTGTCGACGCGGTCAATGAATCGGTCGACGCCACACGCTGTCAGGGTCTGGGCGATTGCCACGCTGGCGATACCTGCCTGACCCACCACTTGTGGTGCGACCTGAGCCAGCAGATTCACGAATTTCTAAGCGGTATCAGCTTGGCGGATCTTGTCACTCGCCGTGAGGTACAAGAAGTCGCTCAGCGCCAGGATATGCGCCGTGGTCATAACCACATGTCGCAACTGGGTAAGATCGAAACGTCCGCCGTCGAATGAACGCAGATGAATGAGCGGTGCGCCTGCCTGATAGGAGAGCTTCAATGAAATTGCCAATTTACCTCGACTACTCCGCGACGACCCCGGTCGATCCGCGTGTCGCGCAGAAAATGATCGAATGCCTGACCGTCGAAGGAAACTTCGGCAATCCGGCCTCGCGCTCCCACGTTTTTGGCTGGAAAGCCGAAGAAGCGGTCGAGAACGCCCGTCGTCAGGTCGCTGATCTGGTCAGCGCCGACCCGCGCGAAATCGTCTGGACCTCGGGTGCCACCGAATCCAACAACCTGGCTATCAAGGGTGTTGCGCATTTCTACGCCAGCAAAGGCAAACACCTGATCACGTCAAAGGTCGAACACAAGGCTGTCCTCGACACTACTCGCCAGCTGGAACGCGAAGGTTTCGAAGTTACCTACATCGAGCCAGGTGAAGACGGTCTGATCACGCCTGCCATGATTGAAGCGGCACTGCGCGACGACACCATCCTGGTTTCGGTCATGCATGTGAACAATGAGATCGGCACTATCAACGACATCGCTGCGATCGGTGAACTGACCCGTTCGCGTGGCGTGCTGTTCCACGTTGACGGCGCGCAGTCGACCGGCAAGGTTGAAATCGATCTGGCCAGCCTCAAGGTTGACCTCATGTCGTTCTCGGCGCACAAGACCTATGGTCCTAAGGGCATCGGCGCGCTCTACGTCAGCCGCAAGCCGCGTGTTCGCCTTGAAGCGACCATGCACGGCGGCGGTCACGAGCGTGGCATGCGTTCCGGTACCCTGGCGACCCACCAGATCGTCGGTATGGGCGAAGCATTCCGCATTGCCAAGGAAGAAATGGCTGCTGAAAACGTGCGCATCAAGGCACTCAGTGATCGTTTCTTCAAGCAGGTCGAAAATCTGGAAGAGCTTTACGTCAACGGCAGCCTGACTGCCCGCGTACCGCACAACCTGAACCTGAGCTTCAACTACGTCGAAGGCGAGTCGCTGATCATGGCGCTCAAGGATCTGGCGGTATCGTCCGGTTCAGCCTGTACCTCGGCCTCGCTTGAGCCTTCGTACGTGCTGCGTGCCCTGGGTCGCAACGATGAGCTGGCGCATAGCTCGATTCGTTTCACCTTCGGCCGTTTCAGCTCGGAAGAAGAAATCGATTACGCCGCGCAGAAGGTTTGCGAGGCTGTCACCCGGCTGCGCACACTTTCGCCGCTGTGGGACATGTTCAAAGACGGCGTCGACATCTCCAAGATCGAGTGGGCGGCGCACTAATTTAAAGTCGCCTCCAACACAGGTCATGTGCAATTGCGCGTGACCTGCAGAGCGGCTCCCTGATGTGAGAGGAATAGAATCATGGCTTACAGCGAAAAGGTCATCGACCACTACGAGAACCCACGTAACGTCGGCAAGATGAACGCGGAAGATCCTGATGTCGGCACCGGCATGGTCGGCGCTCCAGCGTGCGGCGACGTAATGCGTCTGCAGATCAAGGTTAACGAACAGGGCGTTATCGAAGACGCCAAGTTCAAGACTTACGGCTGCGGTTCGGCCATTGCCTCCAGCTCGCTGGCGACCGAGTGGATGAAGGGCAAGACTCTGGATGAAGCAGAGACCATCAAGAACACTCAGCTGGCTGAAGAGCTGGCGCTGCCGCCAGTGAAGATTCACTGCTCGGTACTCGCTGAAGACGCCATCAAGGCGGCCGTTCGCGATTACAAGCAGAAGAAAGGTCTGCTGTAAGCAAGCAGGCTTTTCAATAGACGCTTGCAACAGAGTCAACTGCAACAGGCTAATGCAACAGGCTAAGGAGTTCCGATGGCTATCAGCATGACAGAAGCTGCCGCTAACCACGTACGACGTTCCCTTGAGGGGCGCGGCAAGGGTGATGGCGTTCGTCTGGGTGTTCGCACCACAGGTTGTTCAGGTCTTGCCTATGTGCTCGAGTTCGTCGATGAGGCGGCCGGCGAAGACACTGTGTTTGAAATGCACGGCGTCAAGGTGATCATTGACCCGAAAAGCCTGGTCTATCTGGATGGCACCGAGCTCGACTTCGTGCGCGAAGGGTTGAACGAAGGCTTCAAGTTCAACAACCCTAACTCGCGCGGTGAGTGCGGCTGTGGCGAAAGCTTCAACGTCTGAGGCTTTTTATTGTGGGTACTCCCTGTCACTTCGCCCTGTTCGACCTCAAGCCCGAGTTTCAGCTTGATCTTGACCAGCTGGCCACGCGCTACCGTGAGCTTGCGCGTAACGTGCATCCGGATCGCTTTGCGGATGCCCCCGAGCGTGAGCAGCGTGTGGCGCTGGAGCGCTCGGCCAGTCTCAACGAGGCCTATCAGACCCTGAAAAGCCCGCCGAAAAGGGCGCGTTACCTGCTGGCAATGAATGGCAACGAGGTGCCGCTTGAGGTCACCGTGCACGATCCCGAGTTCCTTCTGCAGCAGATGCAATTGCGCGAAGACCTCGAGGACTTGCAGGAAGAAGCTGATCTCGTTGGCGTTGCGACCTTCAAGCGCCAGCTCAAGGTCGCTCAGGACGAGCTGAACCAGAGCTTCGCTGCCTGTTGGAACGATGCTGCACAACGCGATCACGCTGAAAAGCTGATGCGGCGCATGCAGTTTCTCGACAAGCTCTCTCACGAAGTGCGCCAGTTAGAAGAGCGCCTCGACGATTAACCCCGCGCGGCTTCGGTCGCGCGCCAGTGATTATTCTGAACAGCATGGCTTTACTGCAGATCGCCGAACCCGGCCTGAGTCCTCAACCGCACCAGCGTCGCCTGGCTGTGGGTATCGACCTGGGTACTACCAATTCTCTGGTTGCTGCAGTGCGCAGCGGCCTGTCCGAGCCGCTGGCCGATGCAGAAGGGCAGGTCATTCTGCCGTCCGCCGTGCGCTATCACGCTGATCGTGTCGAAGTGGGGCAGTCAGCGAAAGTCGCTGCTTCCCAGGACCCGTTCAACACCGTTCTGTCGGTCAAGCGCCTAATGGGTCGCGGGCTGACTGACGTCAAGCAATTGGGCGAGCAACTGCCTTATCGCTTTGTTGGCGGCGAGTCGCACATGCCGTTCATCGACACCGTGCAGGGGCCGAAAAGCCCGGTTGAAGTGTCTGCCGACATTCTCAAGGTCCTGCGCCAGCGCGCAGAAGCCTCGTTGGGTGGCGAGCTGGTAGGCGCGGTGATCACCGTTCCTGCTTACTTCGATGACGCTCAGCGTCAGGCGACCAAGGACGCTGCCAGACTGGCGGGCCTCAACGTACTGCGCCTGCTCAATGAGCCCACGGCGGCGGCGGTCGCCTATGGCCTGGATCAGAAAGCCGAAGGTGTGGTTGCCATCTATGATCTGGGTGGCGGGACTTTCGATATCTCGATCCTGCGCCTGACCGGCGGTGTGTTTGAAGTACTGGCCACTGGCGGCGATACCGCTCTGGGTGGCGATGACTTCGATCATGCGATAGCCAACTGGATTGTCACTGATGCCGGTTTGTCTGCCGACATCGACCCTTCCGCTCAACGCAGCCTGTTGCAGGCAGCCTGCTCGGCCAAGGAAGCCTTGACCGACGCCGAGTCTGTTGAGGTCGCCTATGGTGACTGGCGTGGCACCCTGACTCGCGATGCGCTCAATGCGCTGATCGAACCCATGATCGCGCGCAGTCTCAAGGCGTGTCGTCGTGCGGTGCGTGATACCGGTATCGAGCTTGAAGAAGTCGAGGCGGTGGTCATGGTGGGTGGTTCGACCCGTGTTCCGCGTGTGCGCGAGGCTGTCGCCGAGCTGTTTGGTCGTCAGCCATTGACCGAGATTGACCCGGATCAAGTGGTGGCCATCGGGGCTGCGATCCAGGCCGATACTCTGGCAGGCAACAAGCGTGATGGTGGTGAACTGCTACTGCTCGATGTGATCCCGCTCTCGCTGGGGCTGGAAACCATGGGCGGGCTGATGGAGAAGGTCATTCCGCGCAACACCACCATCCCTGTGGCACGTGGTCAGGAATTCACCACGTACAAGGATGGCCAGACGGCCATGAAGATTCATGTCCTGCAGGGCGAGCGCGAATTGATCAGCGACTGTCGTTCGCTGGCGCGCTTCGAGCTGCGTGGCATCCCGCCGATGGTCGCGGGTGCGGCAAAGATTCGTGTCACCTTCCAGGTTGATGCTGACGGTCTGCTCAGCGTTTCGGCGCGTGAAATGGGCTCGGGTATCGAGTCGAGCATTCAGGTCAAGCCTTCCTATGGGCTGACCGATGACGAAGTCACCCGCATGCTCAAGGACTCCTTCGAGTATGCCGGCGACGACAAGGTCGCTCGTGTGCTGCGCGAGCACCAGGTTGACGCCGAGCGCTTGCTCGAAGCGGTTCAAGGTGCCCTTGAGGCTGATGGTGAGCGTCTTCTCGACGAAGAAGAGCGCCTGGTCATCAACCTGCAGATGAACGAATTACGTGAATTGATGCAAGGCACCGATGGTTATGCCATCGAGCAGCAGACCAAGCGTCTGTCGCAGGTGACCGACGCATTTGCTGCCCGACGCCTCGATTCGACGGTAAAAGCCGCACTGGCCGGGCGCAACTTGAATGAGATTGAGGAATAACTGATGCCGCAGGTGATTTTTCTGCCCCACGCCGAGCATTGTCCGGACGGGCTGGTTGTAGAAGTGGAGCCGGGCACGTCTATTCTCGATATTGCCCACGAGCACCACATCGAGATTGAAAGCGCCTGTGGTGGCGTGTGTGCCTGTACCACCTGCCATTGCATCATCCGCGAAGGTTTCGGTTCGCTGAATGAAGCCGATGAGCTGGAAGAAGACATGCTCGACAAAGCCTGGGGCCTGGAAGCGCAATCGCGTCTGTCCTGTCAGGCCATTGTCGGCAACGAAGACCTCACGGTCGAAATACCCAAGTATTCGCTCAACCACGCCGCTGAAGCGCCACACTGATTCAAGGATTGCTCATGAGTCTCAAATGGGTTGATGTGCAGGAAATCGCCATCCAGCTGGCTGAAAGCCACCCGGATGTCGATCCGCTGACTGTGAGTTTTCCCAGGCTGCGTAATCTGGTCATGGCCTTGCCTGAGTTCGATGACCACCCGGACCGTAGTGGGGAAAAGGTTCTCGAGGCGATCCAAGGGTTATGGATCGAAGAGGCCGATTGACGTTCAGTAACGTACGCAGTTAGGCAATACACCAGAACCCGCGTATAATTCGCGGGTTTAATTTTTCGCTTCAATCACTGCTTCTGGAGTTTCACCATGGCTGTTCAACGTACTTTCTCCATCATCAAGCCTGACGCCGTTGCCAAGAACGTAATCGGCGAGATCACCACTCGTTTCGAAAAAGCCGGTCTGCGCGTTGTCGCTTCCAAGCTGAAGCAACTGTCCAAGGCCGAAGCTGAAGGTTTCTACGCTGAGCACAGCGCTCGCGGTTTCTTCGGCGACCTGGTTGCTTTCATGATCTCCGGTCCGGTAGTCGTTCAGGTTCTGGAAGGCGAAAACGCTATCGCTCTGAACCGCGAGCTGATGGGCGCTACCAACCCTAAAGAAGCTGCTGCCGGCACCATCCGTGCTGATTTCGCTGATTCCATCGACGCCAACGCTGTTCACGGCTCCGATTCCGAAGCAGCCGCCGCTCGCGAAATCTCGTACTTCTTCGCAGCTACCGAAGTAACCGCTCGCTAAGTCATTTTTGACTGACGAGTGAAGGGTGAATTCATGATTGCATCGACTGGTAAAACCAACCTGCTGGGGCTGACTCAACAGGAAATGGAGAAATTCTTCGACTCTATCGGGGAGAAGCGCTTCCGTGCCGGTCAGGTCATGAAGTGGATTCACCACTTCGGCGTCGACGATTTCGACGCGATGACGAACGTCAGCAAGGCCCTGCGCGAAAAGCTCAAGGCGTGTGCCGAGGTTCGCGGTCCTGAAGTGGTCAGCGAGGACATCTCCAGCGACGGTACCCGTAAATGGGTCGTGCGCGTAGAGTCCGGCAGCTGCGTCGAGACCGTCTATATCCCGCAGGGCAAGCGGGGCACCTTGTGTGTTTCGTCCCAGGCGGGCTGTGCCCTGGATTGCAGTTTCTGCTCCACCGGCAAGCAAGGCTTCAACAGCAACCTCACCGCCGCCGAAGTCATCGGTCAGGTGTGGATTGCCAACAAATCCTTTGGCAGCGTACCGGCGACCGTCGACCGTGCCATCACCAACGTGGTGATGATGGGCATGGGTGAGCCGCTGCTGAACTTCGACAATGTCATTGCTGCCATGCATCTGATGATGGATGACCTGGGCTATGGCATCTCCAAGCGCCGGGTGACGTTGTCCACCTCCGGTGTGGTACCAATGATCGATGAGCTTTCCAAGCATATCGACGTTTCCCTGGCCTTGTCGCTGCACGCACCGAACGATGCGCTGCGTAACCAGCTGGTGCCGATCAACAAGAAATACCCGCTGCAAATGCTCCTTGATTCCTGCCGCCGTTACATGTCCAGTCTGGGCGAAAAGCGTGTGCTCACCATTGAATACACCATGCTCAAGGACATCAACGACAAGGTTGAACACGCCGTCGAGATGATCGAGCTGCTCAAGGACACGCCTTGCAAGATCAACCTGATCCCGTTCAACCCGTTTCCGCACTCCGGTTACGAGCGTCCCAGCAATAACGCGATTCGTCGTTTTCAGGACCTGTTGCATCAGGCTGGTTATAACGTCACTGTGCGCACCACGCGCGGTGAAGACATTGATGCAGCATGCGGCCAACTGGTCGGGCAGGTGATGGACCGTACACGCCGTAGTGAACGCTACATTGCTGTGCGTGAGTTGAGCGCCGAGGCCGAGACGGCCCCGGTTGCGGCGACTCGAACCTGACTGCCAACCTGATCGAGAGAGACTCCATGTCTGTGCGTGCCTCGCTGCTGCTATGTGTTTTCATGCTGCTGACGGCGTGCGTATCCACCGGCAACGTCAACCCGCTGACAACGGCGCAGGGGCGTGAGGAAGCGCGCAGAGCGTACGTGCAGCTCGGGCTGGGTTACTTTCAGCAGGGGCAGACCGAGCGCGCCAAGGTTCCGCTGAAAAAGGCGCTCGAACTGGACAGTTCCGACGCGCAGGCCAATGCCGCGCTGGCGCTGGTGTTCCAGACCGAGATGGAGCCGGAGCTTGCAGAGCAGTACTTTCGCAAGGCGCTGGCCTCCAGTAACAACGAAACACGCATCGTCAATAATTACGGCAGTTTTCTGTTCGAACAAAAGCGTTACAAGGAAGCCTACGAGCGTTTTGAGCAGGCCGCTGCCGACAACCTGTATCCTGAGCGGTCGCGGGTCTTTGAGAGCCTGGGTATGACTTCGCTGAAGCTGGGTAACCGCGATCAGGCCCGTGAGCATTTTACCAAGGCGTTGCGCCTGGACCGTCAGTTGCCAAGGTCGCTGCTGGAAATGGCGCAGATGTCCTACGAAGACAAGCAATATGTGCCGGCGCGTGATTATTACGACCGTTTTAGCCAACTCAGCGAGCAAAATGCACGTAGTCTATTGCTCGGTACACGCCTGGCGAAGATCTATGATGATCGTAACAAGGCGGCCAGTTTTGGTCTGCTGTTGAAAAGACTCTATCCCGGTACGCCGGAATATCAGCAATACCTGTCGGAGCAATGATGAAAGCGGCGCATCCCGAAGTTGTAGCAACCACCCGCGTGAACCCTGGAGAAACCCTGCGCCAGGTCCGCGAGAGCAGGAGCTGGTCGCTGCCAGATGTGGCTTTGAGACTGAACCTCACCGTGACCTCCCTGAGCAATCTGGAGAACGGACATTTTGAAAAGCTGCCTGGGCATACGTTTGCCCGGGGGTATGTACGCGCCTACGCCAAGCTGCTTGACCTCGATCAGGCGGCGCTGGTCGAACAGTTCGACCAGTTCACCGGCACCGATGGCAAGGGCAGTTCGGTCCACGCATTGGGCCGTATCGAAGAGCCGGTCAGGCTGTCACACAACATCCTGCGTATCGTCAGCCTGTTGTTGCTGGTGCTTCTGGTCGGTGGCGGTTTCTTCTGGTGGCAGGATCAGGCTTCTCTGCGTGGCAGGGACCAGTCCGGGCTGAACATGGAGCACGTCGAGGTCGAAAGCGCCGACGGCACCACTCAGATTCACCCGCTGGACGAGCCGGAAGAGCCCGCAGTGGCCGAAACGCCTACTGCCGGACAGACTTCGCTGCCGTTGAACACCGGTGCGCCTGCCAGTGAATCGCCGAGCGCGACGCCTGCTGCTCCTACTGCAGGTGTTACGAGTCATGCGCCTGCGCAGACACCGGCCACCGCTACGCCGCCAGCAAATGCTCCACAAGCGCCTGTTGCTGCGCCGACCGTACCGTCGATGCCGACTGCACCAGCCGAGCAGCCAGCGCCAGTCATGGCCGGGGCCGGTCAGGTTACTGTGCAGTTCGTCGCCGATTGCTGGACCCAGGTTACTGACGGAAACGGCAAGGTGCTGGTCAGCGGCCTCAAGCGCAAGGGCGACAGCCTGGACGTCAGCGGCAAGCCGCCGTTGACCCTGCGTCTGGGCTACGCGCGCGGCGCGCAGGTCAGCTACAACGGTCAGCCTGTAGACGTGGCACCTTTTACCAGCGGCGAAACTGCTCGCCTGAAGCTAGGGCAATAAGTCATGCACGGCGAATCTCCAATCAAGCGTCGCGAATCCCGAAAAATATGGGTCGGTTCCGTACCGGTCGGCGGTGATGCGCCGATTGCCGTGCAGAGCATGACCAACAGCGATACCAACGATGTTGCGGCCACTGTCGCCCAGATCAACCGTCTGGAAGCTGCCGGTGTCGACATCGTGCGTGTTTCTGTACCGGACATGGACGCTGCCGAAGCCTTTGGTCGCATCAAGCAACTGGTCAAAGTGCCATTGGTCGCCGACATCCACTTCGACTATCGCATCGCATTGCGTGTGGCTGAACTGGGTGTCGACTGCCTGCGTATCAATCCGGGCAATATCGGTCGTGAAGACCGGGTGCGGGCCGTGGTCGATGCTGCGCGTGATCGCGGTATTCCGATCCGCATCGGCGTCAACGCCGGGTCGCTGGAAAAAGACCTGCAGAAGAAGTACGGCGAGCCGACGCCAGAGGCGTTGGTGGAGTCTGCGTTGCGCCACGTCGAGCACCTGGAGCGCCTGAACTTTCAGGACTTCAAGGTCAGCGTCAAGGCATCCGATGTGTTCATGGCCGTCGCAGCCTACCGCCTGCTGGCCAAACAGATCGTCCAGCCGCTGCACCTGGGTATCACCGAAGCTGGCGGCTTGCGTTCAGGCACGGTGAAATCGGCTGTCGGTCTTGGAATGCTGCTTGCCGAAGGAATTGGCGATACTATCCGCATCTCGCTGGCTGCTGATCCGGTCGAGGAAGTGAAAGTCGGGTACGACATCCTCAAATCGTTGCGCCTTCGTTCCCGTGGTATCAACTTCATCGCCTGCCCGAGCTGCTCGCGGCAGAACTTCGATGTGGTCAAGACCATGAACGAGCTTGAAGGTCGCCTTGAAGATTTGCTGGTGCCGCTTGATGTCGCAGTGATCGGTTGTGTAGTCAACGGTCCGGGCGAGGCCAAGGAAGCGCATATCGGCCTGACTGGTGGTACGCCGAACCTGATTTACATCGACGGCAAGCCTGCGCAGAAACTGACCAACGACAATCTCGTGGACGAGCTTGAACGCTTGATTCGCGAGAAAGCGGCTGAAAAGGCCGAAGCCGACGCATCTGTCATCGTGCGCGGCTAACCAGGATTGCTAAGGATTTTCTGTGAGTAAGTCTCTACAAGCCATTCGTGGCATGAACGACATCCTGCCCGAGCAGACGCCGCTGTGGCGCCACTTCGAAGGCACCGTTTCACGTCTGCTGGATAACTACGGTTACCGGCAGATTCGTATGCCTATCGTCGAATTCACCGAGCTGTTCAAGCGCTCCATCGGTGAAGTGACCGATATCGTCGAGAAGGAAATGTACACCTTCGCCGATCGCAACGGCGACTCCCTGACCCTGCGTCCGGAAGGTACTGCTGCCTGTGTGCGTGCGGTCCTGGAGCACGGCATCACCGGTGGCGGTCAGGTTCAGAAACTGTGGTACATCGGGCCGATGTTTCGTCACGAGCGTCCACAGAAAGGCCGTTATCGCCAGTTTCACCAGATTGGTGTCGAGGTCTTCAATCTTGACGGTCCGGACATCGATGCCGAACTGATCGTCATGACCTGGCGCCTGTGGGGCATGCTGGGCATTCGCAATGCGGTCAAGCTTGAACTCAACAGCCTGGGCACCAGCGAAGCGCGTGCGCGTTATCGTGATGCGCTGGTCGAGTTTCTGTCGGCACGTCTTGATCAACTCGACGAAGACAGCCAGCGTCGTCTGAAAACCAATCCGCTGCGCGTGCTGGACACCAAACACCCCGAAACCCAGGCTGTGCTGGTCGATGCTCCAAAGCTGGCAGATTATCTGGATGACGAATCCCGCGTTCACTTCGAAGGCCTGAAGGCCCGTCTGGACGCAGCCGGCATTCCTTATGTCATCAACCCGAAGCTGGTTCGCGGGCTGGATTACTACAGCAAGACCGTTTTCGAGTGGGTCACCGACCAATTGGGTGCCCAGGGTACGGTCTGTGCAGGCGGTCGTTATGACGGTCTGGTCGAGCAGATGGGCGGCAAGCCGACTACCGGCGTTGGTTTCGCGATGGGTATCGAGCGTCTGGTTCTGTTGCTTGAAACCCTCGGGCAGGTCCCGGAAGAAATTGCCCGTCAGGTCGATGTTTACCTGTGCGCATTTGGCGAAGCATCTGAGCTGGCTGCGCTGGCTCTCACCGAACAGGTGCGCGATCAGTTGCCGAGCCTGCGTTTGCAGGTCAACGCCGGTGCCGGCAGCTTCAAGAGCCAGTTCAAGAAAGCCGACAAGAGCGGTGCGCTGTATGCGCTGATTCTCGGTGAAGAAGAACTGGCGGCGAAGGTCATTGGCGTCAAACCCCTGCGCGGTCAGGGTGAACAACAAAATATTGCCTGGGACGCTCTGTCAGAGCACCTGGCCTCCTGCGTTGTGCAGGGTTGAAGCTGATTTAACAGCCGTTTAGCGAATAGGAGTATTGGGGTGTCGGGTACCGAAGATGAAGAGCTGGCGGTAATGAAGGACTGGTGGCAGCGTAACGGCAAACCCCTGTTGACCGGTGGTCTGCTCGCGTTGGTCGTGGTCTTGGGTTGGCAGTTCTGGCACAGGTATCAGGCCAGCCAGTCGCAAGGCGCCTCGATGCTTTATCAGCAATTGCTGGAAACCGCGCTGACGCCCAGTGGCCAGGCAGACACCGCACGTGTCGCCGAGATATCCGGCAAACTGAAAAGCGAATTCGGTGGCACTACCTATGCACAGTTCGGTAGCCTGTTCGTCGCCAAGGTGGCGGTCGATGCCGGCAAGCTGGACGATGCTGCAGCCGAGCTGAAAACCGTGGCCGACAAGCCTGCCAATGACACGCTGGGCGAGATTGCCCGTCAGCGTCTGGCACGCGTGCTGGCTGCGCAGAACAAGACCGATGACGCGCTGAAGCTGCTCGACGGCGATGCCGACAAGGCTTTCCTCGCCAGTCGTGAAGAACTCAAGGGTGACCTGCTGGTACAGCTGGGTCGTACCGACGAGGCGTATGCTGCATACCAAAAGGCCAAATCCGCTCTGTCCGAAGACGCAGCAGTGGGTGGCCTGCAAATGAAGCTCGACGATCTGGCGAAAGGGGATGCGTGACGTGATTCGTTGGAAACATGCAGCATTGCTGGCTCTGGCCATTCTGGCCGCGGGTTGCAGCAGCAACAGCAAAAAGGAATTGCCTCCGGCCGAGCTGACCGACTTCAAAGAAGAAGTGGTTCTGCACAAGCAATGGAGCCGTTCCGTCGGCGACGGTCAGGGCAAGACGTACAACATGCTCGTGCCAGCCATCGATGGCGACCGCATCTATGCGGCTGACGTCACTGGCGAAGTCGTATCGCTGGATCGTCTGACCGGTGATGTGATCTGGAAGAAAGATCTCGATCTGCCGGTTTCCGGTGCAGTCGGCGTGGGCTATAGCCTGGTGATGATCGGTACCCTCAAGGGTGAAGTCATTGCCATGGACGCCACCTCCGGTGAGGAAAAGTGGCGCGCTCGCGTGACCAGCGAAGTGCTGGCTCCGCCTGCCACCAACGGTTCTGTGGTAGTGGTTCAGACTCAGGATGACCGCATCGTCGGTTTCGACGCTTCTACCGGTTCCCAGCTCTGGATTTACGAAAGTACTCCAGCGGTGCTGACCCTGCGCGGTACCGGTGCTCCACTTGCAACCAATCGTCTTGCTGTGGCGGGTCTGTCAACCGGTAAGGTCGTCGCGCTGGACATTACCAACGGCGTGCCTGTCTGGGAGCAGCGTGTTGCCATCCCGCAAGGTCGCTCGGAACTGGATCGTGTTGTGGATATCGACGGCGGCCTGTTGCTGTCCGGCGGTACACTGTACGTCGCTACCTATCAGGGTCGCGTCGCCGGTCTGGACCTGGAAAGCGGTCGTGTGCTCTGGCAGCGTGATGCTTCGAGCTACTCGGGCGTTGCCCAGGGCTTTGGCAGCGTTTACGCAACCCTGGCCTCCGGCACTGTCGAAGGTATCGACGAGCGTTCGTCCTCTGCACTGTGGAGCAACGAATCACTGGCTCGCCGCCAGCTCGGCGCGCCGGAAGTGTATTCCAGCTATGTAGCGGTCGGTGACATGGAAGGCTACCTGCACCTGTTGAGCCAGGTGGACGGTCGTTTTGTCGGTCGCGAACGTATCGACAGCGACGGCCTGCGTGCTCGTCCGCTGGTGGTTGGGGACATGATTTACGTGTATGGCAACAGCGGCAAACTGGAAGCCCTGACCATCAAGCAATAAGTGTCCATGCCCGGGGCCAATGGCCTCGGGTGCCCTTGCTTCGGCAAGGCTGCGGTGCCTTTGTGGCATCGCCCCGAACTCCGGCCGCTGCCCTGCAGCGGCTTTTGTATTTTCTGAAATAACGAAGTGGAGAGCCGCATGGTTCCCGTAATCGCCCTGGTGGGTCGACCGAACGTCGGCAAGTCCACCATGTTCAACCGCCTGACCAGGACTCGCGACGCTATTGTCGGTGATCTGTCCGGTCTTACCCGTGATCGCCAATACGGAGAGGCGAAGTGGCAAGGGCGCTCCTATATTCTGATCGACACCGGCGGTATCTCCGGTGACGAGCATGGCATGGACGAAAAGATGGCCGAGCAGTCGCTGCTGGCCATTGAAGAAGCCGATGTGGTGCTGTTTCTGGTGGACGCCCGTGCAGGCTATACCGCTGCTGATCAGATGATTGGTGAGCACCTGCGCAAACGTAACAAGCGTTCCTACGTGGTTGCCAACAAGATCGACAACATCGACGAAAACCTGGCACGTGCCGAGTTCAGCCCGATGGGTCTGGGCGACGCCATTCCGGTGGCTGGTGCCCATGGTCGTGGCATCTCGCAGATGCTCGAAATCGCCCTGCGGGAGTTCCCCAAGGACGAAGACGAGCTGGAAGAGGGCGAGGAGGTCGAGGAAGTTGCCGAAGGTCAGGAAGCCAAGCGCATTCCTGGTCCGAGCGAAAAAGACGGCATCAAGATCGCCATCATCGGGCGTCCCAATGTCGGCAAGTCGACGCTGGTCAACCGTATGCTGGGTGAAGACCGGGTTATCGTCTATGACGAGCCAGGCACCACGCGCGACAGTATCTACATTCCCTTCGAGCGTAATGAAGAGAAGTACACGCTGATCGACACTGCCGGTGTGCGTAAGCGCGGCAAGATCCACGAGGAAGTTGAAAAGTTCTCGGTGGTCAAAACGCTGCAGGCCATCAAGGACGCCAACGTGGTGATCTTTGTCATGGACGCCCGCGAAGGTGTGGTCGACCACGACCTGAACCTGCTGGGCTTCGCCCTTGAAGCGGGTCGTGCGCTGGTTATCGCGCTGAACAAGTGGGATGGCATGACGCCGGGTGAACGTGATTTTGTGAAGATCGAACTGGAACGCCGGTTGTTCTTCGTCGACTTCGCAGACATCCACTTCATCTCTGCGATGCACGGCACGGGCGTGGGTAACCTGTATCAGTCGGTGCAGAACTCATTCAAGTCTGCCGTAACGCGCTGGCCAACCAGCCGTCTGACCCAGATTCTGGAAGATGCGGTCAGTGAGCACGCGCCACCTATGGTCGGCAGCCGCCGTATCAAGTTGCGTTACGCTCACTTGGGCGGCGCCAACCCGCCGCTGATCGTGATCCACGGCAACCAGGTCGAAAAAGTACCGAAGTCCTATGTCCGGTATCTGGAAAACACCTATCGCCGCGTGCTCAAGCTGGTCGGTACGCCGATCCGCATCGAGTTCAAGGGTGGCGAGAACCCGTACGAAGGTAACAAGAACACGCTGACCGACCGTCAGGTCAACAAGAAGCGCCGGATGATGTCGCACCACAAGAAAGCCGATAAGAAGCGCCGCGACAAGCGCTGAGTCGGCATCTGGAAAAAGGCGCTTCGGCGCCTTTTTTTGTGCCTGTTTAATGGGCTATCCTGCCTGACCCGTGCCACCCGGTGCCGGGAGATTGCAGGGAAAGGGTTCCATGATCGACAGCAAGTTGCACAACGTGGGCACCACTATCTTTACCGTCATGTCACAGCTGGCCGCCGAAACCGGCGCTATCAACCTGTCCCAGGGTTTTCCCGATTTCGATGGGCCGCAGGCGCTGCGCGATGCGGTCTGTCGGCATGTCACTCAAGGTCATAACCAATACTCACCGATGACCGGGCTGCCGGCACTTCGTCAGCAGGTCGCGGCAAAGATCGCCCGCAGCTATGGCCGTACGGTCAATCCGGACAGCGAGATCACCATCACACCGGGTGCCACGCAGGCGATTTTCTGCGCGATCCATAGCGTTATTCGCGCTGGCGACGAAGTGATTATTTTCGACCCTTGCTATGACAGCTACGAGCCCGCTGTCGAGTTGGCCGGTGGGCGCTGCGTCCATGTGCAACTGGGGCTGGATGACTTCTCCATCGACTGGCAAAAGCTCAGCGATGCACTGAGCCCGCGTACGCGCATGATTGTCATCAACAGCCCGCACAACCCCAGCGGTGCCCTGATCAGTCGCTCCGAGCTTGATCGACTGGCTGCGCTGATTGCCGATCGTGATATCTACCTGCTCAGCGATGAAGTCTACGAACATCTTGTGTTCGATGGCGCGCGCCATGTCAGCGTGCTTGATCACGAAGCACTGTACCAGCGCGCCTTCGTCGTCAGCTCGTTCGGCAAGACTTATCACGTTACCGGCTGGAAAACCGGCTACGTGGTCGCGCCAGCCGCGCTGACATCCGAGTTGCGCAAGGTGCATCAGTACGTGAGTTTCTGTGGCGTGACGCCATTGCAGTACGCGCTGGCCGATTTCATGGCCGAGCACCCGGAGCATGTCGACGAGCTGCCAGGTTTCTACCAGGCCAAGCGCGACTTTTTCTGTGGTCATCTGGCTGAATCGCGTTTCAGCTTCCAGCCTGTTGGCGGTACTTATTTCCAGTTGGTCGATTACTCGCAGATACGGCCTGACCTGAATGACGTGGACATGGCGCTGTGGATGACCCGTGAACACGGTGTGGCGAGCATTCCGATTTCTGTGTTCTACCAGAGCCCTCCAGCAGGCCAGCGTCTGATCCGCCTGTGCTTCGCCAAGCAAGAGGACACGTTGCGTCAGGCGGCGGAGAAACTATGCGCGATATAAGCGAACTGCCAAACCTGAATCTTGCGCTGATTCAAACGACTCTGGCATGGCATGATCGCGAGGCCAACCTGGAGCATTTCGAACACTTGCTGGGCCAGGCGCATGGCGCTGATCTGGTGATCCTGCCTGAAATGTTCACTACCGGGTTCTCGATGGAGTCCGAGGCCCTGGCTGAGCCTGAAGCGGGGCCTACATCGACCTGGCTGTTGGCGCAGGCTAAGCGGATCAATGCGGTGGTGACCGGCAGCGTCATCATTCGCGCTGCCGATGGCAGTTATCGCAACCGTCTGCTGTGGGCGCGACCGGATGGCGAGTTGCTGCATTACGACAAGCGTCACTTGTTTCGTATGGCGGGTGAACACGAACACTACACGCCGGGCGAGCGTCAGGTGATGTTCGAGCTCAATGGATGGCGTATTCGCCCGCTGATTTGTTACGACCTGCGCTTCCCGGTCTGGAGCCGTGATGC
Source organism: Pseudomonas syringae group sp. J248-6 (assembly GCF_032586995.1). Lineage (NCBI taxonomy): Bacteria > Pseudomonadati > Pseudomonadota > Gammaproteobacteria > Pseudomonadales > Pseudomonadaceae > Pseudomonas > Pseudomonas syringae group sp. J248-6. Next base: position 241,557 of record NZ_JAWHOP010000006.1, on the reverse strand, counting down.
CGAGAGCACCGACCTGTTGCTGTACACCGCCAACTGGCCAGGCGCGCGACGTCTGCACTGGAACCGCCTGCTGCCCGCCAGGGCCATTGAAAACCTGTGCTATGTTGCCGCGGTAAATCGGGTGGGGTCGGACGGGAAGGGCTTTGCGTACACCGGTGACAGTCAGGTTCTGGATTTTCAAGGCGAGAGCCTGTTGGGCGCAGGCGAAGCGGATGGAGTGTTCAGTGCGACGTTAAGCGCGGCAGACTTGCAAGCCTATCGCACACGCTTTCCGGCCGGCCTGGACGCTGACTCTTTTAATATTCAATAAAATTACTTCAGAATGTTACGAGTTGGCCGATAGCGTGTGCAGACACCTAGGAGACCGCCATGATTACCATCAATACGTCCACATTGAACAGCTATTCAAGCCCGTTGACCCTAGCGGTTAAATCTACCGACGCAGAGGCAATCAAGTCTGCAACTACCACGACTGAAACCGAGAAGACCTCTGACCAGGCCTCCACCGAAGGTGGCAAGGCTGGTGCAGCGGGTGATGGGGGCAGCGTTGGTGGCTCCAGCAAATCGGCTCTTAATCAGACGATCGAACAGATAAAGCAGCAGATCAAGGACGCCCAGAAGCAACTGGCTCAACAGCAGGCGCAATTGGCTGCCGCTCAAAGCGGTAATGGCACAGCGGAAGAAAAGGCCCAGAAAGCCATGGCGATTCAGGGCCAGATTGCGTCCACCAGCGCTAACCTGCAGACGCTGCAAGCATCCTTGCTGCAGCTGGAGACTGAAGGTGGCGTCAACACCACTGCCTGATGTCCTGACGCGGATGATGATCTGGACTATCGTGCCGATGCTCGGCGCCGGCATGCAGTTCTGGACGCTCTGCGTCCGATCCTGAATGTGCGGTGCGGCGTGGATTTATGACGCAGAGCGTCATGAACGGCATTCCCACGCTGGAGCGTGCGGAACGATAACCTCAACTATCGTGCGACGCTCTGCATCGTATGCAGTTCTGGGCGCTCTGCGGCCTCTTGCGACGCAGAGCGTCGAGAACTGCGTTCCCACGCTGGAGCGTGCGGAACGATGACCTCAACTATCGTGCGACGCTCTGCGTCGCATGCAGTTCTGGACGCTCTGCGTCCGATTTTGAGTGTGCGGTTTGGCGCAGATCTGTGACGCAGAGCGCCACAGTATCCAGAGCCCTTACTCGTTCACATTCATGAACTTGCGTGCCCACTCTACGTAGTCTTCAGGCTGCGTATAGGTGTGGGTCAATTCGGTAGCGCTCATGTTCGACTCGCTGCCCAGAATCTGGCGTTGTTCGCGCAAGCAGTCGTAGGTGGCTTTGATCGCGGCAAAGTACGCGGCGTGGCCATGTACGCAGACTCTCACGCCCATCTCGGCAAGACGCGCATTGTCGTGCAGCTCAGGGTTGCCGTAAGTCACCAGCATCAGCGGTACGGTCACGCCTTCGGATATCTGCGCCAGGTGATCAAAGTCACGAATGCCGACGATGGTAATGCCGTCAGCCCCGGCAGCCTGATACTGCTGAACCCGACTGATGGCTTCCTGAACCGGGATGATCGCTGCGTTGGTACGAGCGAAAATCGACATCTCCGGATCGACACGCGCTTCCAGTGCTGCGCGGATCTTGCCAACGCCTTCAGCCGTGGAAATCAGGTCAGTGGATTTGCGCCCGAACTGCGCAGGCAGCAGGGTATCTTCAATCGTCAATGCCGAGATGCCGGCACGTTCCAGTTCAACAACGGTGCGCATGACGTTAAGGGCATTGCCATAACCATGGTCTGCGTCCGCGATAACCGGAAGCTGCGCAACGCGGCCGATGCGCGTGGCCTGTTCAACGAACTCGCTGAGGGTGATCAGTGCGAAGTCAGGTGCTGCGAGTACTTGCAGCGATGCGACAGAGCCGCCGAGGATGCCTACTTCAAAGCCCAGGTCCGCTGCGATTCGCGCTGACATGGGGTCGAATACCGAGGCGGTGTGAAAGCATGAATTCGACGAGGTGAGCGCACGGAAACTGCGGCGCAAATCTTGATGGGAAGCCTTGGGCATAATCGCTCCAAATGTGATTGGATCAGCTCAGCGTACCGAGGCCGATAGTAATTTCAATGCACGGTGGGTCTGCCCGAGCATTCTTTTCGTCCGGAAATCAATGCAATAGTCGTCTTGGTTTTATAGGAAAGATGTAGCTGGCAGGTAAGTCCGAGCAGGCATCGTCAGCATATGAATTGCTGTTTGATTGGGCGCGCTCTGGAGTAAGGGCAGCATGCTACCACAGCATAAATGAAAAGATTATGCCGAAACAGGCAGGGTCATGCGCGGAATGCAAGAGGCTGGTGCAGTGTGAGGCGGGGAGGGAAGAGGGCGATGCGGATGACGGACCTGCGTCCGTCATCCGGCTATCGAATCAGGCTGCCTTGGCCTGGGTCTGGCTCAGCGAGCGGTTCAGTGCGCTGAACAATGCCCGGAAGCTGGCGGTGGTAATGTTTTCATCAATACCCACGCCATGAACGGCACGCTCGCCATTCACGCGCAGCTCGATGTAGGCGGCCGCCTTGGCCGTGGTGCCCGAGCCAATGGCGTGCTCGTTGTAGTCCATGATCTCCACAGCAACTGGCAGACCGGCGACCAGCGCTTCCAGAGCACCTTTGCCCTTGCCGCGCCAATGCTGGGTTTCACCGTCCACATGCACTTCGGCATCGACCGCACTGTTGCCGTTCTCTTCCTGCAACTTGTGGCTGATCAGCGCGTAAGGTGTGTTGGCTTGCAGGTATTCACGGCGCAGCAGCGAATGAATCTGCTGAGCGGTCATCTCCAAGCCCAGACGATCGGTTTCACCCTGAACCACCTGGCTGAACTCGATCTGCATGCGGCGTGGCAGGGAAATGCCATATTCCTGTTCCAGCAGGTAAGTGATGCCGCCTTTGCCTGACTGGCTGTTGACGCGAATCACCGCCTCGTAGCTACGGCCAATGTCGGCCGGGTCAATCGGCAGGTAAGGCACTTCCCACAACTCGCCGTCCTTCTGCTGGGTGAAACCCTTGCGGATGGCGTCCTGGTGCGAACCGGAGAACGCGGTGTGTACCAGGTCGCCAACGTACGGGTGACGTGGGTGCACCGGGATCTGGTTGCACTCTTCGACGACCTTGCGCACACCGTCGATATCCGAGAAGTCCAGCTCCGGGTCGATGCCCTGGGTGTAAAGGTTCAGGGCCACGGTGACCAGATCGACGTTGCCGGTCCGCTCGCCGTTACCGAACAGGCAGCCTTCGACGCGATCCGCACCGGCCATCAGGCCCAGCTCGGTAGCAGCGACACCTGTACCACGGTCGTTATGGGTGTGCAGGCTGATCAGCACGCTGTCGCGGCGGGTGATGTTGCGGCCGAACCATTCGATCTGGTCAGCGTAAATGTTGGGTGTCGCCACTTCCACGGTAGCCGGGAGGTTGAGGATCACCTTGTTCTCGGGCGTCGGGTTCCACACCTCGATCACGGCATCGCAGACTTCCTTGGCGAATTCCAGCTCGGTCGCGCTGAAGGTTTCCGGCGAGTACTCGAAGGTCCACTGTGTTTCAGGCTGTTGTTCAGCGTATTTGACGAACAGCTTGGCCGCATTGACCGCGATTTCTTTCACCCCGGCCTTGTCCTGATTGAAGACGATGCGGCGGAACGACGGGCTGGTCGCGTTATACAGGTGGACGATGGCCTTTTTCGCGCCACGCAGCGATTCGAAGGTGCGAGCGATCAGGTCTTCGCGAGCCTGGGTCAGTACCTGGATGGTGGTGTCATCCGGGATATGGCCGTCTTCGATCAGGGTACGCACGAAGTCGAAGTCAGTCTGCGAAGCCGATGGAAAGGATGCCTCGATTTCCTTGACGCCAACACTGACCAGGGTTTTCCAGAAGCGCAGTTTCTTGGCCGCGTCCATTGGTTCGATCAACGACTGGTTGCCGTCGCGCAGGTCGGAGCTGCACCAGATCGGCGCTGCATCGATGGTCTTCGAAGGCCAGGTGCGGTCAGGCAGATCGATGGTCGGGAATGCGCGGTACTTCTTCGATGGGTCTTTGAGCATGGTCATCAGGAAATCCTTTTGTATTCACGGGGCCGGGGTTGGGCGGCCTGCCGTTCTGGATAGATAGCACAGGGAATTGCGAACACAGGGACGAGGCACAGCATGCTAGCCAGGCAGTCGGGCGCTGACCAGGCTGAGGCACCGATGTTGGCGCAACAGAATAAGGGTTTGAGAGGTTTTCATGAGGCCAACCGTAACCATTGGCATGGATGATGGCAAGCACTTGAAAAAGATTAGGATAAATTCTCGAAAATACGCTTTTATCGATTTTTTATAGCGGTTTCTGAGCGTTTATTTGCTGGTTGTTGTTGGCCGAAAGCGATGTGCGCAAGTGAGGGCTTGTGTGAGCGAGCGCCGTAACGCTCACTCACCAACAGGCTTACGGCTGAAAAGCGCCGATGAAGATCGCCGGGTCCACGCGCGCATCGTTGAGGCTGACGTTCCAGTGCATGTGCGGGCCGGTTGCGCGACCGGTAGCACCGACCTTGCCGACCACGCCGCCACGAGGGACCAGATCACCTACTTTCACATCGATTTTCGACATGTGGCAAAACATGCTGATGAAGCCTTGGCCGTGGTCAACGAATACAGTGTTGCCATTGAAAAAGTAATTACCGGTCAGGATCACCTTGCCCGCAGCCGGAGATTTGATCGGCGTGCCGGCCGGTACAGCGAAATCCAGCCCTGAGTGCGGGTTGCGCTCTTCGCCGTTGAAGAACCGGCGTACGCCAAACTTGCTCGATAGCGGGCCGTTGACTGGCTTGTCCAGAATCAGGTTGCTCGGCGTTCCGGGGCTGAAGCTGCGGTAGGCGCGTAGCTGTTCAGCCAGTTCGCCCTCGATACGCTTGTTGTCTTCAGGGTTTGGGTTCACCTGACGTTTGTTCTTGAGCGTGATGTGCTGTTCCGGGTATTTCTTGCTGCCGACGGTGAAGTTGAGCGTGCGCCCGCCGGACGTGACTTGCTGAGTGCCGGGTTTGACGGTCAACGGAATGCCCACGATGGCAAGCCAGCGCGTGCCCTGTTCCTTGACCACCAGCACCGGTTTGCCTTGATAGGTGGCGGTCGGAGCCTGAGCGCCGGTGCCCAGATCGATAACCGCCACACCGCCGGGTACAGGCTTGTCGAGTGCGCGGGTAATGAAGCTGTCAGCGTGAGCGGGAAGACAGAGCAGCAGGGCGAACAGCGGGGCAATAAAACGTAGCATCAGGCAGTCAGTCCAGAAGGGAAAGGGTCACAGGCGTGAGGTGATTGTCTTCGACGCGCACTTGCAGTTCGCCTTCGCCGAGCCTGGCGGTGAGTCGCTGGCCCGTTCGGGTTTGTGCGGCATTACGGATCGCATGGCCCCGCTCGTCGAGCAGGATGCTGTAACCGCGTCCCAGTGTGGCGAGCGGGCTGACCACGTTGAGGGTCTGCACCTGACTTTGCAGTTGCAGCTTGCGTGCCTTGATCTGTTCGCGAATGGCTCTCGGCAGACGCTCGGCCAATGCATCCAGACGCTGACGCAGAAAACCCAGGGTTCGGCCCGGATGCTGTGCAGCGAGACGGCTCTGCATGTGGGCGAGACGCACCTGACGTTGGTGCATGTTCTGTTCGAAAGCGCGGCGCAGGCGCATGTCCAGGTCGTCCAGCCGTTGCGACTGCTGACGCAAGCGCTCGCCAGGATGACGCAGACGCCGCGAAATGCCCTCAAGACGCAAGCGCTCGCGCATCAGTCGATCCTGCATACGGCTCACCAGTCGGCGGTGCAGGCTGTCGACGCGTCGATGCAGGTCACTGGAGTCCGGGGCGAGCAGTTCGGCGGCAGCGGAGGGCGTCGGTGCGCGCACATCGGCCACGAAATCACTGATGGACACATCGGTTTCATGGCCAACGGCGCTGACAATCGGCGTCACGCAAGCATCGATGGCGCGGGCGACGGCTTCTTCGTTGAAGCACCACAGGTCCTCCAGCGATCCACCGCCACGGGCGAGTATCAGTGCATCGAAGCCTCTGCTGTCGGCCAGTTTCAGCGCGCGGACAATCTGGTTGATCGCCTCACGCCCCTGAACAGCGGTGGGGATCAATGTCAGTTCGACCCTCGGTGCGCGGCGGCGGAACACACTAATGATGTCGCGGATTACCGCGCCGGTCGGTGAGCTGATGATGCCGATACGTTGCGGATGCAACGGCAAGGCAACCTTGCGCTCGGCGCTGAACAGGCCTTCGTCGCTGAGCTTGGCTTTCAGCGCATCGAATGCCAAGCGCAAAGCGCCATCACCGGCGGGTTCGACGGTGTCGAGAATCAGCTGGTAGTCGCCACGGCCTTCAAACAGCGACACCTTGCCGCGCACCTTGACCTGCAAACCGTCCTTGAGCGCCTGACGCACACGCGCCGCGCTCTGCCGGAACAGTGCGCAACGCACCTGCGCGCCAGAGTCCTTCAGCGTGAAGTACACGTGCCCCGAAGCCGGACGCGAGAGATTGGATATCTCGCCTTCGACCCAGATACTGCTGAACACGTCCTCCAGCAACACCCGCGCACGGCCGTTGAGCTGGCTGACAGTAAGGACTTCCCGGTCGAGGCCGAGTCTTGCGAAAGGGTCTTTGATCATGTCGGGCATCATAATGGCAATGCCGGTCTGGCGCACAGGTCCGTATCGCCACTTCGATCAGGATTTCACCTTGACCAGAATCATCAGCCTATTAAGCTGCGGCCTCGAACAGCTTTAAGCGACGCTCCGTTATGAACACCCAAAGCATCATCGTCCCGCAAATTTCTACCTTTCCCGGGCACGAGGCCAGGGCGCGGCTGATTCTGCGCTGGCTGGTCAAGCTCGACGTAGTCGAGCCGGAGCTGACAACATGCGGGCGCACCTATAACAAGATGGCCTATGCCGTGGCACCCGGAGCGAGAAGGGTAGTAAAGCACCCCGATGCCTTGCCTTTCGGGCAAACAGTCAATGGTCTGGAAATTGTCACCAAGCGCTGCATCTACACCCCGCTGAATGACTTCGCCGAAGAAGCCGGTTGCCCGGAGTGCCGCCGCGAAGTGGGGGAGGCGCTTTTCGACAGCCTGGAAGACTGGATGCCCGGTCACACCGATAATTTCACCTGCCCAGAATGCCGCCACGAAGATGACATCAACGGCTTTCTTTTTCTCGACGCCTGCGGGTTTTCCAACCTCGGTTTCATCTTCAACAACTGGCTGGATGCGTCGTTCACGCAGACCTTTCTGGATGACTTCGCCGAACGTCTGGATCGCCCGGTCTCCTGCGTTAATGTGCGTCTATAAACAGCTTTGATAATAGGCTGAGGTTTACATTGAGCCGGGCGGGGTCTGTGGGTATAATGGCGCGCTTCCAATTTCCCGCCCGGGAGCCCCCGCGATGCTGCGTATCAGTCAAGAAGCCCTTACATTCGACGACATTCTCCTTGTGCCCGGTTATTCCGAGGTACTTCCCAACGAAGTCAGTCTGAAAACCCGTTTGACCCGTGGCATCGAGCTGAATATACCTTTGGTCTCTGCTGCAATGGATACAGTCACCGAGGCCCGTCTGGCAATTGCCATGGCCCAGGAAGGCGGTATCGGTATCATCCACAAGAACATGACCATCGAGCAGCAAGCTGCCGAAGTGCGCAAGGTCAAGAAGTTCGAGGCCGGTGTCGTCAAGGACCCGATCACGATCGAAGCCGACGCCACTGTTCGTGATCTGTTCGAACTCACCCGCATGCACAACATTTCCGGCGTACCCGTGCTTCACAATGGCGACCTGGTCGGCATCGTGACGTCCCGCGACGTACGCTTCGAAAACCGTCTTGATGTCCCTGTCCGCGAAGTGATGACGCCTAAAGAACGTCTGGTCACCGTGCGTGAAGGCGCCGACAAGAACGAAGTGCGTGAGCTGCTGCACAAACACCGTCTGGAAAAAGTCCTGATCGTGGATGCCAATTTCGCGCTCAAGGGCATGATGACCGTCAAGGACATCGAAAAAGCCAAGGCGTACCCGCTGGCCAGCAAGGACGATCAGGCTCGCCTGCGCGTCGGCGCTGCTGTCGGCACCGGCAAGGACACTGGCGAGCGCGTCACTGCGCTGGTCGCTGCCGGCGTTGACGTTGTCGTGGTCGACACCGCTCACGGCCATTCCAAAGGCGTGATCGACCGCGTTCGCTGGGTCAAGGAAAACTTCCCTCAGGTGCAGGTCATCGGCGGCAACATCGCCACTGGCGAAGCTGCGAAGGCTCTGGTTGCTGCAGGTGCCGATGCAGTCAAGGTCGGTATCGGCCCAGGCTCCATCTGCACCACGCGCATCGTTGCCGGTGTCGGCGTGCCGCAGATCAGCGCCATCGCCAACGTCTCCGCTGCCCTTGAAGGCACGGGCGTGCCGATGATCGCCGATGGCGGCATCCGCTTCTCCGGTGACCTGTCCAAGGCCATCGTGGCCGGTGCCTCCTGCGTGATGATGGGTTCGATGTTCGCCGGTACTGAAGAAGCGCCAGGCGAGATTGAACTGTTTCAGGGCCGTTCCTACAAGGCCTATCGCGGCATGGGTTCGCTGGGTGCAATGTCCCAGGCGCAAGGCTCGTCCGATCGCTACTTCCAGGACTCGTCCGCAGGTGCCGAGAAACTGGTGCCGGAAGGTATCGAAGGCCGTGTGGCCTACAAAGGTCCATTGTCGGCCATCATCCATCAGTTGATGGGCGGTCTGCGTTCCTCCATGGGTTACACCGGCAGTGCCGACATCGAGCAGATGCGCACCAAGCCCGAGTTTGTGCGCATTACCGGCGCAGGCATGGCTGAGTCCCACGTCCATGACGTGCAGATCACCAAGGAAGCGCCGAACTATCGCGTTGGTTGATCCGGACTGCATCGTGGTGTGCGCCGCGATGCAGGCCAACACTTTTTATAGCCGGGGCTGTTGACGCAGCCCCGTGTCGTTTCTGTTTTTTGACGAGAATGAGTCATGGCCCTCGACATTCACGCCCACCGTATCCTGATCCTCGACTTCGGTTCCCAGTACACCCAGCTGATCGCCCGCCGCGTGCGTGAAATCGGCGTGTATTGCGAGCTGCATCCGTTTGACATGGACGACGAAGCGATTCGCGAATTCGCTCCAAAAGGCGTGATCCTCGCCGGCGGCCCCGAGTCCGTACACGAAGCCAACAGCCCACGCTGCCCGCAAGCGGTATTTGACCTGGGTGTGCCGGTGTTCGGTATCTGCTACGGCATGCAGACCATGGCCGAGCAGTTGGGCGGCAAGGTTGCCGGTTCCGAGCTGCGCGAGTTCGGCTACGCTCGCGTTGACGTAGTCGGCAAAAGCCGTCTGCTCGATGGTATCGAAGACCATATCGACGCCGACGGCCTGTTTGGCCTCGACGTATGGATGAGTCACGGTGACAAGGTCACCAAACTGCCGGAAGACTTCCACATTCTGGCCAGTACCCCGAGCTGCCCGATTGCCGGTATGGCTGACGACGCTCGCGGTTACTACGGCGTGCAGTTCCACCCGGAAGTGACCCACACCAAGCAGGGCGGTCGCATCCTGTCGCGCTTCATCCTCGACATCTGCGGCTGTGAAGCGCTGTGGACCCCTTCGAAGATTGCTGAAGACGCTATCGCTCAGGTTCGCGCTCAGGTCGGTACTGACAATGTATTGCTGGGCCTGTCCGGCGGCGTTGACTCCTCCGTGGTCGCGGCGCTGTTGCACAAGGCTATTGGCGATCAACTGACCTGCGTATTCGTCGACAACGGTCTGCTGCGTCTGCACGAAGGCGAGCAAGTAATGGCCATGTTCGCCGAGAACATGGGCGTCAAGGTGATCCGCGCCAACGCCGAAGAGCAGTTCCTGAACAACCTGGCAGGCGAGAGCGATCCAGAGAAGAAGCGCAAGATCATCGGCCGCACCTTCATCGACGTGTTCGATGCCGAGTCCTGCAAGCTGGACAACATCAAGTACCTGGCGCAAGGCACCATCTACCCGGACGTCATCGAGTCCGCTGGCGCGAAAAGCGGCAAGGCCCACGTCATCAAGTCGCACCACAACGTGGGCGGCCTGCCGGAAGAAATGAACCTCAAGCTCGTCGAGCCACTGCGCGAACTGTTCAAGGACGAAGTCCGCCGCCTGGGCCTCGAACTTGGCCTGCCCTACGACATGGTCTACCGCCACCCATTCCCCGGCCCAGGCCTGGGCGTGCGCATCCTCGGCGAAGTGAAGAAGGAATACGCCGACCTCCTGCGTCGTGCCGACCACATCTTCATCGAAGAACTGCGCAAGGCCGACTGGTACCACAAGGTCAGCCAGGCGTTTGTAGTGTTCCAGCCGGTCAAATCGGTTGGCGTCGTCGGTGACGGCCGCCGTTATGCCTGGGTTGTCGCATTGCGTGCGGTGGAAACCATCGACTTCATGACCGCTCGCTGGGCGCACCTGCCTTATGAGCTGCTGGAGACGGTGAGTGGCCGGATCATCAACGAAATCGAAGGGATTTCGCGGGTGACTTACGATGTGTCGAGCAAGCCGCCGGCTACTATTGAGTGGGAGTGATCGGACGTCCGGCATTGTCCGGCACGATCTAGCAAGAAATGCCCTGAAGCCCGCGTAATTGCGGGCTTTTGGTTTGGATATTGTAGGTGCGCTGTGAAGCTATGGCGGGGGGGGCTAGAGTTGTAACGACCTCGAGATGCTGGGTTGACAACACCTCGTTACCCGGTATCCTTCATGGAGCCCGAATCTGGCGCCATTTTCTGGATACATTATGAACCTTGCTTCCGAATACCGCACAAGCCTTCGTCTCACACAGTTACAACACGAGACGATTGGCAGCTTTTGTCAGGTGGACGGAGGCAGGATTAGCATGAGTACATGGATTGCACGAGCAATCGACGAAAAGATTCAGCGTGATACGCAACTGGCTCAGGATCGGCCAGCGCTGAATGTACGCCAAGGTCGCCGTTTCTACGAGTTCTTTGCAGGTGGAGGAATGGCTCGAGCTGGTTTGGGGGATGGCTGGGACTGCCTGTTCGCCAACGATTTCGATCCGATGAAAGGGCGCGCCTACCGCGATAACTGGGGCGGTGGCTTAGATTTGATGGTGGAGGATATTAACAAACTCACGACAGAACAGTTGCCCGATCAGGCCGATTTGGTCTGGGCTTCGTTTCCGTGCCAGGACCTTTCTCTGGCCGGCGTATACAAGGGGATCGGGCGCGAACATGATCAGCAGCAGACCCGTTCGGGTACCTTTTGGGCTTTTTGGCGACTTATGCGTAGCCTCATGAGTGAGGCGCGTGCTCCCAAGACCATCGTGCTTGAAAATGTTTGCGGCATATTGACCTCCAATGAAGGTGGGGATTTCTCTGCCGTTTGCTCGGCGTTGTCTGATTTGGGCTACAGGTTTGGTGCCTTGGTGATTGATGCCCGTCATTTTGTCCCGCAGTCGCGTCCACGGGTTTTTATCGTTGGGGTGCATGCCGATGTGGCAATTGCGCCTGCTCTACTATCTCCGGTTCCTCTTGATACGTGGCATCCAGAGCGGATGTTAAAAGCTTATGCCGGTCTCTCTGAGAGTGCTAAAAATGCTTGGTTGTGGTGGCGTCTACCTATCCCTGAGGCGCGGATCACTACCTTTGCTGAGCTGATTGAGGAGTATCCAGAGGGAATGAGCTGGGATAGTGATGAGAAAACCGCACAGCTTCTGGCCATGATGAGCACGGCCAATCTTGAAAAGGTGCGCGCGGCTCAGCAGTTAGGCCGGCGTATGGTAGGAGGGTTATATAAGCGCACCCGCGTCGATGAACAGGGCAATAAGATTCAGCGCGCCGAAGTGCGCTTTGACGACTTAGCTGGCTGTTTGCGCACTCCTGCCGGGGGGTCGAGCCGTCAGGTGATCCTTGTGGTCGAGGGTGAGGCGATTCGCTCACGCTTGCTGTCGCCTCGTGAGGCGGCGCGGTTGATGGGGCTGGATGATACGTATAAGTTGCCCAGTCGATACAATGATGCCTACCACGTGGTAGGCGACGGCGTGGCGGTTCCGGTAGTGCGCCATTTGGCGCAGTTTATCTTGGAACCCATTTTGTCTGAGGTCGGCGGTGGTGTTTTTCATCAGGCCCAGCAGAGCGCCTAATTCAGAGTATCAGTCCCTATCGTTTCCATCTTCGGGCAGGTTTTCGGCGTAGCCGAGCAGGGTGCGATGGTACTTCTGTAGGCGTCCAAAATGTGCGTCCATAGCTCGAGCGATTTGCGCTGAGTTCTTCACTGTCAGGAAATGATCAACTAACTGTGCGTAATGATTTGCCTGGCGAGGCAATCGTTGATTTGGATCTCTGCGCTTGTTAATTTCATCTGGCGGCATGACCTGAACAACTAGCGCAGGATTTGGCGCACTTCCGTAGTTTATCGAGGGTGGAACAGTGCCATTCATCAGCGGGAACTGGATGTTAAATATGTGGAATAACTGCGCTTCCAGCGTATTGATATCCTCTGCGTAAGCTACGGGGTATGCCCAGACGTAGGCAATTTCCCACACGTCGATCTGTCTGTTGGCAATGATATCTGAACGAGCCGAAGTGAGGTGCCTAGCAACTCTACTACGAATCCCATCCTTCGATTGACCGACGTAAATGGGGATATTGTCTAAATCACATAGCACATAGACGCCGATGGCGGTGGGCAGTTGCTTGACGGCTAGTTTTCTGAATGCAAAATCTGTCATTTCTATCCATTGAGTCAGTGTGCTTGGAGCGTCCAGAGTTCATCTGAACACCTATTTCGTTTAAAGAGTGAAGCTGCTCCAGATAAGCAAGGGGATGTGCATTTCGCCCGCTAAACCATATTAATCAGCAGAAAACACCATGGTATTTAAATTTTCAAAAACTTTTGCATCTATCGCAGAGTACGTTCACAGCGAGTCGTCGCGAGATAGCCCTTTTTAAGGATAAGGATAATTTCTAGGCTTTTACAGAGGGGTGTGTAAAAAAACTCTGGTCTTTGCCTGGCGTCAGTAATGCGCTGGTTGCAGTAGGTGAGTCGAAAGGCGGGTTGGCAGGTGCGGTGAAAGTCGGCGCAGGTGCAGCAGTCGAGACAGGGATTACGGCTCTGAAGGCGCTACCGCTGTGATCAAGCATGGACGCATCAATCCTGCTTCGGTCGCTTTTCAAGCTGCAGGGGAGGTAATGTCCGAGTCTCGTGCCGCGCCGGATTCATTGAGTACTATTGCGGGCCTGTTGTGGCACCAGAAGCTCTTTTTATCACCCTGCAAGCTTTGGTAAAAAGGGCATCCTGCGCGATGCGGAAGATAAAGCTCGCCACGAGCCGTTTAAAATAATACTTCGGAACTGCCTCGTCCGCATTTTACGAGCAAAACGATAACACCAAGGCACATACGAGCTCGTAAAAGTCTGGTAAACCTAATCCAGGATCTGCCAGTACCCACTAACCCCAAACCGCGGCGACTCCACTCATGTTCAAACGCATTCTGTCCGCTCTCAGCGGCAAGAAATCTCAAGCTTCAACAGATAACGCGCCTGCTGATACGACGTCGCCAGAAGCCCACGACGGCGAGTTGATCACTGCCTACGACAGTTACGGACGCGAGATAAAGATCACTCGGGCCGAGTGGCGCGAGAAGGTGTTCCTGCCCAATCTGAAGCAGCAGTGGGGCGATGCTGACGAGCTCTACAATCTCATTGTTTCGGGCCTGAACGATGGATTTGCGACTGACCTAATGCCAGCAGCCGAACGACTGGTCGAGATCGACGCTAATCCCGAGCGCAGTCATGTGGTGAACGGTATCGTGCTGATGCACAACGCTCAGCTTGATGCTGCTGAAGCCACCCTGCGGGCCGGGATGGCGAAAGTCGGTGTGTCGGGAATCATTCTGACCAATCTGGCCAAGGTGTTTGCCGAGCGTGGTGAGCAATCAGTTGCAGAGGCAACGCTTTGGCAGGCGGTTGAGGCCGATCCGAATCAGGAAAATGGCCTGTTGTGGTGGCTGAGCATTCAGCAGGAGCGGGGCGGCGAGGCGGCCTATCTCGCTGCTCTTCACACAGTAGCGGCGTTGCCGGGCAGTTGGCGTGCGCAGCTGTGGATGGCGCGGCATTACCTCCAACAGCAGAACGTCGAGCAGGCGCGCGTGCTGTATGAAGAAGTGTTGGCAGGTGGCCAGTTCGACCGAAGCGCGCTGCAGATGATCTCGGGGGATCTGGGCAACAATGGCCACATTCCGCTGATCGTCGAGCTTGTCGGGCCTGCTTATGATGAGCACAAACATGATTCGACGGCAGGTCTCAACTTGCTGCGTGCCTATCAGGAACTGGGCAGGGTGGATGAAGGCGAGGCGTTGCTTACGCGCTTGTATGCCCTCGGCTTTGCGCCAATCAAAAGTCACCTTGACCAGTTTGCGCACGCTTTCGAGGACGTGCGCAGGCAGGAAGACAAAGGCATTCCGATTGATCCTGCCAGCGTGGCGATCAATACCGTGGCGTTGACCAAGCCGGTCTGGCACTACGGTTTGCGCAATGCTGACTGGCTCTTCGCGCAAAAACCGGAAGGTGCGCCAGAAATCTGTTTCTTCGCCTTGTCCAAAATCATGGAGAAAGCAGAGCCCGCCGAATCGCAGCGCGAGGATGATGTCGGGCGCTATACGCGTGCCATCCCTCTTTACATGGCTGAGTCGGTTCACTACTGGAATGACTATGCAGCCAATTTTTATGTCCAGGTCGCGGAGGGTGCGGGGCCGGTCGTATCGGGGGTTGAGGTCGACGGCAACACACTGTTCGATATCGTCCCGCCAACGACGAAGTATTTCGTGACGGGCGAGGTGGGTTGTTCGGGTGAGGGCGATCAGGCCCAGTGGCGGATTTCACTAAGCTTATGGAATTGCACGACCCGCACCCGGCAAACCGTTGAAAACGGTAGTGCAGGCAAGGCGGAACTTGGCGCGCTGGTACTTGATCTTCAGCAGCGCTTGCTGGCCGGCATCGGACTCAAGCGTGAGCAGCCTCTGGATGTGTTTTACCGGCAGCCTGACGCTGAGATCTTGCCGGTGTATCTGACCCAGTTGGGCCAATCATTCATGCTGACGTTGCTTGCGAACGACCATTTACCCAAGTCGTCGATGTGGGGCGAACGCGCCATGCTCGAATGGCCCCTGAATATGGCGCTCCAGTGGCCTGAGATAGAAACCGCAAAACTGATGTACCTCTCCGGGTTGGGGAAGGCTTTCGATTACAAGTCGGATACAGTGGCCGAGCACAAGCAACGAAGCCTGCAAGTGCTGAGCGAGCTGGAGCGGGCGAACAGCCCGGCATCGCGCCTCGCACCGCTGATATGGAAAGGGTTTGGCATGCAGGCAGAGTTACAGGATTACCGCGCCAATGTACCGCTTGATGCAGAGCCTGCGTATATCGAATGGCTTGAGCGGGTTAGTCAGTCGTAGCGCGGTTGATTAATGCAAAAAGCCGGAGCGGGCGTCACTGTCTTGCCCGGCTTTTTTACGCCTCAACTTCAGTTCGTGGTATCCACCCTTATCTTTACGCAAATGCAGGTGTATCGTATTCGCCCCTCGCATTTGCTCGCAGATGCGCTCAGTCGTCGTTTTCGAGGTCCCGCCGTTCATGTCCTTTACCCGTCGTCAAATCCTTACAGGCATCGCCGGTCTTGCTGTAGTCGGCCTTGGCGCGGGCGGTGCTTCGCGTTACTGGATGGGGCGTCGTGAGTCGCAAGCGGGTTCGGACTTTGTGCTGATCGCCGCGCCACTGGATATAGAGTTGGTCTCTGGCCACAAGACACCTGCCTGGGCGTTTGGCGGTTCTGCACCGGGCACCGAGCTGCGGGTGCGGCAGGGCGAGTGGTTGCGCTTGCGCTTCATCAACCAGCTGCCGGTCGAGACGACCATTCACTGGCATGGTATCCGCTTGCCGCTGGAGATGGATGGCGTGCCGTACGTTTCACAGTTGCCAGTGAAGCCGGGTGAATATTTCGATTACAAATTCCGGGTGCCGGATGCCGGTAGCTATTGGTATCACCCGCACGTCAGCAGCAGTGAAGAGCTGGGCCGTGGGCTGGTCGGGCCGCTGATCGTTGAAGAGCGCGAGCCCACCGGTTTCGCCCATGAGCGCACGGTCAGCCTGAAAAGCTGGCATGTGGATGAAGTTGGCGCGTTTACCGAGTTCAGCGTGCTGCGTGAGGCGGCGCGTGAAGGTACGGCGGGTCGGCTTTCGACATTGAATGGTGTTCCGCAGGCGGTCATTGAATTGCCTGCTGGGCAGATTACCCGCGTGCGCTTGCTCAACCTCGATAATACCGTCACCTATCGCCTCAACCTGCCGGACGCCGAGGCGCAGATTTATGCACTGGATGGCAACCCGGTCACGCCGCGGCCGTTTGGCGACGAGTACTGGCTGGGGCCGGGCATGCGCATCTGTCTGGCAATCAAGGCACCGCCTGCGGGTGAGGAAATTTCATTGCGTAACGGCCCGGTGCGTCTGGGAACATTTCGCTCGGTCGCCAATAACGAAGCGCCCGGCCAATGGCCACCCGAGCTGCCTGCCAACCCGGTGGCCGAGCCGGATATGGATAACGCCGAGAAGATAAATTTCAACTTCGAATGGGTGGGCTCGATGTCGGTCAACACCGACAACGGCAAGCCGCCCAGCCTGTGGCAGATCAACGGCGAAGCCTGGGACATCACCGACAAGACTTGCGCCGACCGGCCAATCGCCAAATTGAAGCTGGGCAAGAGCTACATCTTCGAGTTGAAGAACATGACTCAGTATCAGCACCCGATTCACTTGCACGGCATGAGTTTTAAGGTGATCGCGTCCAATCGGCGCAAGATCATTCCGTACTTTACCGACACGTTCTTGCTGGGCCGCAACGAGCGGGCGCGGGTTGCGCTGGTGGCGGATAACCCAGGCGTGTGGATGTTCCACTGCCATGTGATCGATCACATGGAAACCGGCCTCATGGCCGCGATCGAGGTGTCGTGATGCGTCAGCCGCAAATCATCGACCGCAGCAAGGATCAGGACTTCATGCGTGAGGCCCTGGCGCTCGCCGCGCAAGGCGCATTGCTGGGCGAAGTGCCGGTCGGTGCAGTCGTGGTGCAGAACGGCGAGATCATCGGTCGTGGTTACAATTGCCCGATCAGCGCGAGCGACCCCAGTGCGCACGCCGAAATGGTCGCTATTCGTGATGCCGCCAGGGCGCTGGATAATTATCGTCTGCCGGGCAGTACGCTTTACGTGACGCTGGAGCCGTGCAGCATGTGCGCCGGGTTGATCGTGCATTCGCGGGTAGCGCGCGTGGTCTACGGCGCGCTTGAGCCCAAGGCGGGCATCGTTCAAAGCCAGGGGCAGTTTTTCAGTCAGGGCTTTCTCAATCACCGCGTGCTGTTTGAGGGCGGGGTATTGGGCGAGGAATGCGGGGCAATGCTGAGCGAGTTTTTCAGAATGCGCCGGGCGGCCAAGGATGCAGACAAAAACCAGGGCGGCGTTTAGAGCGCAGGCTTGTCCTGGCTGCTGCCTGAAGCAGGCGCAGGCGGCGCGGGCGGTTGGGTCTTGTCGACGCCGGGAACATGCAGGTTGCCATCGGCGACCTGGCTGCCCTCAAGCTGAGGCTGCGTGACCCAGGTCAGAATGTCGTAATAGCGACGAATGTTGGCAACGAAATGCACCGGCTCGCCGCCTCGGGCGTAGCCGTAACGTGTCTTGCTGTACCACTTCTTCTGCGCCAGACGCGGCAGCATTTTCTTCACGTCGAGCCATTTATCAGGATTCAGCCCCTCGTTCTGGGCCAATTTGCGCGCATCTTCGAGGTGACCGCTGCCAATGTTGTAGGACGCGAGAGCTAGCCAAGTGCGATCTGGCTCTTTAATCGAGTCGTCCAGCTGATCCTTTACGTAGGCAAAATACTTTGCCCCGCCCTGAATGCTTTGTCGCGCGTCGAGCCTGTTGGTCACGCCCATCGCCTGAGCGGTGTTCTGGGTCAGCATCATCAGGCCGCGTACACCGGTTTTCGAGGTAACGGCCGGTTGCCACATTGATTCCTGATAGCCGATGGCGGCCAGCAATCTCCAGTCGACCTGTTCTTTCTTGGCCGATGTCTGGAAGTGTTTCTCGTATTTGGGCAAGCGTTCCTGCAAATGCTGCGCAAAGGTATAGGCGCCAACGTAGCCGAGTACGTCAACGTGGCCGTAGTAACGGTCTTTCAGGCGTTGCAGCGTGCCGTTCTTCTCGACCCTGTCGAGGTACGCGTTGATTTCATTAAGCAGGCTGTTGTCTTCGCCCGGTGCAACCACCCAGCGTTGTTCGCGGGCTTCGCCCAGGTCGAAGGCTACACGCACGTTGGGAAAGTACACCTGGTTCATCGCCAACTCGTTGGAGTCGACCAGCGTCAGGTCGATCTGGCCTTCATCGACCATGCGCAGGAGATCGACGACCTCGACCGCGTCCGACTCTTCGTATTCAAGGCCGGGATTCTGCGCCTTGAGTGCCGCAAGCTGCTCGGCATGCGCGCTACCTTTCAGAACCACGATACGTTTGCCCACCAGGTCGCCCGGGTCGGTGGGGCGCGACTGGCCGTTGCGGTAGACAACCTGAGGGGTCACTTCCAGATAAGAGTGCGAGAAACGCGCCTGTTGTTTGCGCTTTGGCGTCTCGATCAGGCCCGCGGCACCCAGGACCGGGCCGCCCGGCTTGTTCATCTGGTCGAACAGATCGTCCAGATTGTCGGCTGTTTCGATCTTCAGTTCGACGCCCAGATCGTCGGCGAAACGCTTGACCAGCTCGTATTCGAAGCCGGTTTCGCCGTTGCGATCCTGAAAGTAAGTCGCCGGGCTGTTACGGGTGATCACCCGCAGTACGCCGTCCTCCTTGACTCGCTCCAGTGTGGTGGGTTTCTCCACACAGGCGCCGAGCATCAGGAAGAGTCCGGTTGCGATGAGCCACTTGGCGCAGCGTGGGCGGAAATCTGGTCTGAAGAACATCGGTGCAGTATACGCAAAGCGCACCGGGCGCCATATCTCGACAGTGAAGCCTGCGTCTGATAGGCGAGGGGGTTTTACAGGCATTTTCAGACTTTTTTTGCGCGGAGCGACATTCGGGCGCACCCGATGCCGCCGTTTTGGGTGATCAAAGGCCCGCTTTAGGCTAGAATGTGCGGCCTCAAAGCACACCCCCTTCTCGAGGCTGTCCCGAAGATGTTGATCCTGCGCGGTGCTCCTGCCCTTTCTGCCTTCCGCCACAGCAAATTACTAGAACAACTGAAACAAAAAGTTTCAGCTGTCAGTGGCTTGTACGCCGAATTCGCCCACTTCGCGGACGTCAACGACGTTCTGACCAGCGAAGAACAGCAGGTTCTCGATCGTCTCCTGAAATACGGCCCCAGCGTGCCGGTTCAAGAGCCGAGCGGCCGTCTGTTTCTGGTGTTGCCGCGTTTTGGCACCATTTCACCCTGGTCGAGCAAGGCCAGCGACATCGCCCGCAATTGCGGCCTGACGAAAATCCAGCGTATCGAGCGCGGGATTGCCTTCTATGTAGAAGGCCAGTTCAGTGAGGCCCAGGCTCAGGCAATCGCCGATAGCCTGCACGACCGCATGACGCAACTGGTGTTGGGCGATCACGAGCAAGCCGCCAGCCTGTTCAGCCACGCCCAGCCCAAGCCGCTGACCGCGGTGGACATTCTGGGTGGCGGCCGTGCGGCGCTGGAAAAAGCCAACGTCGAACTGGGTCTGGCCCTCGCTGAAGATGAAATCGATTACCTGATCACCAGCTTCAACGGTCTCGGGCGCAACCCGCACGACATCGAGCTGATGATGTTTGCCCAGGCAAACTCCGAGCACTGCCGTCACAAGATCTTCAACGCCAGTTGGGATATCGACGGCCAGAGCCAGGAAAAAAGCCTGTTCGGCATGATCAAGAACACCTATCAGATGCACAGCGAAGGCGTGCTGTCCGCGTACAAGGACAACGCTTCGGTGATCGTCGGCAACGTTGCCGGCCGTTTCTTCCCGGACCCGGAAACCCGCCAGTACGGCGCGGTGCAGGAGCCGGTGCATATTCTGATGAAGGTAGAAACTCACAACCACCCGACTGCCATTGCGCCGTTTCCTGGTGCAGCGACCGGTTCCGGCGGCGAGATTCGCGACGAAGGTGCAACCGGTCGCGGTGCCAAGCCCAAGGCGGGGCTGACCGGTTTCACCGTGTCCAACCTGCAGATTCCCGGTTTCGTGCAGCCTTGGGAAGTGCCATACGGCAAGCCCGAGCGCATCGTCACCGCGCTGGACATCATGATTGAAGGCCCGCTGGGTGGCGCGGCGTTCAACAACGAGTTCGGCCGTCCGGCGCTGACCGGCTACTTCCGTACCTTTGAGCAGTCGATTGCCACGCCACATGGCGACGAAGTTCGTGGTTATCACAAGCCGATCATGCTGGCTGGCGGCATGGGCAACATCCGCGAAGATCACGTCCAGAAGGGCGAGATCACCGTGGGTTCCAAGCTGATCGTGCTGGGTGGCCCGGCAATGCTGATCGGCCTGGGCGGCGGCGCAGCGTCCTCGATGGCGACCGGTACAAGTTCTGCCGATCTGGATTTCGCTTCGGTTCAGCGTGAAAACCCAGAGATGGAGCGTCGCTGTCAGGAAGTGATCGACCGCTGCTGGCAGCTGGGCGACCGTAACCCGATCAGCTTCATCCATGACGTCGGTGCCGGTGGTCTGTCCAACGCCTTCCCCGAACTGGTCAACGATGGCGATCGCGGTGGACGTTTCGAACTGCGCAACGTGCCCAACGACGAGCCGGGCATGGCCCCGCTGGAAATCTGGAGCAACGAATCCCAGGAGCGTTACGTGCTGGCCGTCGGCGTCGAAGATTTCGAGCGTTTCAAGGCCATCTGCGAGCGCGAGCGCTGCCCGTTTGCGGTTGTCGGCGAAGCCACGGCAGAGCCGCAACTGACCGTCACTGACAGCCATTTCGGTAACAGTCCGGTAGACATGCCGCTGGAAGTCCTGCTGGGCAAGGCGCCGCGCATGCACCGCTCGGTCGCCCGCGAAGAAGAGATCGGCGATGATTTCGATCCAAGCACGCTGGACATCGAAGAAAGTGTGCAGCGCGTATTGCGCCACCCGGCAGTCGCCAGCAAAAGCTTCCTGATCACCATCGGTGACCGCAGCATTACCGGTCTGGTCGCTCGCGATCAGATGGTCGGTCCATGGCAGGTGCCTGTGGCTGACTGCGCCGTCACCGCCACCAGCTTCGACGTCAACACCGGCGAAGCCATGGCAATGGGCGAGCGTACTCCGCTGGCGCTGCTGAATGCTCCGGCGTCGGGCCGTATGGCGATCGGCGAAACGCTGACCAACATCGCGGCCTCGCGTATTGAAAAGCTTTCTGACATCAAGCTGTCGGCCAACTGGATGTCGGCGGCCGGCCACCCTGGAGAAGACGCGCGTCTTTATGACACCGTGAAAGCGGTGGGCATGGAGCTGTGTCCGGAGCTGGGTATTACCATTCCGGTGGGCAAGGACTCGATGTCCATGAAAACCCGCTGGAGCGACGAAGGCACTGAGAAGAGCGTGACTTCGCCGCTGTCGCTGATCGTGACCGGCTTTGCGCCAGTAGTCGACATTCGTCAGACCCTGACGCCTGAATTGCGCATGGACAAAGGCATCACTGACCTGATCCTGATCGATCTGGGCCGTGGCCAGAACCGCATGGGCGCGTCGATTCTCGCCCAGACCCACGGCAAGCTGGGTCGTGTCGCACCAGACGTCGATGACGCTGAAGACCTCAAAGCCTTCTTCGCCGTGATTCAGGGCCTCAATTCAGACGGTCATATCCTGTCCTATCACGACCGTTCCGACGGTGGTTTGCTGGTCAGCACGCTGGAAATGGCTTTCGCCGGTCACTGCGGTCTGAACCTGCATCTGGACGGTGTGGCCGACAACGTCTCCGAACTGAGCGCGATCCTCTTCAACGAAGAGCTGGGCGCGGTCATCCAGGTGCGTCAGGACGCTACTCCACTGGTGCTGGCGCAATTCAGCGCGGCCGGTCTGGAAGACTGCGTGGCAGTGATCGGTCAGCCGATCAACAACGATGAAGTATCGATCAGCTTCCATGGCGAGCCGGTATTCAGTGGCCAGCGTCGTCTGCTGCAACGTCAGTGGGCCGAGACCAGCTACCAGATCCAGCGCCTGCGTGACAACGCCGAATGCGCGGATCAGGAATTCGATGCGCTGCTGGAAGAGGACAATCCGGGCCTGACCGTCAAGCTGGGCTTCGACGTCAACGAAGATATCGCCGCGCCGTACATCAAGACGGGTGTTCGTCCTCAGGTTGCCGTGCTGCGCGAGCAGGGTGTCAACGGTCAGGTCGAGATGGCGGCAGCCTTTGATCGCGCAGGCTTCAATGCGATTGACGTGCACATGAGCGACATTCTTGCCGGTCGTGTCGACTTGAACGACTTCAAGGGCATGGTTGCCTGTGGCGGCTTCTCCTATGGCGACGTGCTGGGCGCCGGTGAAGGCTGGGCCAAGTCGGCACTGTTCAATAGCCGCGCCCGCGATGCGTTCCAGGGCTTCTTCGAGCGTGCCGACAGCTTCACGCTGGGTGTGTGCAACGGTTGCCAGATGCTGTCCAACCTGCACGAGCTGATTCCGGGCAGCGAGTTCTGGCCCCATTTCGTGCGTAACCGCTCCGAGCAGTTCGAAGCGCGCGTGGCAATGGTTCAGGTTCAGGAGTCGGCGTCGATCTTCCTGCAAGGCATGGCCGGTTCGCGCATGCCAATCGCCATCGCTCACGGTGAAGGTCACGCAGAGTTCCGCAATGACGACGCGCTGCTTGAGGCGGACGTGTCCGGTACTGTGGCACTGCGCTTCGTCGATAACCACGGCAAGGTCACTGAAACCTACCCGGCCAACCCGAACGGCTCGCCGCGCGGTATCGGCGGCATGACCACCCTGGACGGTCGCGTGACGATCATGATGCCGCACCCGGAACGCGTGTTCCGCGCGGTGCAGAACTCGTGGCGTCCCGAGGACTGGAACGAGGACGCTGCCTGGATGCGCATGTTCCGCAACGCGCGGGCCTGGGTTAACTAAGGCGCGTGTACAAGCTCGCCTTCTTTGTTCCGCCGAGCCATGTGGACGAGGTCAAGAGCGCTGTATTCGCTGCTGGTGCAGGGCGAATCGGCGCTTACGATCACTGTTCATGGCAAGTGCTCGGCCAGGGCCAGTTCCGCCCGCTGAATGGCAGTCAGCCATTTGTCGGGCAGAGCGGAGTGGTCGAATCGGTGGAGGAATGGAAGGTCGAGCTGGTCGTGGCTGATGATCTGATTCAGCAAGCAGTGTTGGCGCTTAAGCAGAGCCATCCCTACGAAACGCCTGCTTACGAAGTATGGCGGCTGGAAGAGTTCTGAAGTTGGACGCGGAGCGTCCGGAAATGCTTCCCCATGCTGGCGCGTGGGGACGATAACTATCGTTCAGAGCGTCTCGTGGGAGCGAGCTTGCTCGCGAATGCGCAAAGCCGCCTATTCAAGGCCGAATCTCGATCATCGTCCCGTCTTTCACCAGATCCCATATCTCCCGCATGTCGTTGTTCTTCAGCGCGATGCAGCCGTTGGTCCAGTCCAGCGTGTGGAAGTACCACTCCGGATACTCTTCATCCACCGGCGTACCGTGAATCATGATCATGCTGCCCGGTTTCACGCCTTCGCGACGTGCCCGTGCCGAGTCCGAAATGTTCGGGTAGGAAATGTGCATCGACAGGTTGTAGTTATTGCTGGGCTTGCGCCAGTCGAGCCAGTAGAAACCTTCCGGCGTGCGTTGGTCGCCTTCCTGCAGTTTGGTGCCCTTGGGGTTCTTGCCCAAAGAGATTCGATAGGTCTTCAGGGCCTCGCCACCGCTGATCAGTTGCAACTGGCGAACCGACTTGAGTACCAGCACCTTGTCGATCGGCTTGCTGGCAATACTCTCGGTATTGATGACTTTATTGTTGATGATTTTCTGTTCGCTGCCCTTGGGCACGATGGTCTGGGTAAACGCAGCCTGCGAAAGCGGTACGAATGACATACAAAAGAAGGCGAACAACCAGCGCATTACGATTTCCCTGAAGGTGCTTCTTTCTATAAAAAACGCCGATATTGTGTGCGACCCTGACTTTCAGGTGTCCAGCAACGGACGTGACGGGGGAAGGGCGCTGGTATGAACCGGGTAGACCTGCCGACGCCGATCCGCGAAGAAGTATTCTAG
Source organism: Pseudomonas syringae group sp. J248-6 (assembly GCF_032586995.1). NCBI lineage: Bacteria > Pseudomonadati > Pseudomonadota > Gammaproteobacteria > Pseudomonadales > Pseudomonadaceae > Pseudomonas > Pseudomonas syringae group sp. J248-6. Next base: position 217,257 of record NZ_JAWHOP010000006.1, on the reverse strand, counting down.
GGTACGCCCGACTGTCATGAAAGCCAGGTCCGACCACGGAATGTCGGCTTCGTCGAATAACTGCACTTCCAGACTCTCGATTCCTGCGGCGAATGAGTCAGTAGCCATTTCTGCCCGATAGAACACATGCACCTGATTGATATGCGGAACGTCGATCAAAGTGTATAGATGCAGGTCGGTCAGAGTGGCGCAGGCTTCCTCGATGGTTTCACGCCGCGCGGCCTGTTCGATGGTTTCGCCGTTCTCCATGAAACCGGCCGGTAACGTCCAGAAACCCAGGCGCGGTTCTATGGCCCTGCGGCACAGCAGGACCTTGTCGCCCAGCGTCACCAGGCAGCCCGCCACGATGTTCGGATTCTGGTAATGAATGGTGTGGCAATGCTCGCAGACATACCGCAATCGGCTGTCGCCTTCGGGAATACGCTGGATAACGGGGTTGCCGCACTGGCTGCAAAATTTCATGGGGTCAGTCGATAGTGAACGCAGTCGCTATCTTGGCCTGTCGTGCTGCGGCTCGGCAACCCTCTGTGTGACAGGAGTTGCTTTGCAAGGGGTTGGGCGCAACCTCGCTTTGGTGCATGATGCCAGACAGGCAACAGATCGAGATTTCCCATGCTGGATGAGCTACTTCGCCGTGTAGTCAATCATACGCCCGAAACCCTCGACTCGGATCGACGATTCCCCGAGGCGGCTGTTCTGGTGCCTGTCACCCGCAGTGAACAACCCGAGCTGATTCTGACCCTGCGTGCCAGTGGCCTGTCTACGCATGGTGGCGAAGTGGCTTTTCCGGGGGGACGACGCGATCCAGGCGACCCGGACCTGATTTTTACTGCCCTGCGCGAGGCCGAGGAAGAAATCGGCCTGCCTCCCGGGCTGGTCGAAGTAGTCGGCCCGTTAAGCCCGCTTATCTCCAAACATGGCATTAAAGTCACGCCGTATGTCGGTGTCATACCTGACTTTGTCGAATACCAGCCCAATGACGGCGAGATCGCGGCGGTGTTCAGCGTACCGCTGGAGTTCTTCCGTCAGGACACCCGTGAACACACGCACCGCATTGATTACGAAGGCCGCAGTTGGTACGTGCCCAGTTACCGTTACGGCGGGTACAAGATCTGGGGGCTTACCGCGATCATGATCGTCGAGCTGGTCAATGTGCTGTACGACACCAAAATCAGTCTGCATCATCCGCCCGAGCGCTCGACCACTTGAACCTGAGTGGCCTGCAGCAGAAGTGCTGTCCACAGAAAGTGCTGCTCACAAGAAGTGCTGTTCATAACAATCCGTACCCATGAGTACGACCCGCCTGAGGAAGCTGCATGAAATATCGCCTGGGGGAATCCCGTGTCCAGACCGACCCGCAGAGCTGGGTTGCTCCCAATGCAGTGTTGATCGGCAATGTCAGGCTGGAAGCCGGGGCAAGTGTGTGGTTCAACGCGGTGTTGCGTGGCGACAATGAGCTGATCCATATCGGTGAAAACAGTAACGTGCAGGATGGTACGGTAATGCACACCGACATGGGTTCGCCCCTGAGCATCGGCAAGAGCGTGACCATTGGGCATAACGCGATGTTGCATGGTTGTAGTGTTGACGATTACAGCCTGATCGGTATCAATGCGGTCATACTCAATGGGGCGAAGATTGGTAAATACTGCATCATCGGCGCCAATTCGCTGATCGGAGAAAACAAGGTCATTCCCGACGGGTCGCTGGTCATGGGGTCACCGGGCAAAGTAGTGCGCGAACTCACCGACGTGCAGAAGAAAATGCTGGAAGCCAGCGCCGCCCATTACGTACACAATGCCCAGCGTTACGCCCGTGACCTGGTTGTGCAGGAAGAGTGATGAGCACTGATACCCCGATTGAAAAGCCGGTCCGTTCTCCCTGCGTGAGCATTTGTGCGCTCGATGAGCAGGATATATGCACCGGTTGCCAGCGAACCGTGAACGAGATCACCCGGTGGAGCCGGATGAGCAACGTCGAGCGCCGTGTTGTGCTCGGGCTGTGCGACGAGCGCGCCAGGGCCAGCGGGTTGATGTGGACGGTGGGCGGGGCAGGCTGATCAGTGCTTGACGCTCTGCGTCGCAAGAGGACGCAGAGCGTCCGGAACGGCATGCGACGCAGAGCGCCGCACGATAGTCGGGTTGATCGTTCCGCACGCTCCAGCGTGGGAATGCAGTTCTCGACGCTCTGCGTCGTACGATAGTTGAGGCTCGTTGAGCTATCATTGCCATCCGTTTCCCCAAGCGTATAACCCTCCATGCTTTTCCTCATCGCTTACATCGGCAGTGTCGTGCTGATCAACTTCGCCTTCTCCAGTGCGCCGCATCTGGACATCATCTGGTCTGCCTGGGGCGGGCTGGTGTTTGTGCTGCGCGATATGGTGCAGATTCGCTTTGGTCATGGCGCGATCATCGCCATGCTGGTGGCGCTGGTGCTTTCCTACGTCACCAGCGATCCGACCATTGCCCTGGCCAGCGCCACTGCGTTCGCGGTCTCCGAGTGCATTGACTGGCTGGTGTTCAGTATCACCAGACGCCCATTGCGTGACCGGTTATGGATCAGCTCGGCACTCAGTATTCCGCTGGATACCTTTATCTTCTTCGGCATGATCGACGCCCTGACTGCACCAGTTGTGCTCACTGCACTGGCATCGAAGTTCGCCGGCGTGACCCTGGTCTGGATGATCATGGCCTGGCGAGCGCGCAACAATGCTTGTCCGGGCTGAGCCCCAATTTGCCGGGGCTTCGTGGTAAATTGCGCGCCTTTCTCCACAGCGGTTGCTTGCATAAGGCAGGCAGCCCTCGATATCTGCTTCACGAGGACCTGAGATGACTCAAATCGGAACTCCACTGTCGCCCACCGCGACTCGCGTACTGTTCTGCGGCAGCGGCGAACTGGGCAAGGAAGTCGTGATCGAGCTGCAGCGCCTGGGCGTTGAAGTGATCGCTGTTGACCGTTATGAGAACGCGCCCGCGATGCAGGTTGCTCATCGCAGCCATGTGATCAACATGCTCGACGGTGCCGCGTTGCGTGCAGTCATCGAGGCCGAGAAGCCGGATTTCATCGTTCCGGAAATCGAAGCCATCGCCACTGCAACTCTGGTTGAGCTTGAGGCCGAAGGCTTCACTGTGATCCCGACCGCGCGCGCGGCACAGTTGACCATGAACCGTGAAGGCATTCGTCGTCTGGCGGCCGAAGAGCTGAAACTGCCAACTTCGCCTTACCACTTTGCCGACACCTTCGAGGACTACAGCAAGGCGGTCGAAGACCTCGGTTTCCCGTGCGTGGTCAAGCCGGTCATGAGTTCGTCGGGCAAAGGGCAAAGCCTGCTCAAGAGCGCCGATGACGTGCAGAAAGCCTGGGATTACGCGCAGGAAGGCGGTCGCGCTGGCAAGGGCCGCGTCATTGTCGAAGGTTTCATCGACTTCGATTACGAAATCACCCTGCTGACCGTGCGTCACATCGGTGGCACCACGTTCTGCGCGCCGGTTGGCCATCGCCAGGAGAAGGGCGACTATCAGGAATCCTGGCAGCCGCAGGCCATGAGCCCGGTAGCGTTGGCAGAGTCCGAGCGTGTTGCAAGGGCGGTGACCGAGGCATTGGGTGGCCGTGGCATGTTCGGCGTCGAGCTGTTCATCAAGGGCGATCAAGTGTGGTTCAGCGAAGTCTCGCCGCGCCCGCACGACACCGGTCTGGTCACCCTGATTTCTCAGGATCTGTCGCAGTTTGCCCTGCACGCTCGCGCGATTCTCGGCCTGCCCATCCCGTTGATCCGCCAGTTCGGGCCATCTGCTTCCGCAGTGATTCTGGTCGAAGGCCAGTCCACTCAGACCGCTTTCGCTAACCTCGGCGCGGCGCTGGCCGAGCCTGACACCGCGTTGCGCCTGTTCGGCAAACCGGAAGTCAACGGTCAACGCCGCATGGGCGTTGCCCTGGCTCGCGATGAGTCCATCGAAGCCGCGCGGGCCAAAGCGACCCGAGCATCGCAAGCGGTAGACGTAAAGTTGTAAGGGTGCAGCTGCAAGCTACAAGCAGGAGTGTGGTGCTCTTGCTTGCAGCTTGAGGCTTATAGCTCCCTATCCCGAGTTTCCTTCAGGCTCAACACCGCCAGCACGCTGATCAGCGCAGCTGCAGATACATACCCGCCCACCCAGCTCAAGCCGCCCATCGCCACCAGTTTCTGGGCGAAGAAGGGTGCAACCGAAGCGCCGACGATTCCGCCCAGGTTGTACGCCGCCGATGCGCCTGTGTAGCGAACCTGTGTCGGGAACAGTTCTGGCAGCAGTGCGCCCATGGGGGCAAACGTAATGCCCATCAGAAACAGCTCGATGCACAGAAACAACGCCACAGCCCAGGTGCTGCCGTGGGTTAACAGTGGTTCCATGGTGAAACCTGACAGAATCGCCAGCACACCGCCAACAATCAGTACCGGCTTGCGCCCGAAGCGGTCGCTTGCCAGTGCAGCCAATGGCGTGGCAGCCGCCATGAACAGCACCGCAAAGCACAACAGCCCCAGAAACGTTTCACGGGTATAGCCCAGCGTGGCCACGCCGTAACTCAATGAAAACACCGTCGAGATATAAAACAGCGCATAACAGACGACCATCGACGCTGCACCAAGCAGCATTGGCCGCCAATGCTGGCTGAAGGTTTCCACGATCGGCAGGCTGACGCGTTGGTGATGGGCCATGGCCTTGGCGAAGACCGGAGTTTCTTCCAGCTTCAGGCGCACATACAGCCCGACCATGACCAGCACGGCGCTGAGCAGAAACGGGATTCGCCAGCCCCACGCGCGAAACTGCTCGTCGCTCAGGGTCATGGCCAGTGCCAGAAACAGGCCATTGGCGGCCAGAAAACCGATTGAAGGTCCCAACTGTGGAAACATGCCGAACCAGGCGCGTTTGCCTTTCGGGGCGTTCTCGGTCGCCAGAAGCGCAGCGCCACCCCATTCCCCGCCCAAGCCAAGCCCCTGACCGAAGCGCAGTACACATAGCAGAATCGGTGCCCACGCGCCGATAGTCGCGTAACCGGGCAATACGCCGATCAGCGTGGTGCAGATACCCATCAGCAGCAGCGACGCCACCAGGGTCGATTTACGCCCGATCCGGTCGCCAAAATGACCGAACAGCGCCGACCCGAGGGGGCGGGCGAGAAAGGCGATACCGAAGGTTAGAAATGACGACAGCATCTGCGCCGTACCTGAGGTCTGCGGGAAAAACACCGGACCTATCACTAGCGCGGCGGCAGTGGCGTAAACGTAAAAGTCGTAGAACTCGATAGCCGTGCCGATAAAGCTGGCTGTCGCGACGCGGGTTGCCGAATTCACCGGTTTTACGGACTCGGTGTTATTTTCGCGAGAGAGCGGGGTGCTGGTCATGCGGATTCCCTGGCTGTCGACTCGCCGGGCGGCAAGGACCGTGCTCCGGCTAGCATTCATTATTGTGATTGTGGGTAAAGCGTCGAGCAGAGTAACCCGAATGGGTCGAGAGACAAGGGTGTCGCCGGGATCTATTTGAAGGCAGAAATCTATTTGAAGGTGCGAACGAGGGTGTTCTGCCACATGGCCACGCGCTTGACGCGATTGTCTTCGGTCTCGAGGATTTCCAGCCGGTAAGGCCCTATTTTCAGGCAGACCGGAGCCTCTGGAATGGTTTCCAATGCTTCTGTAACCAACCCGTTAACGGTTTTCGGACCATCCGAAGGCAGGTGCCAGCCAAGGCTTTTATTGAGTTCGCGAATGGATGCAGCACCTTCTACCTCAAGGCGTCCGTCTTCCTGTTGCTTGACGTGGGGATTGTCCAGCCGCTGCTCGCTTTCGAATTCGCCGACGATTTCTTCAAGAATGTCTTCAAGTGTGACGATACCCAGCACTTCCCCGTACTCATCAACCACCACGCCGAGGCGGCGCTGCTGTTTGTGGAAATTCAGCAACTGCAACTGCAACGGAGTGCTTTCCGGAACGAAATAAGGCTCGTAGCAGACTGCCAGCAACTGCTCTTTGGTCAGTGTGCCTTTGGGCAGCAGGTGGCTGATGTCGCGTGTATTGATGACGCCTTGAACCTGATTTATGTCGTTGTGATAGACCGGCAGGCGCGTGTGACGTGAAATGATCAGGCGCTCGATGATCAGCTCCATCGGATCATCAAGGTTGACGCCATCCACCTCGTTGCGCGGTATCAGGATGTCATTGACCGTTATGCTGTCCAGTGCGCGGATGCCCGACAGCACGCTGGCGCGCGGATAGTGCTCGTGAACAATGTCGTGGCGGTTGGTTTTCTGCACATCGTCTTCAAAGTTCTGCTCCTGTTGCTGCACGTGGCGTGACAGAAACGGGCGCAGCAGCGTCTTGGCGAGCACGTTGAACACGTAGGCCAGCGGCCAGACGATCTTCATTGGAATGCGCAGTACGCCATTGCCCAGTAGCAGTGTCGAGACAGGATGACGGTTCGCCAGGCGGCGCGGTATGTATTCGGCGAACACCAGCATGACGCTCACGGTACCCAGCCATGCCACGGTCGGGCCGTTGTAGAGCCAGTAATGGGCAGCAATCAGTGTTGCGATTACGGTGATCAGCACTCTTATCAGCGTATTGCCCAGGATCAGGCTGTTCAGGTTGAACGCCAGCTCGGGAAGCGGCGCGGCCTTGTCCGAACGGCTGGCGGCGCGCATTGCCTTGAGTTGGTGGTGCGCGGCTTCGACTGACGTCAGCAGACCAGCCCAGAGCATAAGGAGGGCGAGGACGCCAAGCAGTGGGCCAAGGGGCAGATTATCCATGATCAGGGCCCGTCAGATGTGCAGGATGAATTCGCGTACCAGCTTGCTGCCGAAGTAGGCGAGCATCAGCAGGCAGAAGCCGCCCAGGGTCCAGCGAATGGCTTTGTGGCCTCGCCATCCAAGGCGATTGCGCCCCCACAGCAGTACGCTGAACACGACCCAGGCCAGGCAAGCCAGCAGGGTCTTGTGCACCAGATGCTGGGCAAACAGGTTTTCAACGAACAGCCAGCCGGAAATCAGCGACAGTGAAAGCAGTGTCCAGCCAGCCCAGAGAAAGCCGAACAAAAGGCTTTCCATGGTTTGCAGCGGCGGGAAGTTCTTGATCAGTCCGGAAGGGTGCTTGTGCTTGAGCCGGTAGTCCTGCAACAGCAACAGCAACGCCTGGAATACGGCAATGGTGAACATCCCGTAAGCCAGCAGCGACAGCAGGATATGGCTCAGGATGCCGGGTTCTTCCATGATCGGCTGTACGGTGCCGCTGGGGGCGAACTGGGCGAGCATCACGGTGACCATTCCCAATGGGAACAGCAGCACCAGCAGGTTTTCCACCGGAATGCGTGACGTGGCGATCAGGGTCACAACGATCACTGACGCGGCGATAAGGCTGGCCGAGTTGAAAAAGTCCAGACCCAGGCCGACGGAATGCGTCAGTTGGGAAAACAGACCGGTGGCGTGTGCGATCACCGCCAGCGTACCGAGCAGGCAAAGCAGCCGCTTGTCGGGCTTGACGGCCTGGCTCAGGCGCAGGCTCTGATAGACGGTCGCAGCGGCGTACAGAACGGCGGCGGCGAGGCTGGGAAGCAGGCTGGGTGGCAAAGGGGACATAGATCCTGATGGACGGGCCTGAAAAGACGTTGAGTTTGGCATAGAACCGGCAAATCACGAAAGACCACAGAAGCAGACTGCGTGGTGTCCGTGCGGCGGAGTCTTCGCTATAATCCGCGACCTGCTCAAGCCGCAGGCTCGCCGAGCGCCATTTCTGCATTACGGGCCGGGCCGCATCAACCGGGGTTCGACGAGAGCCTGAAAGGATCGCGCATGTTTGAAAACCTGACTGACCGCCTCTCGCAGACGCTGCGCCATGTTACTGGCAAGGCCAAGCTGAACGAGGACAACATCAAAGATACCTTGCGCGAAGTGCGTATGGCGTTGCTTGAAGCCGACGTCGCCTTGCCGGTGGTCAAAGACTTCGTCAACAACGTCAAGGAGCGCGCCGTCGGCACCGAGGTGTCGCGCAGCCTGACACCAGGCCAGGCGTTCGTGAAGATCGTCCAGGCCGAACTCGAAAGCCTGATGGGCGCTGCCAACGAAGATCTGGTGCTCAATGTCACGCCGCCTGCCGTCATCCTCATGGCGGGCCTGCAGGGTGCGGGCAAGACCACTACCGCCGGCAAACTGGCGCGCTTCCTTAAAGAGCGCAAGAAGAAAACCGTGATGGTTGTGTCGGTCGACGTCTACCGTCCTGCCGCCATCAAGCAGCTTGAAACCCTGGCCAACGACATCGGTGTGACGTTCTTCGCCTCCGATATCAGCCAGAAGCCGGTCGACATCGCCCTGGCGGCCATTAAAGAAGCCAAGCTCAAGTTTATTGACGTAGTTATCGTCGATACCGCCGGTCGTCTGCACGTCGATGTCGAGATGATGGGCGAGATTCAGGCGCTGCATGCTGCGACCAAGCCAGCTGAAACGCTGTTCGTGGTCGATGCCATGACCGGTCAGGATGCGGCCAACACCGCCAAGGCCTTCGGCGATGCACTGCCGCTGACCGGTGTGATCCTCACCAAGGTCGACGGTGATGCACGCGGTGGTGCGGCCCTGTCGGTGCGTGCAATTACCGGCAAGCCGATCAAGTTCATCGGTATGGGCGAAAAGAGCGAGGCGCTGGAGCCTTTCCACCCAGACCGTATCGCGTCGCGAATCCTTGGCATGGGCGATGTGCTCAGCCTTATCGAGCAGGCTGAACAGACCCTCGACAAGGATAAAGCCGACAAACTGGCGAAAAAGCTCAAGAAAGGCAAAGGCTTCGATCTCGAAGACTTCCGCGATCAGTTGCAGCAGATGAAAAACATGGGCGGCCTTGGCGGTCTCATGGACAAGCTGCCAAGCATCGGCGGCGTCAATCTTGCGCAGATGGGCAATGCCCAGGGCGCGGCCGAGAAGCAGTTCAAGCAGATGGAAGCCATCATCAACTCGATGACGCCTGGCGAACGCCGTGACCCGGACCTTATCAGCGGCTCGCGCAAGCGCCGTATTGCAATGGGCTCGGGTACCCAGGTGCAGGACATCGGGCGTCTGATCAAGCAGCACAAACAGATGCAGAAGATGATGAAGAAGTTCTCCGCCAAGGGCGGAATGGCAAAAATGATGCGCGGCATGGGCGGAATGCTCCCTGGCGGCGGCATGCCAAAAATGTAATTGCGTCGCGTGCAAGCCTCTTTGCACGCGTCCCACACGGGGGGCGACCCCCGGTCAGCCCGCGTTATGCGGGCTTTTACCTGCTGTCATACCGACAGCTCCCTCGCAAATCTGGAAGGCATGCCGATAGGCGCCGGAAAAAGACATTTGCAAAAGTCGGGATATTCCTTAGAATATGCGGCCTTTCGGGCACCTATGCCCGCTGTGCATCTTAGATTTGCAGCACCGACTACAGGAACGATGTTCAATGCTAACCATCCGTCTTGCCCTTGGCGGCTCCAAAAAGCGCCCGTTTTACCACTTGACCGTAACCGACAGCCGCAACGCTCGTGACGGTTCCCACAAGGAACAGGTTGGTTTCTTCAACCCGGTTGCCCGTGGTCAGGAAATCCGTCTGTCCGTTAACGAAGAACGCGTCAACTACTGGTTGAGCGTTGGTGCACAAACTTCCGAGCGCGTTGCCCAGCTGCTCAAAGAGCACAACAAGACCAAGGCCGCGGCCTGAGTCTTATGAACGCGACGCCTGCATCTGCCGACGATCTGATCGTCATTGGCAAGATTTACTCGGTTCATGGCGTTCGCGGCGAAGTGAAGGTCTTTTCCTTTACTGATCCGATTGGAAACCTGTTGGACTACAAAACCTGGACGCTTCGGCGCGAAGGCAGCGTTGAGAAACAGGTGGAGCTGGTCAGCGGACGCTTGCAAAGCAAGTTTCTGGTCGCAAAGCTCAAAGGTCTCGATGATCGTGAAGAAGCTCGTCTTCTCTCCGGTTACGAAATCTGCGTGCCGCGTAACCTGTTCCCTGATCTGGACGATGGCGAGTACTACTGGTACCAGCTTGAAGGCCTCAAGGTCATCGACCAACTCGGGCAACTGCTCGGGAAAATCGATCACCTGCTCGAAACCGGCTCGAACGATGTAATGGTTGTAAAGCCCTGCGCGGGTAGCCTGGATGATCGTGAACGCCTGTTGCCCTATACGGAGCAATGCGTGTTGGCAATCGATATGGCTGCTGGCGAGATGAAGGTGGATTGGGACGCGGACTTCTGAATGCCATGGCAAGCCTGCGCATAGAAGTCATCAGTCTGTTTCCCGAGATGTTTTCCGCCATCAGCGAATACGGCATTACCAGCCGTGCGGTGAAACAAGGGCTGTTGCAGCTGACTTGTTGGAATCCGCGGGATTACACCACTGATCGCCATCACACTGTGGATGATCGCCCATTTGGCGGTGGTCCGGGCATGGTGATGAAGATCAAGCCCCTTGAAGATGCTCTGGTTCAGGCCAGGCAAGCGGCAGGGGATGCGGCGAAGGTTATTTACCTGTCGCCACAAGGCCGCCAGCTGAATCAGTCTGCGGTACGCGAACTGGCGCAGGAGGAAGCGATTATCCTCATCGCCGGTCGTTATGAAGGCATTGACGAGCGTTTTATTGATGCTCATGTCGATGAAGAGTGGTCGATTGGTGACTATGTTCTTTCCGGTGGCGAGCTGCCGGCTATGGTCCTGATTGACGCGGTTACGCGGCTGCTGCCTGGAGCTTTAGGGCATGTGGACTCCGCGGAGGAAGATTCCTTCACGGACGGTCTGCTGGATTGCCCGCACTACACCCGACCTGAGGTGTATGCGGATCAGCGTGTTCCCGACGTGTTGCTAAGTGGCAATCACGCGCACATCCGGCGTTGGCGTTTACAGCAGTCCCTTGGGCGGACCTATGAACGACGCGCTGATCTTCTGGAAAGCCGCTCGCTTTCTGGAGAAGAGAAGAAGCTGCTGGCGGAATACATCCGCGAGCGGGACGATAGTTAACGTATCGATGGTCGATCCATACGGATTACCTTAGGAGCACCAGCATGACTAACAAAATCATTCTTGCCCTCGAAGCAGAGCAGATGACCAAAGAGATCCCTACCTTTGCACCAGGCGACACCATCGTCGTTCAGGTTAAAGTGAAGGAAGGCGACCGCGCTCGTCTGCAAGCATTCGAAGGCGTTGTAATTGCCAAGCGTAACCGTGGCGTGAACAGTGCTTTCACTGTTCGTAAAATCTCCAACGGTGTTGGCGTTGAGCGTACTTTCCAGACTTACAGCCCGCAAATCGACAGCATGGCTGTGAAACGTCGCGGTGACGTTCGCAAGGCCAAACTGTACTACCTGCGTGACCTGTCCGGTAAAGCAGCGCGCATCAAGGAAAAACTGTCCTGATACAGTTTTTCGATGCATAAAAAAGGCAGCCTTCGGGCTGCCTTTTTGCTATCTGATGTTTGAAAATTCGTCTTCGGCGTATCACGCACATACTGAGTTGAAATGGCTGCCATCGACCACCCGCTGATTGACCGGTTTCTGGATGCGCTCTGGCTTGAAAAGGGGCTGTCCGATAACACCCGCGATTCCTACCGCAGCGACCTGGCGCTGTTCAACGGCTGGCTGCAGGAGCGCAACGTTGATCTGCCCAGTGCCGGACGCGAGGTCATCCTCGATCATCTTGCGTGGCGCGTTGAAAATGCCTACAAACCGCGCTCTACAGCGCGCTTTTTATCCGGTGCCCGAGGCTTCTATCGTTACCTGCTGCGTGAAAAGCTCATCACGCTCGATCCAACTCTGCAGATCGATATGCCTCAGTTGGGCAAGCCATTGCCCAAGTCACTCTCCGAAGCCGACGTCGAAGCGCTGCTGGCAGCACCCGACCTGAGTGAGGCCATCGGCGAGCGTGACCGTGCCATGCTGGAAGTGCTGTATGCCTGCGGTCTGCGGGTGACCGAACTGATCAGCCTGACACTGGAGCAGGTCAACCTGCGCCAGGGTGTGCTGCGGGTGATGGGCAAAGGCAGCAAGGAACGGCTGGTGCCCATGGGCGAGGAGGCCATTGTCTGGGTAGAGCGCTACCTGCGCGGTGCCCGCGACGAGTTGTTGGGCGGGAAGCCCAGTGACGTTCTGTTCCCCAGCACCCGCGGCGACCAGATGACCCGGCAGACCTTCTGGCACCGCATAAAGCATCAGGCAACGGTTGCGGGCATCGGCAAATCCCTGTCACCGCATACCCTGCGCCACGCCTTCGCCACCCATCTGCTTAATCACGGCGCTGACTTGCGTGTGGTGCAGATGTTGCTGGGGCACAGCGATCTTTCGACGACCCAGATCTACACCCATGTGGCGCGCGCGCGGTTGCAGGAGATGCATGCCAAGCACCATCCACGCGGTTGACTCACGACGTATTTTGCGAAGCTTCTTACGTCGCTCCGAGTCGGCCCCGCGAGCCTTATGTGGTAGGCTTTGCCGGTTTCGCATATCAAGGCTGGCGCCCCTTTTTTCGACCGCCGCCAGTCTGCCCGTCGTCATAGGAGTTTCCATGCGTTTGCCCCAGATTTTCGCTGCCGCCGCTTTACTGCTGGCCGGCACATTCAGTATGTCTGCCCTGGCTGATGCTGCCCCTGATCAGGCCATCCGCAAGACCCTCGATTCGCTGGAATTGCAGTTGCCGGTCGAGAGCATCTCGCCGAGCCCGCTCAATGGCCTTTATGAAGTGAAGCTCAAGGGCGGTCGCGTGCTTTACGCCAGCGCCGACGGCCAGTTCGTGGTTCAGGGCTATCTGTTTCAGGTGCAGAACGGCAAGCCGGTCAACCTGACCGAGAAGACCGAGCGACTGGCCATTGCCAAGACCATCAATGCCATTCCGCTTTCCGAAATGGTGATCTACCCGGCGGTGGGCGAGACCAAATCGCACATCACGGTATTCACCGACACTACCTGCCCTTATTGCCACAAACTGCACGAAGAAGTCGGCCAGTTGAACAAAATGGGCGTTGAAGTCCGTTACATGGCATTCCCGCGCCAGGGCCTGGGTTCTCCGGGTGACGAGCAGTTGCAGGCTGTGTGGTGTTCCAAGGACCGCAAAAGCGCCATGGACCGCATGGTAGACGGCAAGGACATCAAGGCCGCCAAGTGCGACAATCCGGTGAGCAAGCAATATGAGCTGGGTCAGTCGATCGGCGTCAACGGCACCCCGGCGATTGTCCTCGCCGACGGTCAGGTGATTCCGGGCTATCAGCCTGCTGCTCAGGTTGCCAAACTGGCAATGGGCGCCAAATAACACTTTGTCACATCAGCATGCTTCATATAAGCATGCGCTACACGAGGCTGTGCTTCTGGCGCCTCTTCACATTTGTAGCCGCATGGCAACGTGCGGCGGATTTCACGGCTGATCAAGCATCGGCTGTTTTTCGGGGAGTTCATCAGTGAAACCGGTCAAAGTAGGCATATGTGGGCTGGGTACTGTCGGTGGCGGTACCTTCAACGTACTTCAGCGTAACGCCGAGGAGATCGCCCGCCGTGCCGGGCGAGGAATCGAAGTTGCGCAAATTGCGGTTCGTACACCAAACCCCAACTGCCAGATTGCCGGTACGCCTACTACCAGTGATGTGTTTGCCGTTGCGACCAACCCTGAAATCGACATCGTTGTTGAACTGATCGGTGGTTACACCATCGCCCGTGATCTGGTGCTCAAGGCCATCGAGCATGGCAAGCACGTAGTGACCGCCAACAAGGCGCTGATCGCAGTTCACGGCAACGAGATTTTCGCCAAGGCACGTGAAAAGGGCGTAATCGTAGCCTTTGAGGCGGCTGTCGCTGGCGGCATCCCGGTCATCAAGGCCATCCGTGAGGGGCTGTCTGCAAACCGTATCAATTGGGTTGCAGGCATTATCAACGGCACTGGCAACTTCATCCTCACCGAAATGCGCGAGAAGGGCCGTACCTTTCCGGACGTTCTGGCCGAAGCCCAGGCGCTGGGTTATGCCGAGGCCGATCCGACCTTCGACGTTGAGGGTATCGATGCAGCGCACAAGCTGACCATTCTGGCCTCCATTGCCTTCGGCATCCCGCTGCAGTTCGACAAGGCCTACACCGAAGGCATCACCAAACTGACCACCGCCGACGTGAATTACGCCGAGGCGCTGGGCTATCGCATCAAGCACCTGGGCGTTGCACGCAGCACGGCCCAGGGTATCGAACTTCGCGTACACCCGACGCTGATCCCGGCCGATCGTCTTATTGCCAACGTCAACGGCGTGATGAACGCGGTGATGGTCAATGGCGATGCGTCCGGCTCGACGCTGTTCTACGGTGCCGGTGCCGGTATGGAGCCTACGGCTTCCTCCGTGGTGGCCGATCTGGTGGACGTGGTGCGGGCAATGACCTCCGACCCGGAAAACCGCGTGCCGCATCTGGCCTTCCAGCCCGATTCGCTGTCCGCGCACCCGATTCTGCCGATCGAAGCCTGTGAAAGCGCCTACTACCTGCGCATCCAGGCCAAGGATCACCCGGGCGTGCTGGCCCAGGTGGCGAGCATCCTGTCCGAGCGCGGTATCAACATAGAGTCGATCATGCAAAAGGAAGTCGAAGAGCACGATGGCCTGGTGCCGATGATCCTGTTGACGCACCGTGTTGTGGAGCAGCGCATCAATGACGCCATTCAGGCCCTGGAAGCTCTTCAGGACGTGGTTGGCCCGGTGGTTCGTATTCGCGTAGAACATCTTAATTAACATCAGCTGCGAGCCGTCAGCTGCAAGCTCAAAGTCAGACGCCAGTCGTTTTGAGCTTGAGGCTTGAGGCTTTCAGCTCAAACCAAAGGTTTGATCCCATGCGCTATATCAGTACTCGCGGCCAGGCGCCGGCCCTGAACTTCGAAGACGTGCTGTTGACTGGTCTGGCCAGCGACGGCGGTCTGTATGTGCCGGAAAACCTGCCACGCTTCACTCAGGAAGAGATCGCCTCCTGGGCCGGTCTGCCGTATCACGAACTTGCCTTTCGGGTGATGCGCCCATTTGTGGCTGGCAGCATCCCGGATGCCGATTTCAAGAAAATTCTTGAAGAGACCTACGGTGTCTTCGCCCACAGTGCAGTGGCACCGTTGCGTCAGTTGAATGGCAACGAGTGGGTACTTGAGCTGTTCCACGGTCCTACCCTGGCGTTCAAGGACTTCGCGCTGCAATTGCTCGGTCGCTTGCTGGACTACGTGCTGGCCAAGCGTGGCGAGCGTGTGGTGATCATCGGCGCTACCTCGGGTGACACCGGCTCTGCAGCCATCGAAGGCTGCCGTCGCTGTGACAACGTCGACATCTTCATTCTGCACCCGAACAATCGGGTATCGGATGTCCAGCGCCGGCAGATGACCACCATCTTTGGCGACAACATCCACAACATTGCAGTAGAAGGCAACTTCGACGACTGCCAGGAAATGGTCAAGGCCAGCTTCGCCGATCAGGGCTTCCTCAAGGGCACGCGTCTGGTCGCCGTCAACTCGATCAACTGGGCGCGAATCATGGCCCAGATCGTCTACTACTTCCATGCATCGCTGCAGTTGGGCGGGCCAGCACGTTCGGTATCGTTCTCGGTTCCGACCGGCAACTTCGGCGATATCTTTGCCGGTTATCTGGCCCGCAACATGGGGCTGCCGGTCAATCAACTGATTGTCGCCACCAACCGCAACGACATTCTGCATCGCTTCATGAGCGGCAATCAGTACGTCAAGGAAACCCTGCACGCGACGTTGTCGCCTTCCATGGACATCATGGTGTCGTCGAACTTCGAACGCCTGTTGTTCGATATGCACGGTCGCAACGGCTCTGCCATTGCCGAGTTGATGAGCACGTTCAGGCAGGGTGGCGGTTTCAGTGTCGAAGAAGAGCGCTGGACTGAAACCCGCAAGCTGTTCGATTCGCTGGCGGTCAGCGACGAGGACACTTGCACGACCATTGCTGAAGTGTTTGCCAGCACCGGCGAACTGCTTGATCCGCATACCGCTATCGGGGTGAAGGCTGCTCGCGAATGCCGTCGCAGCCTGGACACGCCAATGGTGATTCTGGGTACCGCGCATCCGGTCAAGTTTCCGGAGGCAGTGGAGAAGGCCGGTGTAGGAAAAGCGCTTGAGCTACCTGCACATTTGTCTGATTTGTTCGAGCGTGACGAGCGCTGCACTGTGCTGCCAAATGACCTGAAAGCCATACAGGCGTTTGTCAGCCAGCATGGCAATCGCGGCAAACCGCTCTGACAGAAGCGTCGTGTAACAACTTTAGGCCCGCCACTTGGCGGGCCTTTCTGTTTCTACGTGCCAAACTTCGCTGGTTTTCGAACCATAGAGTTGGGTCATTTGTAGTGAAGCAGGCAAGCATGCAAAGCGTAGTCAGGGAGGCAGACAGCACATTGAGAGGCCGCGCATGGCGCATGGCATGCATGTGGTTGGCACTGGTTTTTGTCGGGGCGGTCGATGCGGCGCAAAGCTTGCCGTTTACCCTGACAGCCCCTTTCGTGGCTTCAGCGGATCTGGCCCTGGCAGATCAGGATCGTGCCTGGCTCGATCAACGCAAGGTGCTTCGGGTCGGTATTGCGATTGCCGACTACGAGCCGATTGATATCACCAGTGACCGCAACCGTTATCAGGGCATCAGTGCCGACTATCTGGGGTTGGTCAGCGACCAGTTGAACATTCCGGTGCAAGTGACCGGGTTTGCCAGGCGTGACGAGGCCATCGAGGCATTGCGCGACGGCAAGATAGACCTGCTGACCAGCGCCAATGGCTTTGAGCGGGGCGTGAAAGGACTGTCGTTCTCAACCGAATACATGCCTGACCGATCTGTTGTCGTCGGTCGTGGCAACGATCTGAGCCCGCCGCCAAGCCTGGCCGGCAAGAAGGTTGTGCTGCTTGATGGCTATGCCGACTCGGACGTCGCTCACCGCGTTTATCCTGACAGCGAGCTGATTATCGCGCCTAACCTCTACAGTGCTCTGGAGGCCCTGAGCCAAGGCGAGGTCGACGCTTTTATCGGCAACGAAGTCATTGTCCGGGCCTACACCGCCCTGCGTCCTTATCTCGGATTGCAGATCAAGTTCGAAAGCCGGTTGCCTCCGGTAGGGTTTTCTTTTGCAGTGCGTGACGATGAGCAGCGCTTGCTGACCTTCATCAATCGGGCGCTGGACAGCATTGAACCGTCGATCGGTCGTGAAGTGCTCGGCCGCTGGACCATGGGGCTGGGCGCTGACGTGGAGGGGCAACGCATTCGCCTTACCGGTGCCGAGCGGCGCTGGCTGCTCAAGCACCCGAGCGTGACCATCGCCACCACACAGCATCCGCCGTACATCTACAAAGACAAGAATGGCCAATGGGTGGGGCTGAACGCAGATGTGCTGTCCCGTATCTCACGCATGACCGGGTTGCAGTTTGTCCATCAGGAAGTGCCTTCCACGCAGCAGAGCATTGAAATGCTGCGTGTCGGTCTTGCCGAGATGAACACCTCGCTTGCAGAAAATGCCGAGCGTCGGCGGTTTCTGGACTTTACCTATTCGTTCGGAGGCAATAGCTGGATGTTCGTGGTGCGCTCCGAGCGCTCATCCCGAGTATCGCTCGACAGTCTGGCCGGTAAAGTGCTGGCACTGCCTGCCCGGCATGCGCTCGAGGACCTGATCAGGCGCGAGCACCCCTTGATCCAGCTGCGTCTGGTGGACACCTACGACCAGGCCCGAGCCCTGGTGGAAAGCGGTGTTGCCGACGCGACCATTCAGAATGAAGTAGGTGCCTACCTGTTCCCGGCCGGGCAACTGAAGGTCGCCCGCAGTGTCGATGGACAATGGTCACCCGACAGGTTTTCGGTGATCAAGACCCAGCCCGAACTGCTGGGTATTCTGAATAAGGCGCTGGAGGAGTTCCCGGTGGCCGAGTTGCGCTCGATCCGTTTGAAGTGGCTGGGCTCGGCACTGCCTCAGCCTTCGCTCTGGGGGCGTATACCGCAGTGGGTATTCTGGATACTGGCCCTGGCGTTACTCACCGGGCTAGTGTCGCTGGTCTGGAGTAGTCGGCTCAAGGTGCAGATTCGCCAGCGTCTCAAGGCCGAAAGGCAGCTCAATGACCAACTGGCCTTCAAGCACGCCTTGTTCGATGGTATCCCCAATCCGATTTATGTACGCGATCTCAAGGGGCGACTGATTTCCTGCAACCGTAGCTACGAGCAGAGCCTGGGCATCAGTTTCGAGCAGATGAATGGTCGACGCCTTACCGATGTCAACCTGATACCGCATGCATTGGCCGAACAGATGCATACCGATTACCTGAATTTGCTGGAAAATCACCAGCCGGTCTTTTCCGATCGCACCATCGAACTGTCCGGAAGACGCATGGACGTCTGGCAATGGACGGTGCCTTTCTTCGCCGCCGACGGGCAGTTGCAGGGTTTGCTGGGCGGCTGGGTCGATATCACCGAGCGCAAGCAGCTTGAGCAGCAGCTCCAGGAAGCAATGCGTCTGGCGGCTCAGGCCAACGAGGCGAAAAGTATCTTCCTGGCCAGCATGAGCCATGAAATTCGCACGCCAATGGGGGCAATCATCGGTTTGCTCGAGCTGGAATGCGCACACGCTTTACGCGAGGGGCAGGCACCGTCCCAAGGCTTGCAGGTCGCCTATCGCTCGGCTACGGAGCTGGTGGCACTGATTGGCGAAAGTCTTGATCTGGCCAGAATCGAAGCGGGCGGCATGCAGTTGTCATTGACGGTCACACCCTTGCAGGCTCTTTTCGAAGGCGTCATCGAGCTTTTTTCAGCGCAGGCTCGCGAAAAGGGCCTGGAACTTCGACTGGAATTCTCCGAACAGGCTCAGGGCGATTACTGGCTTGACCCGCTGAGGTTGCGTCAGGTGTTGCATAACGTCTTGGGCAACGCCCTGAAATTCACTCGGCAAGGGGCGGTCGTCGTGAGTGTGACGGCGCTGGATGACTCATCGCGTGTACGCATCGGTATCCAGGACAGTGGCGAAGGTATCGATCCCGAGCGTCAACAGCAGATATTCCAGCCCTTCACTCAGGCCAGCGATGACACTGCCGCACATTACGGCGGGAGCGGGCTGGGACTGAGCATCACCCGGCAACTGGTGGAGTTGATGAAGGGCGACATTAGCCTCTACAGCGAGCCGGGCGAGGGTACGCTGGTCAACATCGATTTGCCGCTGGTCAGGGTAAGCGAGCCGGTTTCGCCCTCCAGCGATGTCCCGGATGCACCTGTGGATACGCGCAGCCTTCGCTTGTTGGTGGTCGATGACATGTCGGCCAACCGGCTGGTGTTGACCCGCCAGCTGGAGTTTCTTGGCCATCATGTGGTGGCTGTCGAAGATGGCGAGGCTGCGCTGTCGAGGTGGTGCGAAGAGCCGTTCGATGCGGTCATCACCGACTGCAACATGCCGGGTATCAGCGGTTATGCATTGACCGAAGCCATTCGACAGATCGAAGAGAAAGAGCAGCGCCGGCGCTGCCCGGTCATTGGCTGTACCGCTAACGCAATGAGCGACGAGGCTGCACGGTGTGAGCAGGCGGGGATGGACGGTCTGCTGATCAAACCGCTTTCCCTGGCGCGTCTGGCCCAGGAGCTGGCGGATCGGGTACGTGAGCCGACGTTCGACATCAGCACGCTGCAAAACATGACCCGGGCCAACCCGCAACAGATGCAACGGTTGTTGGGCGAGTTGTGGAAGAATCTCAGGCATGAACACGCCTTGCTGGAGCCTGCGGTGCTGGCACATGACTGGAACACATTGAGCGCTTGCCTGCATCGGCTCAAGGGCGCGGCGAGTCTGGTTGACGCAGTACCGTTGGCCAAGGCGTGCGCGGCGCTCGATGAAAGTGTGCGGCTTGAGTGTGTGGCCAGTGTGCCTGAGCGCTGGCTGGCGCTGGAAGCTGCGATGACCGGCCTGCGCGCTGATATCGAGTTGCAATTGGTGGCAGTGCCCGACATTGCGGCGGCTCGCGATTGAGACTTGCGTAAAAAATTCTGTTATCGCTACCGGGTTTAGGACATGTCCTATGGGGCATGCGTTCGGGAGGAGCTACAGTGAGTGTTCCCCTGAGCCGCTGGCTCTGACTCCCGTAGGCGTGACCGTGCACTCACTCAAGGTTCTGATTCTCGAAGACCATCCGTTCCAATTGATGGCTCTGCACCAGATGCTCAACGCCAATCAGGTCTTCGATGTGCTGGCTGCCGAGAGCGTTGAGGTTGCCAGGCTTTCCCTGCAAAGCCGTGGTCCTGTCGACATTGCTATCTGTGACCTGCAGATGGACGGCCCCGACGGCCTTGAGCTGATCCGCTTTATGGCCGAAAACGGGTTGGCGAGGGCGCTGATCATTGTCAGCAGTTCAGCTGCCTGCGTGCTGGAAGGTGTTGCGCAGCTGGCGCTCAGCCAGGGTTTGGACGTGTTGGGGTATGTGCAAAAACCTGCTTCGGCCGCTGTACTCCATGACCTGCTTGAGGCCTACGGGCCAGGCCGTGCCGGGAGTGCGCCACAGTCACCGGTAAAGCGTGCGTTCGGGGCACTGTCTGCCGTGGAGTTGTTTGATCCAAAAGACAATATGCCCATAGACGTTGCGTCTGTTGCCGAGCAGTGGATTGCCTATTTTCAACCCAAGGTCAGTCTGCAGGGCAAGTTGCTGGGTGTCGAGGCGCTGGTCCGCTGGCAGCACCCCACGCATGGCTTGCTGGCTCCCGGACGATTCATGGAAGCCATTGAAGCTGAGGCGCTGACGGTTGCGTTGACCTGGCGTGTGCTGGATCAGGCCCTGCTGTTCTCTGCACAGTTCATGCGCGAGCAGGGCGAAGTGCTTTCGGTTGCGGTCAATATTGACCCACAAGTGCTGCAACAGGCGGATTTCGCCGGGCAGATCATGCAGGCGCTGGCCCGTCATGGCGTGCCAGCAACCGCGCTGACCCTGGAGATTCTCGAACAGGACGCTGCCCGCCCGGAAACCTGGCAGATGGAGGGCCTGCTGCGGTTGTGCATGCAGGGCTGCAAATTGTCTATTGATGACTTTGGCATGGGGGCTTCGAATATCGACAGGCTCCTGCAGTTGCCCTTCAGCGAGTTGAAGATACCGACCGAATTTGTGCGTGGCATGGCCGACGATGCGCGCAAGTCTGCAGTGGTGGCTGGAGCCATGCTCATGGCGCAGAGATTGTCCATGTCGGTAGTGGTGGAGGGGGTCGAAACGATTGACGACTTTCATAGCCTGCTGGCATTGGGCAACCCGGCCATTCAGGGATATTTCATTGCGCGTCCGATGCCCGCATCAGAGTTCGTGCGCTGGGCCGTCGAGCGCGAGTCTCATCTGCAGGCCATGCTGACAGACGGCCAGCCTCAGGACATGCCGCTTTCCTGCAAGTAAATGAACAGCGCGGCGTCGTTGGCCAGACCGAGCTTGCGCATGGCCGCGACTTTCTGTGCGCTGACAGTCTGTTTGCTGCGATTGAGCTGCGCAGCGATCTGGCCGACGGTATGACCCGCCGAGAGCAGGCGTAACACCTCCAGCTCTCTTGGCGACAGCTTTTCTGCTGGCGACAGCGCGTCAGGGCCGTACTGACGGGCCTCCCTCAGCACCCTGCGCACGGAATCAGCGACAAAAAACTCACCGCGCTGAACGCCCCTGATGGCCGCAGGCAGTTCTCCGGCAAGGCTGGCCTTGCTCAACAGGCCGCGCACGTTAAGGTCCAGCATGGACTGGAAAAGTCCGGCATTGCTCAGTGTCGTTACAACGATCACTGGCAATGCCGGAAAATCCCGGTGGATACGCTGCAACAGGCGCAGGCCGTCGTTCTGCAACTCGACCGGCATCATGAAATCAGTCACCAGCACATCGCAGGTGTGGCGCGCGAGTACCTGTAACAGTTCGTCCGGATTACAGGCTTCGGCGACGACGCTAGCCAGATCGTCCTGTTCCAGTACGACACGCAGGCCGATGAGAAAAATAGGGTGGTCGTCAGCCACGATGACGCGCAACGGGCGATCAGTGGAATCGCTCAAGATGTGGCTCCATCAAAAAGGCTGATTGGTATTAAAGACGACGGGATTGTTTAACGCAGTGATCAATAGCATAGGCACCTTGTAGGACGTGTAGCGGAATTATGTTGAGTTTTCCTACAAGCCCACTTCCCGTCGCCATCGGCCTCCGGTTTTTTCCTTGTCACATTCAACAGGCATGCTCGAAATGACAGACCGGTGCTGTGATCAGGCGATAGAAAGAACTTTCTGCTGTCGCCGACGGTCATTGGTTAGCACCTTTGCATTCAAACTGTTGAGTGGTGATCCGGATGGAAAATATCAGCTTACTGCTAAGCGAAGCGCTGGCTCCTTATCAGGCCAGTATTGGCCCGGCGGGTACTCGGGGCGAACGTCTGGTGACGCTTAAAGATAAAGCGGGCGTCTGTGTGATCGAGCGTACATTCGGCGCTGACCAACTGAGCGACAAGCGTCAGCTCACCGACGTGGTAGACGGCCTGCGCCGGGATTTGATGGTCGCCGAAGGTCGAATCGAACCCTGCGTCATTGCCGCGATGCGCAATGCTGCAATCAGCCGAACGTTTGTCGGCACTCCGTCTTTTGCTTAACAGTTGCTTAACAGTTATCTGACTCGCGTCAACGATGTCGGAACCTGACGCGCTCGTCGCACTCCTATCCATTACGTCAGGTTTGATCATTGTGCTCCGGTGATCAAAGGTTGGCGTACTGACCATCATGGTCATGTTTACCCCGAGCAGGCTCCCCCTCTGCCCGGGGTTTCTTTTGTGTGGTCAGTTCTTCTCGAACAGCGCCTTGACGTCTTCCAGGTAGCTTGCCCGTTGCTCGGGGTCCAGCCACTGCGCGTAAAAGCCCATCAAGCTGCTTTCGCGCAACACACGCATCTCGCGGTTGATCTGTGCGAGGGCTTTTTTGCCTTCAGGTGAGTCGCTGCAACTGATATAGACGAATTGATAGGCCGGGTTGCCTTTGATCGGCAAGAAGGCCAGTTCATCCGGCCTTATGCCTTGTTGCATGGCCTGATAGCGCGCTTCCGGCCAGAAACTGATAAAGGCTTGCAGGCGCCCCAGGCGTTCCATTTGCAGAAGGCTGCCAGTGGCATCGTTACCGTAATGGAGCACCAGCGCATCTTCGTCGACAGCTTGCAGCGTATGGTCGATCAGTTCTCCATAGCTGCGCTCGGCAACTATGCCCAATTTGATCGTCCGGCTGGCCATCAGCGCCGCGAAGTCGATTTTTCCGTCCTCGACATACGGCTCGAACGTCGACATGTCTTCCTTGCGTACAATCAGGCCGCTGCTGAATATGGCACCGATCGGTATGGAGAAAAGCAGGGTTCTGGCTCGCTCCTCAGTCCACAGCATGGTGGGATCACAACTCAGAGACGTGCCGTCGTTAAGCATCTGCAGGCCCCTGGCACGGTTGACGCGCATCAGCACGTGATCGTATTCGGGCATTCGTGCCGTTAACAAAGGCATGAGCTGATCAATGGCACCTTGCCCGCGCATGACCCCGGAAAAGATCGTCGAAGGCGGTATGTCGCGCATCAGCCAGGTCAGTGTCTCCCTTGCCTGGCTGGCGCATGACAGGGCTGCCAGCGACAGGGCGAGCATCAATCGAGCCGTTGTGCAGTACGAGGCAGGAAGGGACATTCGCTGGTTTCATCCTCGAAAAAGATTCAGCAAACTGGAGTAGGGTGGCAGCTCTTTGAGTGGCGCTGCGCCTGTGGCGTCACATTCAAGTGCTTCGGCAGTCCCTTGCCGGGATCCAGGTACGCGGAGCAGATCGTCTATAAAGCCAATCTGTATCAGAATTTTGTTTCAGGCTATCGATTTTTGTATAGCCCGCAAGTCGGAGCAATTACATCCCCTGCGCGAGCAAGTTCGTTCACAGGCCCGGCATCGGTTAGACTTGCGGTCTTACCTCCAGACTCTAGAAGCCCGTTCATGGCCCAGCCGTCCACGACCTACAAATTCGAACTCAACCTCACCGACCTCGATCGCGGAGTGTATGAGAGCGTCAAACAGACCATTGCCCGCCATCCTTCGGAAACCGAAGAACGCATGACCGTGCGCCTGCTGGCCTATGCCTTCTGGTACAACGAACAATTGTCGTTCGGTCGCGGCCTGTCTGATGTGGACGAACCCGCACTGTGGGAAAAAAGCCTGGATGATCGGGTTTTGCACTGGATCGAAGTCGGGCAGCCGGATGCCGACCGCCTGACCTGGTGCTCGCGTCGCACCGAACGCACCAGCCTGCTGGCCTACGGCAGCTTGCGTGTTTGGGAAGGCAAGGTCATCCCGGCGATCAAGAACCTGAAAAACGTCAATATTGCCGCCGTCCCGCAGGACGTGCTGGAAGTGCTGGCCAAGGATATGCCGCGGGTCATCAAGTGGGATGTGATGATCAGTGAAGGAACGGTGTTCGTCACCGACGACCGCGGCCAGCATGAAGTCCAGTTGCAATGGCTTGCGGGCGAACGCGGCTGACAGCCGCCGGTTCCGATCGAAAAAACATTCATCGACACTGCAAAGAGAATCAGCTGACCCGCATGCGCATCGAACCTCGTCTATTGCCCGATACCTTGCCGTTTCTCGGCGACCTGCCGCCCTTGCTCACTCGTCTTTATGCCGCAAGGGGCGTGGCCTGCGAGGCCGAGCTGGACAAAAGCCTGGCGCGGTTGATCCCTTATCAGCAACTCAAGGGTATCGATGCTGCGGTAGACCTGCTGGTAACGGCGCTGCGCGAAGGCCAGCGCATGCTGATTGTCGGTGATTTCGATGCCGATGGCGCGACTGCCAGCACTGTGGGTGTTCTGGGGCTGCGCCTGCTGGGCGCGGCACACGTCGATTATCTGGTGCCTAACCGTTTTGAGTACGGTTATGGCCTGACGCCGGAAATCGTCGAAGTCGCGTTGCAGCGCGAACCTCAGTTATTGATCACTGTGGATAACGGCATTTCGAGCGTCGAAGGCGTGGCCGCTGCCAAGGCGGCAGGCTTGCAGGTACTGGTCACCGATCACCATTTGCCGGGTCACGAGCTTCCGGCGGCAGACGCCATCGTCAACCCCAACCAGCCAGGCTGTACCTTTCCCAGCAAATCGCTGGCCGGTGTCGGGGTTATTTTCTATGTGTTGATGGCCTTGCGTGCGCGTTTGCGTGACACCGGCTGGTTCGAGAGCAACCAGCGTGCCCAGCCCAATCTGGGTGAGCTTCTGGACCTGGTCGCGCTGGGCAGCGTGGCCGATGTCGTGCCGCTGGACGCCAACAACCGCATTCTGGTCCATCAAGGCCTGATGCGTATCCGTGCCGGGCGTGCCCGTCCGGGGCTGCGCGCCATTCTGGAAGTCGCACGACGTGAACCTTCGCGCATCACCTCCACTGACCTGGGGTTCATTCTCGGACCACGCTTGAACGCGGCGGGGCGCCTGGACGATATGAGCCTGGGCATTGAATGCCTGCTCTGCGACGACCCGACACTGGCGCGAGAAATGGCCGTGCAACTGGACGAATTGAACCAGGATCGCAAATCCATTGAGCAGGGCATGCAGCGTGAAGCGCTCGCGCAGCTCAAGGACCTGCCGCTGGAGTCCATGCCGTTCGGCCTGTGCCTGTTCGATGCCGAATGGCATCAGGGTGTCATCGGTATCCTGGCCTCGCGCCTCAAGGAGCGCTACCACCGACCTACCATCGCGTTCGCCAGTGCCGGGGAGGGCGTGCTCAAAGGCTCGGCTCGCTCGGTGCCGGGGTTTCACATTCGCGATGCGCTGGACGCTGTGGCGGCCAGTCATCCGCATCTGATCAGCAAGTTCGGCGGCCACGCCATGGCGGCAGGTCTCTCGCTGCCTGAAGAGAACTTCCCGGCGTTTGCCGAAGCGTTCGATCTGGAGGTACGTCGTCAGCTCGATGAGCAGGACCTGACCGGACGTCTGCTGTCTGACGGTTCGCTGGCCGTCGAGGAATTTCATCTGGAACTGGCCCGCGCACTGCGCAACGCCGGTCCCTGGGGACAGCACTTCCCCGAGCCCTTGTTCCACGGCGTATTCCAGCTTGTTGAACAGCGGGTGGTGGGCGAGCGTCACTTGAAGATGGTGCTCAAGACCGAGTGCGGCAGCGTCAAGCTCGATGGCATTGCGTTCGGCGTCGACCGCGATATCTGGCCCAACCCCAACATTCGCTGGGTCGAACTGGCCTACAAACTTGACCTCAACGAGTTTCGTGGCAACGAAACCGTGCAGTTGATGGTGGTGCACATCGCGCCACGCTGACAATCAGCAGGAACCCCTCTCGCTACCGGGTTGTCGACAACAGACTGTCTGCAAAACCTGTTCATTGAATGAACGGTGCCTGGACACCTGAATTTTCATTACGAGAGGTTGCCATGAGCCTGCTGCTTGAACCCTACACCCTGCGCCAATTGACCCTTCGCAACCGTATTGCAGTCTCGCCGATGTGCCAGTATTCCAGTGTCGACGGCCTGGCCAACGACTGGCATCTGGTTCATCTGGGAAGCCGAGCGGTTGGCGGCGCCGGCCTGGTCATCACTGAAGCGATGGCGGTGACGCCGGACGGCCGCATAACCCCCGAAGACCTGGGGCTTTGGAACGACGAACAGATCGAGCCGCTGCAACGCATTACCCGCTTTATCAATGCTCAGGGTGCAGTGGCTGGCGTCCAGCTGGCGCACGCAGGTCGCAAGGCCAGCACCTGGCGCCCGTGGCTTGGCAAGCACGGCAGCATTTCCCTCAATGAAGGTGGCTGGACTCCGGTCGGGCCTTCGGCAATTGCTTTTGATCCGCAGCATACGGCGCCTGTGCAACTGAGCGAAACGCAGATTCAGGAGCTGATCAAGGCGTTTGTCGATTCCGCACGGCGCGCCCTGACCGCGGGCTTCAAGGTGGTAGAAGTTCACGCTGCCCACGGCTATCTGCTGCACCAGTTCCTGTCGCCATTGAGCAACCAGCGCACCGACCAATATGGTGGTTCATTCGAGAACCGCATTCGCCTGACGCTGCAAGTCACCGAAGCGGTGCGCGCAGTGTGGCCTGAAGAGCTGCCGTTGTTCGTTCGCGTGTCCGCCACCGACTGGGTGGAAGACGGCTGGAACGCCGATGAAACGGTAGAGTTGGCGCGCCGTCTGAAGGCGCTGGGTACCGACCTGATCGATGTGTCGTCGGGCGGCACGTCAGCCAACGCGGAAATTCCGGTTGGGCCAGGCTATCAGACGCGTTTTGCCGAACGGGTTCGCAAAGAGTCCGAAATCGCTACAGGGACGGTAGGAATGATCACTGATCCGGCCCAGGCAGAGCATATTCTGCGCACCGGGCAGGCCGATATCATCCTGCTTGCGCGTGAGCTGCTGCGTGATCCGTACTGGCCGCTGCGTGCCGATGAAGACTTGGGCGGGCGTCTGGCGACCTGGCCTGCACAGTACCAACGCGCCACACATCGGGATCAGCCGATTCATGAGTCTGATCTGCGGGATTGATGCCCGTTGGGTTTACGGAAGGAAGCAGCAAATAAGTGAGCGCCGCAGGGCGCTCATTTTTATTCGCCTTCCAGCAGTTCGGTGACGCGTCCGATCAGTTCGGCAATGGCAAAAGGCTTGGGCAGTACATGCATGCCAGGTTCCAGCGTATCGTGGGCCAGCGCCGCGTTTTCAGCGTAGCCGGTCACAAACAGTATTTTCAGGTCGGGCCGAACATCCCGGGCGGCGTCTGCGACCTGGCGACCGTTCATGCCGCCGGGCAGACCGACATCGGTAATCAACAGGTCGATGGCCGCTTTTGACTGCAGAATGGTCAGAGCATCGGCGCCTCGCTCGGCCTGCAAAATGGTATAGCCAAGGTCTTCAAGCAACTCGGCAATCAGCAGACGCACAGCGGGCTCGTCATCAACGACCAGAATGGTTTCATCGCTGATGCCAGGTGCGGGCACTTGTAGAGGGTTGTCTTCAAGTGCCACCGCTTCAGGCTCACCTTCATGCATCGGCAGCAGGATGCAGACTTTCGAGCCTTCTCCGACGTTTGAGGTGATGTTGACGCCGCCTCCGGACTGCCGTGCAAAGCCGTAAATCATCGACAGCCCGAGGCCCGTCCCCATGCCTAACGGTTTGGTGGTGAAGAACGGATCGAAGGCCCGTGCCATGACATCTTTGTCCATGCCCGTGCCTGTATCGCTGACGCATAACTCCACGTAACGACCTGCGGGCAACTGATACCTCGCCGCTGCGGCTGCATTCAGATGACGGTTGCCGGTCTGAATCAGCAGCTGCCCGCCGTCGGGCATGGCGTCCTTGGCGTTGATACATAAATTGAGCAGCGAGTTTTCCAACTGATGCGGGTCCACCAGGGTCGACCACAGCCCTCGTGACGCAATGACCTGCATATCGATGGCAGGGCCCACGGTACGCCGGATCAGTTCATCCATGCCCGCCACCAAAAGGTCGATATCCGTCGCCTTGGGGGCCAGTGTCTGACGGCGCGAGAATGCCAGCAGGCGGTGCGTCAGGGAGGCTGCGCGTCTTGAGCCTTCCAGTGCTGCATTGATATAGCGATCCAGCTCCGTGAAGCGCTCTTGTCTGATCCTCGACAGGAGCAACTCCATGTTGCCGGTCACGCCCATCAGCAGGTTGTTGAAGTCATGGGCCAAACCGCCGGTCAACTGTCCGACCGCTTCCATTTTCTGGGCCTGAATCAGTGCTTCTTCGGCAATACGCAATGCTTCGATGCGATCTTTCTCATGGGTCAGGTGCTTGCCCAGCGCAAAAATGATTCCATTGCCTGGCGCAGCGGTCCAGCCGAACCAGTGATAGGTCCCGTCCACATGCAGGTAGCGATTCTCGAACAGCGGCAAAACATGATTGATGGCGTGTTGCAGGGCATCCTCGGTATTACGGACATCATCTGGATGCAACAGGCTCATGATCGAACTGCCCAGAAGCTCTTGTTCAGTGCGGCCCAACAGCACTGTCCAGGCCGGGTTCACCCGCAGGAAAATGCCGTTGAAATCGAGTATCGCCAGCGGGTCCGGGGAAATCTCCCAGAATGTATCCAGCTCCAGGGTCCGCTGCGCCAGCCTGGCGGTCTGCCGTCGTTCCAGATTTACCAGATCGTCGATCAGTTTCAGGCGTTTGCGCTCACTGTCCTGCAACGCTTGCTGACTGAGGACATGCTCGGTGGTTTCGTTGGTGATGCAAAACATGCCAACGATCATCCCTTGCTCGTCGATCACCGGCGAGAAGGAGAATGACCACCATGTCTGCTCCACCTCTCCATAGCGCGCCATGCTCAGCGGCATGTCCTTGTAATGGCAGGGCTTGCCGGCGTATGCATCAATGACCAGTGGCGCGACCTGATCCCACACATCAGCCCAGAGGTCCGGAATAAGCGCGCCAATGGCGTTATCCTTACGCGGGCCGAGGATGGGGGTATAAGCATCATTGTGGAAAAACACCAGCTCCGGTCCCCAGAGCAGATACATCGATTCCGGCGAGTTCAGAATCAGATTCAGGGTGTTTTTCAGCGATACCGGCCAACGCTCGATGGGTCCGAGTGGTGTCTGGCTCCAGTCCTTTGATCGGATAATCCCGGCAGCCGTGCCGTTAGCTGTCGGGAAACCAGTGGGCGATATCACTTCAGGCAAGCTCCTGACGGTATGCGTCTTGCGTTCATATGGGTGTACTTAAGGTTGATCAATCTGGACGAGCAGTCTTTTTAACTGCTTTTCGTACCGGCTGCTCCACTATTGACCCCTTATCAGAGCCGCGCGTTGCACGTGTTTCGCTGATATCGGGAATGACTGGATGAATGGGGCTGGTCGGGAATCGTAACATCCGGAAGCACACCGGTAATCTTGAGTCAGTGACTTCCTGTCAACTTGTTGGTCAATGACTCATCTGACAAACCTTGTAGGAGGCTTTCTGTGAATACGCGTGGCTTACTCGATCAGTTGCTCAAATCCGGACAAAGCATGTTGCAGGACAAGGCTAACGGCAAATCCGGCAAGCAGTCTTCGGGCAGCGATTCATTGATCAATGGTCTGGGCAGCCTGCTCGGCGGCGGCAAAGGCCAAGGGACCTCCCAGAGCGGTCTTGGCGGTCTGCTGTCCGGCGCCGGTGGCGGTGCACTGGCTGCAGGTGCCATGAGCCTTCTGCGCGGCAAACGCTCGCGCGGTATGGGCGGTAAGGTGCTGACTTACGGAGGCTTGGCGGCATTGGGCGTACTGGCCTATAAGGCCTATAACAACTGGCAGTCCAGTCAGGGCCTCGTCGGTCAGCGTGAGCCGCAAACCATTGATCGCTTGCCCGAGGCTGAAGCCGAGCAGCACAGCCAGGCCATCCTGCGTGCACTGGTTGCCGCTGCAAAAGCCGATGGTCATGTGGATGAGCGTGAGCGTGAACTGATCGAGGGGGAGTTCAGCAAATTGAACAGCGATCAGGCGCTTCAGCAATGGCTTCAGGGCGAGTTGAACAAACCGCTGGACCCGGCAGAAGTGGCTCGCGCCGCGACCACGCCTGAAATGGCGGCGGAAATGTATATCGCCAGTGTCATGCTGGTGGATGAAGAGCATTTCATGGAGCGCGCCTATCTCGATGAGCTGGCGCGCCAGTTGAAACTGGAGCCCGGTCTCAAGGCCGAACTGGAAGCACAGGTGCGGGGCGCCGAGTAAGCTGCCACGTCCGCTGCCGGGCCGCTTGGCGCACTGTGCGTCAGGCGGCCCATGCCATCAATGATGCTCCAGCCCCTCGGCGTTGGTCAGCTCCCTTATCAGCATTGTTTGCTGTTCCTTGAAGCTGGCTTCGAATTCGCGAATGCGTTTTTCGTATTCCGGATTGTCCAGGCTGATGTTGCGCTGTTCGAATTCGTCGGTGAGTCGGGTCAGGTCAGTCCTGTAAATACGTTCGAGTGCATCGAACCGTCCAGCATGGGTTTCGCGCAGATAGTTGATCCAGTAATCCTGCTGCTGGGCGAAGCGCAGGAATGGTTCGCCTTGTTCTCCGGACTGCACGCGAAGCAGGGCTGTATCGAACTCACCCGGCCTGATGGCGGCGTGGGCCTGATACAACATGCCTTCCGGTGGTACGGGCAGGTCCAGCGCGCTTGCCCAGTGTATGCGATACGCCAGGCGGACTTCAGCTTCATCGCGGCTCCCGGTCTGCTCTCGGGCAGCAGCATCCAGTTCGGACAGGCGATAAAGCCGGGTTGTCAGCCTGTACAGCAATGCACCTCGCTGCTCCGGCACAACATCGTGCAGTGACTGACGAATGAACACCATCACCTCCATCTGGTTGAACTCCAGCAGGATGCCGTCCGGGCAGGTGTTGTTGTCACGGAACAGCCTGAGTGGTTCTTCGGCGATAGCACTCAGGGTCATTCCCAGTTGAGGGTCCTGACTCACCGCGCCGAGTACTCGCCAGACGCGCTCCTGCAGTGCTGCCCGGTTGGCCGTATTGCGATAGTCGGCACTGTGGCGCAGCGAACCGATCAGGTCCATTAGCCTTCGGTTGTGGTCGCTGATCTCCAGTTGCTCCCAGAGCGCACGCCGCGCGGCGATGAGCGGGCTGCTGTCGTCCAGCCAGGGTTCGGCAGTCACTGGCTCTGGAGTCGATGCCCGACTGTCTTCTGACTCGTAGTCTGATATCGATGAGTCCGAATCATGCTGCTCCGTCCAGTCCATCGCTGCGAGTTCGGGTGGCAGGTCCATGTCAAAGGTGAAAGAGCGTCCATAGCTTTCTGAAAAGTGTGCTCGACGCATGCTGTCTTCGGAAAGCGGGTTGTTCAGCAAGCTTATTTCCGTGTGCGAAGATTCGCTGCCGGGATTGGCCAGAATATGCTCCGGCAAGTCAGTAATCAGATTGCCCTCCAGCAGGAGCGTCCCCAGATGTGCTGGAATCATGTCATTCACCCAGGTCGGCCATTCGGTTAATCCGACGTTATTAAGTGATAGCCAGTTGAGCGCGGTATTGCTAAGGGCAGACAGATCGCTGATCGCACCCATCCGGTTGCCATCCAGTTCCAGCCTTGCAAGCGTCGGAATACGGCTGAAGAAATCGATGTGCTTTTGCTCGATCACCATTCCCTGGTCAATCAGCAATAGCGAACGAAGTGATCGAAGTTCAAGCAGCGCCGGAGGCAGTTGCAGCAGCGGTGCGACATACCCGTTCATTTCCAGTGAGTTCAGATCAGTCATACGGCGCAGCAACTGGTCCAGATCAGATCCCGTAGCCGTGACTCTGCTCAGGCGCAGATAGCGTATCTGACGATAGAAGAACTCCGGCAGCTGGCGGGGAAAGTCGACCAGCGAAAGGTTTTCCAGGCGCAGTGGACGGTGGATTTGCCCCAGGCTGAACGCTCGCCAGTGATCAGTCAGTATCCTGCCGATCTCGCGGCGGGCTTCGATGGTCCGTTCACTCGTGATGGCCAGCGAACTTGAGGCGTGTGTCCACGGATCAAGGGTGGCAGATAACTCGGCACCTTCGCGCAATTGCATGTTTATAGCGGCTTGCACGGCGAGCGGCGTGTCCATGAGGAAGCGAAACGAACAGTCGGGTACAGCCTCATTGATGCGTGCGTGCATCACCGTATGCCTGGACAGGCTGTTGCCGCGCAAATCGATCAGGGTCTGATGCTCGGGGTTGAGGGGATTGTCGAGGATCCAGTCCGGCAGTTCGGTCAGGTTGTTATGAGCCACCGACAGCTCACGAATATTGTTCGGGATTATGTCCGTCAGCCAGGAAGGCCAGCGGTGCATGCCGACTCGTTCCAGTATCAACCGGTCAAGATGCAGCCAGCCAAGGTCCATGGGCAGCAAGCTGACCAGCCGGTTGCCGCTGAGGTTCAGCGACCTGAGATCAGGCATATCGCGCAAGTGCTCCATCTGCGCCTGATCCAGAAAAATGTTCTGGTTTATCAGTCCCAGTTCAGTAAGTTGCGGCAGCACACTGGACACCTGCTGGGGCAGGTTGAGGAAGGCCGATATCTCCGGATCCGCACCGGCGCCGGGTTCGCCGACCAGAATGAGTGAGCGCGTGTGGGGGAAGCGTTGCAGAAAGTGTCCAAGTTCGAAGCTGTTGGTCAACTGTCTGGGTAGATCCGTGGCTATCGGTGTTGAAAGCTCCGCGCCCGGGCGCACTCGGGGTTCGATCGAAATATTCTCCAGATAGAGTCCGCCCACCCGCGCGTAGACAAAATCTGGCAGGTGTCGTGGGAAGTCAGTCAGGGATACCTGCTGCAGATACAGTGGCTCAAGCGTTCGCCCGATTTCAGGCAGGTTATTGATGCGCCAATGGTTCCAGATCGCCTCACTGATACGCGTCCGGCTATCGATATGCGCCTGACTCATGGAGGGCATTGCCACGACCTCAGAGGTCCAGGCGTCAAGACTTGCCCGCAGCGTCATTTGTTCGCCCAGCAAACTGTTGAGTCGTTCATCGATAGCCCGATTATCCCGGCCGGTGTGGCGCAGGCGGCTGAGAATGTCTTCGGGGAACGCGTCTTCCAGCTCCAGCAAACGGATCTTGTCCAGCAGACTTTCATCGGTCATATGCCAGTCGGTTCTGCCGTTACCGCTCAAGGGATAACCAAGGCGCCCATCGGCCAGACGCATGGGGGATTTGGAGCCGGGTTTGAGCGCCTGCATTTTCAGCAGTGGCGCGAGAGTCTGGCGAGGCAGAGGGGTTTCCTGAATCAGAGCCTCCAGCGCCTGCCCCTGGCCGGTATGGGCAAAACCCAATTGGCTGCGCTCGGCATCGGGCAGGGCGTGAAGTACGGATGAATACAGATCGTCCAGCCCGTGCAGGTGCTGATCGTCAGCGTCACGGGTCGCATAACGATTGCCATCTTTGATCAGCACCTTGCGAACAGGAGCCTCCTGGGCCCCGATGCTGTCGAGCAGTTGGCCGCCAAAGACGCGATTGTGCACCTCCAGCCTGACGTTTGAAGGCCATTGCGCAAGGGCTTCAAGGCTGTGCAGGGCGAGGCAATCGGTATCTGCGCTGGATACCGAGGTCAGGTAAAGGCCCTCATAGGCCCGTGCCAGCCGTACTTGCTGCAAATAGGCACTGGCTTCTTCGGCCATTCGTAACGGTACGCGGCGCTCTGTAGTGAGTTGTATCCGCTCGGCTGGCGAGGCGTGGCTGGCCAATTCCTCGACGACCAGCGGCGGCAGGCCGGCAAACGCCTGCTGGAGGGTTTGCGCGCCGTCCGTATCGGTGACTTTCAGGGCGCGGTAATGTGATTCGAACAACCAGGCTCTGGTTATCCGGGCACGCGCCATCAATTGCGCGCGTAAAGCGATCAGCCGCGGTGCGGTGCCCGGCTGACCCGCACCGAACTCTTCGTTGAGCAGAGTCCGGATTTCGATGTTGTTCAGTTTTTCCAGGACCTGGCGCAGGGCATCTGGCTGATCGGCACGAATATGCATGTCGAGGGGGGCAGCAGCGCCAGACTGCTGCGCCGCAACGAACCGTTGGAGCGTGTTGCCTTGGGCATCCACCAGCACCAGAGCGCGATTGTTCGGCCAGCCAGGGTCATGGCTCAGCAGTTCAAGTTGGAGGGGCGCTGCTGCGTCTGCATCGTTGGCTTCCATCTGAGCTATGAAACGATCAATTTCCTGATCCAGCCTGAAACGGCGCGCTGTGTCTTCGAGCAAGGCCGGTGGGCGGCGCTGATCAGCCAGTGCCTGGCGCATCACGGATTCAGGCGTATTGCTGACCTTCAGGATGCGTCTGGCTGCGCTGTCGGAAAACGCTTCGCTGGAATACCCCAACCGTCGAAACAGTGTCAGACCTTCCATCTCCAGCGGGCGATCAAGTTCATGCAGCCATGCTCCCGCGCCGTTGTGGCGCAGGGCGGGTTGATAGCCGTGCGGGTTGGCTGGGTGCTCTATCAGATAACCATCGCCGGTCGGCTCAGGTCTGACCGAGTACGTTCGCCCTTCAAGTGGCAACCATTGCTTGTCTTGCCAGGTGTACAGGCCTGTAGCGTCGGGATGCAGACCCTTTGGCAGCACGACGTCATGGGCAAAGGGTGCCAGGTCAGGCTTCCAGAGGCGAGTCATTCCACCCGGTAATTCCACGGGTTTGAGTCCGTTTACGAACTCGGGCACTTGTATCGCCGGGATGCCTGCTGCTCCCGTCATCGCAGCGCCAAGGGCCGACATCAGGGCAATGTTCTCCACCACATCGAAAAGGTAGGCGAACGCCTGCTGTCTCTCGTCTTTGGCCCAGCTCTCCATACCTTCATAAACCTCATGGGCCAGCTGAATGGCGGTGACGGCCATCATCACTTCGCCCAATACCGGAACGACAAAAGCGGCGATGTTCAAGACGTCGAAGGCTTTGTCCTTGAAGTACTGCACACGCTCGTCGAAGGTTTTCTGGTCCTGCGCCGCTGTCGGCACGCCATGAAACAGCGCATTGTCCTTCAACGCTGCCCGTTTGCGATCGTACAGGGCCTCCGGCAAGAGACCTTGCAGCGGGATTTCTCTCAGGTCCAGCCGGGCGTTTCGGTCAGCTTCACGTTCCAGCCACTGGCGCTCGAAGAACCCCCCTTTCTTGACTTTGGGGTGCAGACGCTCGGACAGCTTTTCAAACAAGGCACTTCGCTGGCGCGCCGGTATGAAGCGCATGAAAAAATTCAGATACCCATCGATGAACATTCGGTCGCGCAACGAGTTTATAAACGCCTCGACCGAGTCGTATTCCTTCAATGGCGCAACGGGATCGTCCGGAATGTAGACGACAATTTTTTCTGCCTGAGTTGCCATGTCGCGGTCTTTGCCAATAACGAACGGGCCGTCAAGTTCGACATCCCCAAGGCACAGCACGCTGCAGGTGACCGGCCTGTTATCAAGCCGGACGTTTTGCTTGCCTTCGAGAATATCCAGTAACGCGCCCTGCAATGGCGGGCTGACCAGTTTCTGCAGGGAGGCAATCTGCAGTTGAAGCCGGATGGACGATGACTGAAGTTTCAGGAAGTCCTTGCGCAGCCTGGATGCCGCAGCGTCCGCTGTTTCTTCGGGTGTTGAAGGTGCATTGAAGACGGACTCCAGGTGGGTCTGGTATTTACCGCCCAGGTCCAGCTCGCGGCACATTGCTGCGAACCCGGTTGCAGATATCGGCAAGGACTGGCCGGCGATCTGTGGGCCGATGATTTCAACGGAGGAAAACACCTGAGCCTCGATGCCCGAGTCCGAGTCCATCGCGCCAGGCGCGGTTTCCCACGTTTCGAAATTCTGCAGTGCAGCCTTTAGCAGGCTCTGACAGGCGGCCCTCAAGGCAATGTTGGCTTGAGTGATGGGGTCTCGGGATGCCGCAAGGAACGACTGGTCGACCCTGGCCCGGCTGGCGTGAAACAGCGAGGTTCGGGCGACGTCCACGTCCAGACCGAAGCGGTCCTTGATCGCCGCCGTCAGAAGAGGGAGCGCAAAGTCTTCCAGTGTCGAGAGGCGATCAAGCGTCGGACGAACCTTTTGTTCATTCTGGCGATGTTCGGCATAGAGCTGCTGAAGTTTATCGACTTGCTCCGGACTGGATGCGCGCGCGCTCGTCAGCCATTGCAAGGGGCGTCCGGAGGTTTTGCGCAGAGCCGCATGGGTTGCCGATTCTGCGTCAAGCAGCCATCGGGGTGTTTTATCTTTTATAAGTTGCACATGCGGGGCGGTAGATGCCTTGCCCGGCGAAGTTTGATCCAGCATTGAAGTGCCTTGTCGTGAGTGAGCAGGCGACAAAGCTTACGTTTGAGGTCGGGACAGCAAGTGCTAACTATTTATAGCCTGCACAGGTTCCTGAGACCTTGTGCTCAAGTAGTGGTGACAAGTGCCGACAAGAAGGCAGGAAAGCGGGTTAATGAGCAGGTGCCATGATTTGGTTTTCATTCCCCGTGTACCCGTTGACGGCTGGGCTATACTCACGCCGCTTGGACCGCTCGTCGGTCCGCTTCTTGAACACGGCCCGATGCCGTCGTTGAACTCTTGAGGGCTGACTGTGAAGAACTGGACCTTGCGCCAACGGATTCTGGCGAGTTTCGCCGTCATCATCGCAATCATGCTGTTGATGGTCGTTGTATCTTATTCACGACTGTTGTCCATTGAGTCCAGCGAGGAAGATGTCCGTCTTGATGCGTTACCCGGTGTCTACTACAGCACGCTGGTGCGCAGCGCATGGGGCGAAAGTTACATCCGCACCCTGGAGCTGATTGCCGAAGGGCAGGGGCGTGCGCTGACCAAGCAGGAAAGGGACCAGTTTCAGGGGTTTGACGAAAACCTGCAGGCGCAGATGGACGGCTACAAGAAGTCCATCTTCGATGACGCGGACAGAGACAGTTTTGCGCTTTTCGAAAAACGCCGCGAAGCCTATTCGCGCATGCTTGCCGATGTTCACGCCAAGTATGACCGCGGCGATTACGCCGGTGCGCGCGCCGAGTTCTATGGCGAGGTCAACCCGGTCTGGCTCACGGGCCGCAAGCAGCTCAACGACCTGATTGTCGCCAACAAGCAGCTGGCTGATCAGGCCACTGCCAATATCGTCAATGCCGTGCTGGCTGCCAAGGTCAGCATGATCCTGTCGTTGCTGGTGGCAGTGCTGGCTGCAGCGGCCTGTGGGCTGCTGCTGATGCGTTCGATCATGGCTCCGATGCAACTGATCGTGCGGATTCTGGACATTATGCGTACAGGAGATCTGAGCACCCGCCTGAACCTGTCCCGCAAGGACGAGTTCAATGCGGTCGAAACCGGCTTCAACGACATGATGACCGAGCTGACCGCGCTGGTTGCGCAGGCCCAGCGTTCTTCGGTGCAGGTAACGACCTCTGTCACTGAAATCGCTGCGACTTCCCGCCAGCAGCAGGCCACCGCTACCGAGACCGCGGCAACCACCACCGAGATCGGCGCGACCTCGCGGGAAATTGCTGCCACCTCGCGCGACCTGGTGCGAACCATGACCGAAGTCACCTCTGCAGCAGATCAGGCGTCGATTCTCGCCGGTTCCGGCCAGCAGGGGCTGGCACGCATGGAAGACACCATGCATCAGGTGATGGGCGCTGCCAACCTGGTCAACGCCAAGCTGGCCATCCTCAACGAGAAAGCCGGTAACATCAATCAGGTCGTCGTTACCATCGTCAAGGTGGCCGACCAGACCAACCTGCTGTCGCTTAACGCAGCCATCGAGGCCGAGAAGGCGGGTGAGTACGGCCGTGGTTTCGCGGTGGTCGCCACCGAAGTGCGCCGCCTCGCCGACCAGACTGCTGTCGCCACCTATGACATTGAGCAAATGGTGCGGGAAATCCAGTCGGCGGTTTCCGCAGGCGTTATGGGCATGGACAAGTTTTCCGAAGAAGTGCGCCGTGGCATGTTCGAGGTCACTCAGGTCGGCGAGCAGTTGTCGCAGATCATTCAGCAAGTACAGGCGTTGGCGCCCCGTGTGTTGATGGTCAATGAAGGTATGCAGGCTCAGGCTACCGGTGCCGAACAGATCAATCAGGCACTGGTGCAACTGGCGGATGCCAGCAGCCAGACCGTCGAGTCTCTGCGTCAAGCCAGTTTCGCCATCGACGAGCTGAGTCAGGTCGCGGTCGGGCTGCGCGGTGGCGTTTCGCGATTCAAGGTCTGAACACTCCAATGACGGATCAATCGCCGAGGCGCAACGGCACGCCACTGACCACCAGCAAACTCTTTCTGCTGTTTTGCATCGGCGAAGACCGCTATGCGCTGGACGCGACAGAGATTGCTGAAATCCTGCCTCGGGTGAAACTCAAGGCAATTGCCCAGGCTCCGCACTGGGTGGCGGGGATCTTTGCCCATCGCGGCGAGATCGTGCCGGTGATTGACATCAGTGCGCTGAACTCGGGTCAGTCAGCGCGCTTGCGCACCAGCACACGCATGGTTCTGGTGCATTATCGGCACGACGACGCGCACCCGGCGCAGTTGCTCGGGCTGATTCTGGAGCAGGCCACCGAAACGCTGCGTTGCCCGGTGTCACAGTTCAAGGCGTATGGGCTGGACAATCGCCTGTCACCTTACCTGGGGCCGGTTCGCGAGGATGAGCAGGGGCTGCTGCAATGGATTCACGTTCAGGAGCTGTTGAGCGAGCCGGTTCGAGATTTGTTGTACCCGGTGCCGCCAATCGACCTCGAATTGCTTGAGGACGCGCCATGAAGGTCGACGATTCACGCTTCTTCAGCTTCCTCAAGGAGCGCATCGGGCTGGATGTGACCTCGGTCGGCGAGGCGATCATCGAGCGTGCCTTGCGTCAGCGTGCGACGGCCGCCCATTGCCCCGACAGTGATGCGTACTGGCACCTTCTGGTGTCGTCTCCTCAAGAACAGCAGGCGCTGATCGAGGCGGTGATCGTTCCTGAAACCTGGTTTTTTCGCTACCCGGAATCTTTCGTCACACTGGGCATGCTGGCCCGTGAACGTATAGCCAGCCTTGCCGGTGTGCGCCCGTTGCGCATTCTCAGCCTGCCATGCTCGACCGGCGAGGAACCCTATTCGATTGCCATGGCGTTATTCGATGCGGGGGTCGATGCCAGGCAGTTCAAGGTCGATGCCATTGATATCAGCCCTGTTTCGATTGCCAAGGCCGAGCACGGCATCTATGGCAAGAACTCGTTCCGGGGCAGCGACACCGGTTTTCGCGAGCGGTATTTCAACCCGGTCGCTGACGGGTTTGAAATCGCCGACAGTGTGCGCGCTTGTGTGAGTTTTCAGGCTGGCAACCTGCTCGATCCGAAACTGGCTTCGCAGGTCGCGTATGACATCGTTTTCTGCCGCAACCTGGTGATCTATTTTGATCGGCAGACCCAGCAACATGTGTTCAAGGTCCTCAAGCAGCTGACCCGGGAAGACGGCCTGCTGTTCATCGGGCCGGCGGAGGGCAACCTGCTGGCAGGTATTGGCATGCGTTCGATCGGTATTGCGCAATCATTTGCCTTCCGGCATGCGCCAGTCGAACCGACGGCTCCGGCTCCGGCTCCAGTCCAGGCTCGCACTCCGGCGCCGGTAGCCGCGCCGGTTGCACCGCGCCCGGTCCCTGATGCACCTGCCAGAGCGCCTGCGCCACGACCTGCCACACGAACGTCCGCAGCATTTGCGCCCATCGTCAAGCCGGTTGCTGTCACTGGCAATAGCGAGGTTTCGGCGCTGCTCGACAGGATTGCCGGCCTGGCCAACGAAGGCAAAAGTGTCGAGGCGCGGGCTGCCTGCGAACGCTATCTGCAACAGCATGAGCCGGTTGCACAGGTGTTTTACTGGCTGGGCCTGCTCAGCGAAGTAGAAGGTAGCGTGGCGCAGGCTCAGGGTTTCTATCGCAAGGCGTTGTACCTGCAACCGCAGCATTCCGAATCGCTGGCCCAACTGGCGGCGTTGCTGGCCGCCCAGGGTGACAGTACCGGGGCCCGGCGCTTGCAGGACCGCGCTGCACGTGGCGCGAATAAACAAGGAAACCATTGATGACGGGTGTGTCCGGTTTTTCCAGTCTTACCCATGACCAAGCCCTGGATATCGATGACTGCTGGAACCGTATCGGTATTCACGGTGATCGTTCCTGCCCGTTGCTTGAAGAGCACATCCACTGCCGCAACTGCGCGGTTTATTCCGCGGCGGCCACCCGTCTGCTGGACCGCTACGCGCTGGCCCAGGAGTCGCATGAACAGTTTCAGGGCTCTGTGTTGCTGCGCGACATCAAGACCCGCTCCATTCTGGTATTCCGTCTTGGTGAAGAATGGCTGGGGCTGGCCTCCCGCTGCCTCTCGGAGGTCGCCCCCAACCAGACCATCCATTCGCTGCCGCACCAGCGCTCGCGTGCGATGCTGGGTGTCGCCAATGTACGGGGTGCTCTGGTAGCGTGCATATCGCTGGTCGAGTTGCTAGGGCTCGACAGCAATGCAGCGAGTACCCAGTCGGCACGGGTGGTGCCACGCATGTTGATCGTTGCCGCTGAAGGCGGTCCGGTCGTGGTGCCGGTGGACGAGGTAGACGGCATTCACGCCATTGACGAGCGTGAGCTGGAAGCCGCTTCTGCGTCCGGTACTCATGCCAACGCCCGTTTCACTCGCGGCGTTTTGCAATGGAAGGGCCGCAGCCTGCGTTGGCTGGACGAAGAAGAGTTGTTGTCGGCGGTGCACCGGAGCCTTACATGACGCCAGATCAAATGCGTGACGCCTCACTGTTTGAACTGTTCACGCTGGAAGCCGATGCGCAGACTCAGGTATTGAGTGCGGGCCTGCTGGCACTTGAGCGTAACCCGACCCAGGCGGATCAACTGGAAGCCTGCATGCGGGCGGCACATTCGCTCAAGGGCGCGGCGCGCATTGTCGGCGTCGATTTCGGGGTGAGCGTTGCGCATGTGATGGAAGACTGTCTGGTCAGCGCCCAGGAAGGCCGTCTATTGCTGCAGGCCGAGCACATCGATGCGCTGCTGTCCGGCACTGACCTGTTGATGCGTATCGCTACGCCAGGCGGTAACAGCGTCGGTCAGCCGGATATCGACAGTTATGTTGAAAGGCTCAACGCGCTGCTGGCGTCCGGTGCTGGCGCAGCGCGCACGGTCAATACGCCGCTGCCTGACCCGGCTTCGGACGCATTGCTGGCCAGCGCGATGCAGCAGCTTGAGTCTTCAGCCCAAGGGGCTGAGCCAATAATCAACCCTGCACCTGATCCGCTGCCAGCAGAGTCGCGTCCGCCATCCAGGCCCGCAGCCACGTCGGCGCCGGAACCGGAAGCACCTTTTACCCCTTTGCGTGAACGTCGAGTGGCCGAGGGCGGCGAGCGTGTATTGCGGGTCACTGCCGAGCGTTTGAACGGGCTATTGGACATGTCCAGCAAGTCGCTGGTCGAGACCCAGCGACTCAAGCCGCTGCTGGCCGGTATGCAGCGCCTCAAACGCTTGCAAAGCAGCAGCGACCGCGCGCTTGAAGTGCTGGGTGCGAGCTTTGGCGAAGAAGGCCCCCCGGCTGATGTGCAAAAAGCCCTGGAAGATGCACGCAACCTGTTGTCCCAGGCGCAACAGGTGCTGGTCCAGCAAACCGCAGAGCTGGATGAGTTTGGCTGGCAGTCGGCGCAGCGCGCGCAGCTGCTGTATGACACCGCACTGGCCTGCCGCATGCGGCCCTTCGCTGATGTGCTGAACGGTCAGGCGCGCATGGTCCGAGATCTGGGGCGTGAGTTGGGTAAACAGGTACGTCTGCAGATCGAAGGGGAGAAGACCCAGGTCGACCGCGATGTACTTGAAAAGCTTGATGCGCCGCTGACCCATCTGTTGCGCAATGCTGTGGACCACGGTATCGAGTCGCCCGAAAAACGCGCGGCGTCGGGCAAGGACCCTGAAGGTCTGATTCGTCTGCAGGCATCGCATCAGGCTGGTTTGCTGGTCGTTGAGTTGAGTGACGACGGTGGCGGCGTAGACCTGGAGCGTTTGCGCCAGAGCATTGTTGAACGCAAGCTTTCGCCAGCAGAAACCGCCGCGCAGTTGAGCGAGGAGGAACTGCTGAGTTTTCTGTTTCTGCCGGGTTTCAGCATGCGCGACAAGGTCACGCAGATTTCCGGTCGTGGTGTCGGGCTTGATGCTGTGCAGCATATGGTTCGCCAGATGCACGGCAGTGTCGAGCTGCAGCAGTGGACGGGCGAGGGCAGTCGTTTCAGGATTGAAATGCCGCTGACGCTTTCAGTAGTGCGCAGCCTGGTGGTGGAAGTGGGCGGAGAAGCCTATGCCTTCCCTCTGGCCCATATCGAGCGCATGCGCGACTTGCAGCCGGATGATATTTTGCAACTGGAAGGGCGTCAGCACTTCTGGGATGAAGAGCGCCATGTCGGTCTGGTCTCGGCCAGTCAGTTATTGAATCGGCCGCCCGCCCAGAATGCCGGCGAAGCGCTCAAGGTTGTGGTTATTCGCGAGCGTGATGCAGTTTATGGCGTAGCCGTCGAACGCTTCATCGGTGAGCGTACGCTGGTGGTGATGCCGCTTGATGCGCGGCTGGGCAAGGTTCAGGATGTTTCGGCAGGGGCCTTGCTTGATGACGGTTCTGTAGTGTTGATCGTTGATGTAGAAGACATGCTGCGCTCGGTGGAGAAGCTCCTGAATACCGGACGCCTGGAGCGTATTGACCGGCGCAACCGTCAGGTCGACCATGTGTCGCGCAAGCGGGTTCTCGTGGTCGATGACTCTTTGACTGTTCGCGAGCTGGAGCGCAAGCTGCTGGTCGGTCGCGGTTACGAAGTGTCGGTCGCCGTGGATGGGATGGACGGCTGGAATGCCCTGCGTGCCGGGGACTTCGACCTGCTCATCACCGACATCGATATGCCGCGCATGGACGGTATAGAACTGGTGACGTTGCTGCGCCGTGATACCCGTTTGCAGTCATTGCCGGTCATGGTTGTTTCCTACAAGGATCGTGAAGAAGACCGACGCCGCGGCCTGGACGCCGGAGCGGATTACTATCTGGCCAAAGCCAGTTTCCACGATGATGCCTTGCTCGACGCTGTTGTCGAATTGATAGGAGACGCGCAAGGATGAAGATTGCCATCGTCAACGACATGCCCATGGCCATCGAAGCCCTGCGTCGCGCGCTGGCCTTCGAGCCCGCGCACCAGATCATATGGGTGGCGTCCAATGGTGCCGATGCCGTGCAGCGCTGCGTCGAGCAGACCCCGGACCTGATCCTGATGGACCTGATCATGCC
The DNA here is from genome assembly GCF_032586995.1 of Pseudomonas syringae group sp. J248-6. Classification (NCBI taxonomy): domain Bacteria; kingdom Pseudomonadati; phylum Pseudomonadota; class Gammaproteobacteria; order Pseudomonadales; family Pseudomonadaceae; genus Pseudomonas; species Pseudomonas syringae group sp. J248-6. Next base: position 173,576 of record NZ_JAWHOP010000006.1, on the reverse strand, counting down.
GGTGATGGATGGCGTAGAGGCCACCCGTCGGATCATGGCCGAAACACCCTGCGCTATTGTCATCGTAACCGTCGACCGCGAGCAGAACATGCGCCGCGTATTCGAAGCGATGGGGCACGGTGCGCTGGATGTGGTGGATACGCCTGCCATCGGCGGTCCCAACCCCAAAGAGGCGGCGGCGCCCCTGCTGCGCAAGATACTCAATATCGACTGGCTGATCGGTCAGCGCGTCGGCCGAGAGCGCGTGGTGGCTGCGCCGAGATCGGAGCCGGCGAGGCGCGACAGGCTCGTTGCAATCGGCTCTTCGGCGGGCGGTCCCGCGGCGCTGGAGATCCTCCTGAAGGGGCTTCCGGTGAGCTTTCCGGCAGCGATCGTCCTGGTGCAGCATGTTGATCAGGTATTTGCAGCCGGTATGGCAGAGTGGCTGACTTCCGCTTCCGGCTTGCCCGTGCGGTTGGCAAAGGAAGGCGAAACGCCGCAGCCTGGGGTGGTGCTGCTGGCCGGAACCAATCATCATATTCGTTTGCTCAAGGACGGTACGCTGGCGTATACCGCAGAGCCAGTGAATGAAGTCTACAGGCCCTCGATCGATGTGTTTTTCGAGAGCGTAACCCGTTATTGGAGTGGTGAGGCAGTCGGCGTTCTACTGACCGGCATGGGGCGCGATGGTGCGCAGGGACTCAAGGCAATGCGGGAGCGAGGCTTTCTGACCATCGCCCAGGATCAGGCCAGTTCTGCTGTGTATGGGATGCCCAAAGCGGCCGCAGCCATTGATGCTGCTGTTGAGATCCGTCCGCTGCCCGCCATTGCCCCTCGCTTGGTCGAGGTATTTACTCAATGACCGTTCAGGTGCATTCACCTGTGGTCGGCGATCAGGAGAAACACTATGCATGACCTGCAGACGGATGAGATCAAGACCCCGGATGAGAACACCGCCATGGTGCTTCTGGTTGATGATCAGGCCATGATTGGCGAGGCTGTCCGGCGTGGACTGTCTGGCCACGAATCGATCGACTTCCACTTTTGCGCCGACCCGCATCAGGCAATTGCCCAGGCTGTGCGGATCAAGCCGACCGTGATTCTTCAGGATCTGGTCATGCCGGGCCTGGACGGTCTGACGCTGGTTCGCGAGTACCGCAGCAACCCGTTGACCCGCGATATCCCGATCATCGTGTTGTCCACCAAGGAAGACCCGCTGATCAAGAGCGCCGCGTTCTCGGCCGGGGCCAACGATTATCTGGTCAAACTGCCGGACAACATCGAACTGGTGGCGCGCATTCGCTACCACTCGCGCTCCTATATGACACTGCTGCAGCGTGACGAGGCCTATCGTGCCCTGCGGGTCAGCCAGCAACAGTTGCTTGACACCAATCTGGTGCTGCAACGCCTGATGAACTCCGATGGCCTGACGGGACTGTCCAACCGCCGCCATTTCGATGAGTACCTGGAGCTGGAGTGGCGGCGTGCCACTCGCGATCAGGCGCAGTTGTCGCTGCTGATGATCGATGTCGACTACTTCAAGGCTTACAACGACAATTTCGGGCACCTGGAGGGCGACGAGGCCCTGCGTCAGGTGGCGAAAGCCATCCGCAACAGTTGCAGTCGCCCGTCGGACTTGCCCGCGCGCTACGGCGGCGAGGAGTTTGCCATGGTCCTGCCCAATACTTCTCCAGGCGGGGCGCGTCTGCTGGCTGAAAAACTGCGTCAGAGCGTGTCAGGCATGAATATCCCGCATATCGCTCCAACGCCTGGTTCCAGCCTTACCGTGAGTATTGGTGTCGCTACCCTGACGCCGCAGGTCGGGATGCACAGCCGCCAGCTGATTCTGGATGCCGACAAGGGGCTTTATCAGGCCAAGAACAACGGACGCAATCAGGTCGCGGCAGGCTGACGCCGCCAGTGGCCGGTAAAATAGGCCTCACAACGCCTGCTCGACGGGCTGCTTTCGTGGCCTTGCCTGGGGTATACTCGTCGGCTTTGAAAATTTCGCCTGCGAGTGCTGCCTACCATGGAAATCAACCCGATCCTAAACAGCATCAAGGATTTGTCCGAGCGCTCCGAAACCATTCGGGGGTATCTTTGACTACGATCACAAACATGATCGTCTGACCGAAGTCAACCGCGAGCTCGAAGATCCAAACGTCTGGAACAACCCGGCCTACGCTCAGGAACTGGGGCGCGAGCGCTCCCTGCTGGCGCAGATCGTAGAAACCCTGGACGAAATGTCCTCGGGTCTGGCCGATGCCAAAGACCTGTTGCTGATGTCTGCCGAAGAAGAGGACCAGGCCGCCGTCGATGACGTCGCTGCCGAAGTCGAGCGCCTGCGCGAATCGCTGGAAAAGCTCGAATTCCGTCGCATGTTCAGTGGCGAGATGGACCCCAACAACGCCTACCTGGACATCCAGGCCGGTTCCGGCGGCACCGAAGCGCAGGACTGGGCCAACATCCTGTTGCGCATGTACCTGCGCTGGGCTGACAAGCGCGGTTTCGACGCCACCATCATGGAGCTGTCTGCCGGTGAAGTCGCCGGTATCAAGGGCGCTACCGTGCACATCAAGGGCGAATACGCCTTTGGCTGGCTGCGTACCGAGATCGGCGTTCACCGTCTGGTGCGCAAGAGCCCGTTCGATTCCGGCAACCGTCGCCACACCTCGTTCTCGGCCGTGTTCGTTTCGCCGGAAATCGATGACAACATCGAAATCGACATCAACCCGTCGGACCTGCGCATCGATACCTACCGCTCCTCCGGTGCCGGTGGTCAGCACGTAAACACCACAGACTCTGCGGTACGTATCACCCACGTCCCGACCAACACCGTGGTCAGTTGCCAGAACGAACGTTCCCAGCATGCGAACAAGGACACCGCCATGAAAATGCTGCGGGCCCGTTTGTATGAGCAGGAAGTGCAGAAGCGCAACGCAGCGTCCCAGGCGCTCGAAGACACCAAGTCCGATATCGGCTGGGGTCATCAGATTCGTTCCTATGTACTGGACGCCTCGCGTATCAAGGACCTGCGGACCAACATCGAACGCAGCGACTGCGACAAGGTGCTTGATGGCGATATCGACGAATACCTGATCGCGAGCCTCAAGCAAGGGCTGTAAACCGTCAGCCGACACCTCAAGTCCCTCGTCGCAAGACGAGGGCGAACCTGTGATGGAATATTTAAAGACATGAGCGACCAACAACTCGACCCGCAAGCCCTGCAACAGGAAGAAAACACCCTGATCGCCCTGCGCAAGGAAAAGCTTGCTGCAGGCCGTGCCAAGGGTCAGGCCTTCCCCAACGACTTCCGCCGCGACAGCTACTGCAACGACTTGCAGAAACAGTACGTCGACAAGACCAAGGAAGAACTGGCAGAGGCAGCGATTCCGGTCAAGGTCGCCGGTCGCATCATGCTCAACCGTGGCTCGTTCATGGTGATCCAGGACATGACCGGGCGTATCCAGGTCTATGTCAACCGCAAGACCCTGCCTGAAGAAACCCTGGCCGAGGTGAAAACCTGGGACCTGGGCGACATCATTGCTGCCGAAGGCACCCTGGCACGCTCCGGCAAGGGCGACCTGTACGTCGAGATGACCACCGTTCGCCTGCTGACCAAGTCGCTGCGTCCGCTGCCCGACAAGCACCATGGCCTGACCGACACCGAGCAGCGCTATCGCCAGCGTTACGTCGACCTGATCGTCAACGAAGACGTGCGTGAGACCTTCCGCGTGCGCTCGCAGGTTATCGCTCACATTCGCAGCTTCCTGATGAAGCGCGACTTCCTTGAAGTCGAAACGCCGATGCTGCAGACCATTCCAGGCGGTGCGGCAGCCAAGCCGTTCGAAACCCACCACAACGCGCTGGACATGGAAATGTTCCTGCGCATTGCGCCGGAGCTGTACCTCAAGCGTCTGGTGGTCGGTGGTTTCGAGAAAGTCTTCGAGATCAACCGCAACTTCCGTAACGAGGGCGTTTCGACCCGGCACAACCCCGAGTTCACCATGCTCGAGTTCTACCAGGCCTACGCTGATTACGAAGACAACATGGACCTGACCGAGGAGCTGTTCCGTGAACTGGCTCAACTGGTTCTGGGCACCACCGACGTGCCTTACGGCGACAAGGTGTTCCACTTCGGCGAACCGTTTGTGCGCCTGTCGGTGTTCGACTCGATCCTCAAGTACAACCCGGATCTGACCGCTGCCGATCTGCAGGACGTCGACAAGGCACGTGCCATTGCCAAAAAGGCCGGTGCCAAGGTGCTCGGCTTCGAAGGCCTGGGCAAATTGCAGGTGATGATTTTCGAAGAGCTGGTCGAGCACAAGCTGGAACAGCCGCACTTCATCACTCAGTACCCGTTCGAAGTCTCTCCGCTGGCTCGTCGCAACGACGAAAATCCGAGCGTAACCGACCGTTTCGAGTTGTTCATCGGCGGCCGTGAAATCGCCAATGCCTACTCCGAGCTCAACGACGCCGAAGATCAGGCCGAACGCTTCCAGGCTCAGGTGGCCGACAAGGATGCCGGTGACGACGAAGCCATGCACTACGACGCCGACTTCGTCCGTGCGCTGGAGTACGGCATGCCGCCCACTGCGGGCGAGGGGATCGGCATCGACCGGTTGGTGATGCTGCTCACCGACTCGCCTTCGATCCGCGACGTCATTCTGTTTCCGCACATGCGCCCGCAAGCGTAATCAATGAAAAAACAGCCGCCTTCAATGGGCGGCTTTTTTTTAGGTGTTTTTCAGGACGATTTAAAAAGGAAGCTGTCGTGACGATTGCCAGAGAAGGGGCCGCCGGAGTAGCGAGCGCGGTGGCCAAAAGTGTCAAGTATCAAGGCCGCAAGGCGGCCCGCGAAGGCAGTGAACAACGCAGGCAGGTCATTCTCGATGCGGCCATGCGTATCGTGGTACGCGACGGCGTGCGCGCTGTACGTCATCGCGCAGTGGCCGCTGAGGCCAGCGTACCGTTGTCGGCAACCACCTATTACTTCAAGGACATCAATGACCTGCTGACCGATGCCTTCGCCCAGTATGTACAGCGCAGTGCCGATTACCTGGCGCGGCTTTGGCAGAACACTGAAGGTATTCTGCGTGAGATGATGAGCCGTAGTTCGGGCAGCCCGACCGATCGATTTCGGCTGGCTGACGATATTGCGCGTATGGTGATGGAGCATATCCGGCATCAATTGCTGACCCGGCGCGACTACCTGATCGCCGAACAGGCGTTCTACCACGAAGCGCTGATCAACCCGCGTCTGACCCCGCTGGTGATGGCCCATCAGGAAATTCTGCTGCAGGGCAGTTGTCAGTTCTTTCAGGTGATTGGTTCGTTGCAGCCCTATCAGGACGCTCAGGTGTTGACGGGGCTTATCCGGCGCATTGAGTATCAAGGCCTGCTGCATGGCCCACAGCGTCAGGCGGACGAAGAAATGCTCTGTATTCTGACCCGGCAGATGCGTCTGGTTCTGGGGACGCCGCAGCCGGTTCGAGGGTGACTATACTTCGTTCGACGTGCTCTGGGTCGGCGGTTCAGACGGCTTGACGACCCTGCCAATTTCGATATTTTCCAGCGGTGGCGTGTTCTCATGCCGCCGAGCAGTAGCGAAACAGCCAGCCAAGGAGTACCGGTGGACGAGTATCAACAGACTATTCGTGCGTTATCGGATCGGATCGTCGTTGCACAGACGCCGATTCGCATTCTGGATGCAGTTAAATGGGATGAGACAGTTCGCAAGGAGTTTCTGGCCGCCAAGGGCAAGGCGCTTCCTGCCGTGGACCGTGCCTATTACGAAAACCGCCCGCTGGGCTTCGATTCGGTTGCCTTGAAACAAGAGTTTCAGAACATCGAGCGGGATGTCACGCGTCAACTGGGGCAGTTCAACCCGGTCGGGCAGATCATGCGCCGCATGTGCCGTGAGTACCGCATGGTGGTGCGTATGCTCGAAGCGCGTGGCACGCCTGACTTCGGGCTGATCTCGCAGGAGCTGTATGGCGCTGCGTCCGATGCCTTTCACGCCGGTGACCCGACGCTGGCCGATCTGGGCCTGATGCTCTCGGATTACCTGAACAACATCGCCGGGCGTGGTGATCTCAAGGACGAGCCGAAAACGCTCACGGCCAAGGACGCTGTTTCGCTGCTGCAATCGCGTTTGAATCGTGTGTTCGGTGAGGCCGAGGAGACCATTCGGGTTTTCGAGTCCGACGGTATCGTCGCCGACGCGGCCGCGGGTGCCGACTACATCAAGATCCGCACCGACGCGATGTTCAATGAGCGTGATGTACGGGCGCTGGAGGTTCACGAAGGGCTGGTACACGTCGGCACCACGTTGAACGGGCAAAACCAGCCGATCTGTACGTTCCTGTCCAAAGGTCCGCCCTCATCGACGGTCACTCAGGAAGGCCTGGCGATTCTCATGGAAGTCATCGCCTTCGCCTCCTACCCCAGCCGTTTGCGCAAGCTGACCAATCGTACCCGTGCCATTCACATGGCCGAGCAGGGTGCTGATTTTCTGCAGGTGTTCGAGTTTTACCGCGAGCAGGGCTTCGGCATGTCGGAGAGCTACGGCAACGCCAGTCGCGTATTCCGCGGCTCGGTGCCCAACGGCTTGCCGTTCACTAAAGACCTGTCCTATCTGAAAGGCTTCATCATGGTCTACAACTATATTCAGCTTGCCGTGCGCAAGGGCAAGCTCGAACAGGTGCCGCTGCTGTTCTGCGGCAAGACCACGCTGGAAGACATGCGCAGCCTGCGCCAACTGGTGGATGAAGGGCTGGTGGTGGCACCCAAATACCTGCCTGAGCAGTTCCGTGACATGAACGCGCTATCGGCCTGGATGTGCTTCTCCAACTTCCTCAACCACCTGAGCCTGGACCGTATCGAAGCGGACTACTCGAATATTTTGTAGGCCGAACTGACTATCGTGCCAATGCTCCGCGTTGGCACGCAGTGGGTGACGCTCCGCGTCACAAATCTGCGCCGCGCTGCACAGTCAGGATCGGACGCAGAGCGTCCAGAACGGCATTCCCACGCTGGAGCGTGAGGAACGATAATCTTGTAACTATCGTGCCATTGCTCTGCGCCAGCACGGCGGTGATGTGGCGATGAAAACAGCAAGGAAACCCCATTTGAAACTGCTCGGCATCTTCACCCTGTTCCTCGCACTCACCGGTTGCAGTTCGATGCTGTTCTACCCCGAGCAAGGTGTTCCGTTCACACCCGACAAGGCGCGCCTGCAGTATCAGGATGTGAACCTCACCGCCGCCGATGGTACGCGCCTGCATGGCTGGTGGCTGCCCGCGAAAGAGGGTGTACCGGTCAAGGGTACGGTGCTGCATCTGCATGGCAACGGCGGCAACCTGTCCTGGCATCTTGGTGGCGTCTGGTGGTTGCCCGAGCAGGGTTATCAGGTGCTGATGGTGGATTACCGCGGTTATGGCGAGTCGCAGGGCGAGCCGAGCCTGCCGGCGGTCTATCAGGATGTTCAGGCCGCTTTCGACTGGTTGAACACTGCACCGCAAGTGCAAGGCAAACCCCTTGTGGTTCTGGGGCAAAGCATTGGTGGAGCACTGGCGGTGCATTACCTGTCAGAACACCCGCAGGAGCGCTCGCGGCTCAAGGCGTTGGTGCTGGACAGCGTGCCGGCCAGCTACCGCAGCGTCGCGCGAAACTCGCTGAGCAAGTCGTGGCTGACCTGGCCGTTGAAGACGCCCTTGTCCTGGCTGATCCCGGAGGCCGACAGCGCCGTCAACGGCCTGCCACGATTGGCCGGCACACCGATGCTGATCTTTCACAGCATGGACGACACACTGGTGCCGCTCGCCAACGGCATCGAGCTGTACAAGGCGGCGCCTCCACCGCGGGTATTGCAATTGACCCGTGGCGAGCACGTACAGACGTTCGCCGACCCTCTCTGGCGTCAGGTGATGCTGCGCTATCTGGACGACCCGACGCATTTCAACGGCCTGCGTCGCCTTGCGCAAGTGCCCAACTATCCGACCCCAGCTACACCGCCAGCGCCATGAGTCGCGAGCGTAACGTCAACGGCATGATCCTCAGCGCTGTCGGTGCAGTCATCGGCACCGTCGGCTGCCTGTGGTTTTACGGCTATCTGCATTTTGCGAAGCCTGAAGATGCGCTATTGCTCAGTGAGTTCACCCTGCTCAAGACCGTGCCTGGCGAGGACTACAAGATCGCCGCGACGCCAGCGGACGAGGTGGCGCAATGCGTTGATGGCGTGCTGGTGCTGTTCGACACGTCGCGAAAGGGTTTGTCAGGCGTTTTGATTGATGATCACAGGCAAGCGGTGCGGTGCGTCGGCCAGCAGACGCCACAGCAATAAAGACGGCGATAATTTTCGGCATTAAAAAGCCCCGCCTGTATGCGCAGGCGGGGCTTGAGTGCAGCGGCTCAGTCGCTTATTTCATCGACGAGCGCGGTGCAACAGGCTGGTTGTCGTTGGAGATAGTAACTTCCACACGACGGTTCATGGCACGGCCCGAGTTGCTGGTGTTGTCAGCAACCGGATATTCCTTGCCGTAGCCCATGGTCACAACGCGCGCTGGATCTACACCCATACGTACCAGTGCCATGCGAACCGAATTGGCGCGGCGCTCGGACAGCGACTGGTTGTAGGAAGCAGAACCTGTGCTGTCGGTGTAGCCTTCAACGATCACTTTGCGATCAGGGTTTTCCTGAAGGAAAGCAGCCAGCTTGCCGATGTCGCCTTGAGCGGTCGGCTTCAGATCGGCCTTGTTGTAGTCGAACAGCACGTCACCGAACGTTACCAGCGTACCGCGTTCGGTCTGCTTGGCGTTCAGGCTGTTTTTCAGCGCAGCGATCTGAGCATCACGAGCTTCCAGGCGTGCCTTGGCGCGGTCAGCAGAAGCGTTCTGCAGAGCCGCTTCGGAGGTGCGCAGGGCAATGGTCTGCTTGGCCAGTTCTACGCGCTGGTTGGTCAGGTAAGACAGTTGGTCAACTTTCTTGACGTCATCATCGTTACGGAAAGCCTGTTCTGCCTTGGCCAGCCATTCACTGGCGTCCTTGGTTTCAAGCGCCGCGACTTTAGTGGCTTCCGGGTTGGTCTGCAGCGCGGTGAAGTTGCTGCGAGCCTGTTCCAGATTAGGGTTTGGCTTGGTTGCACAGGCTGCCAGGGCAACACTCATGGCCAGCAGAGCAGGGATCATCAATTGTTTACGCATAATATTGTCGTCCTTTAATCAGTTACGAATTCATGAAAACAGAAAGGGTTCAGGGCAATCACTGCACCTGACGCAGGCCTTCTTCACGGAGTTCGTTGACGCCCTGACGAGCATCCTGCACAGCCTTGGCAGCCTTGGCGGCCTGAGATTTGCGTTCTGCTACACGAGCGTCCCACTCGGCTTGTTCAGCCAGACGGCGAGCTTCGTCGTACTTGTGATCCTGCATGGCCAGATCAGCTTCTTTGAGCTTGTCCTGAGCCGACTTCATTTCCACCGCTGCGAATTCGGTACCGCCGGCGCTGACAGCGCTGTTGACGGCCGATTGCGAAACTGCATATTGCTCGGATGGCGGGTTACCTGCGCAACCGGCGAGGATAAAGGTGCTACCGAGCGCCAGCGCAGCCAGCTTGAGACCGCGCAGGCCTTTGAACTTGGTTTTGGCAGTTAAGGTGTTCATGGTGATCAACTCCATTGTCTGACTCCGAACGTGGTTATCCATGACAGTTGTTGCATCAAGTCCGGGCATGAGGTCGTACAACCGCCTGCTGCCTTTCGGGCTTTCCTGTAATGGTTAAAGGCTCCGACCTGCGCGGTTTTTGAATAGTTCAGATAAATATCTACTGCGTGGTCAGGAATTTTCAGGGGGCTTCAGAAAGCGGTCAGCATGTTGGTCGACATGTGAACGGACGTCGATGCAGAATTAATCAGGCACTGAGGTGCGGCTTTTTGTTGAACCATTTGTCCAATCGCAGGCTTTTGGTGCACTGTTGGCATGCGGATTTAAATTCACGTACGCCCGCGCTGTTTTGCGGGTACGCAACTGAGCCCAGACAAAAACCGGGAGAGGAACGATGGCCGATATCGATGCGCGTCTGCGCGAAGACGTTCACCTGCTGGGTGAGCTGTTGGGTAACACGATTCGTGAGCAACGAGGCGCTGAATTCCTCGACAAGATCGAACGTATTCGCAAGGGCGCCAAGGCGGGCAGGCGCGGTTCTGCAGAAGGTGCCGAGCAACTCAGCGCCAGTGTCGACGGGCTGGGTGATGATGAACTCCTGCCTGTGGCCCGCGCTTTCAATCAGTTTCTCAACCTGGCCAATATTGCCGAGCAGTATCAGCTCATGCATCGTCGTGACGATACCCAGCCTCTGCCGTTTGAGTCGCGGGTGCTGCCCGAGCTGCTTGACCGCCTGAAAACGGAAGGTCACACGCCTGAAGCTCTGGCGCGTCAGCTGAGCAAGCTGGAAATCGAGCTGGTGCTGACAGCTCACCCCACCGAAGTGGCACGCCGCACGCTCATTCAGAAATACGACGCGATTGCTGCGCAGTTGGCCGCGCTCGATCATCGTGACCTCAACAGCACCGAGCGCGCACAGATTACCTCGCGCTTGCAGCGTCTGATCGCCGAGGCGTGGCATACCGAAGAGATCCGGCGTATCCGGCCCACGCCGGTTGATGAGGCCAAATGGGGTTTTGCGGTTATCGAGCACTCCCTATGGCACGCCATTCCGAATTACCTGCGCAAGGCTGACCATGCATTGCACGCAGCCACCGGCCTGCATTTGCCTCTGGAGTCCGCGCCGATCCGCTTTGCCTCGTGGATGGGCGGAGACCGTGACGGCAACCCGAATGTCACGGCCGCGGTTACCCGTGAAGTGTTGTTGCTGGCGCGCTGGATGGCGGCTGACCTTTATTTGCGTGATGTGGATAACCTGGCCGCAGAGCTGTCGATGCAACAGGCCAGCGACGCCTTGCGGGCCAGCGTCGGTGACAGTGCCGAGCCTTATCGGGCAGAACTCAAGCGTCTGCGTGAGCGCCTGCGCGCGACGCGCAATTGGGCCAATGCCTCATTGAGCGAGGCCTTGCCTGCGCCTGAAGCGGTGCTGCGAGACAACCGCGAGCTGCTGGACCCGCTGCTGCTGTGCTTCCAGTCGCTGCATGAGTGCGGCATGGGCGTGATTGCCGACGGGCCGCTTCTGGATTGCCTGCGCCGTGCCGTCACGTTCGGCCTGTTTCTGGTGCGTCTGGATGTCCGCCAGGACTCCAGTCGCCACTGTGCCGCGATGACTGAAATTACCGATTATCTGGGGTTGGGTCGCTACGAGGAGTGGGACGAGCAGACCCGCATCGACTTTCTGTTGCGCGAACTGAACAACCGCAGACCGTTGCTGCCAAGCTACTTCAAACCGGCAGCCGACACCGCAGAAGTGCTGGCAACCTGCAGGGTAGTGGCAGCAGCTCCGGCAGCTTCGCTGGGCTCTTACGTCATTTCGATGGCAGGTTCGGCATCCGACGTGCTGGCCGTGCAGTTGCTGCTCAAGGAATCCGGGCTGCAACGGCCGATGCGTGTGGTGCCGTTGTTCGAGACCCTGGCTGACCTCGATAACGCCGGGCCGGTGATCGAGACGCTGCTCGGCTTGCCGGGCTATCGCTCGCGTCTGCACGGCCCGCAGGAAGTCATGATCGGTTATTCCGACTCGGCCAAGGACGCGGGCACTACGGCGGCGGCCTGGGCCCAGTACCGCGCGCAGGAAAAGCTGGTGGAGATCTGTCGCGAGCAGCAGGTCGAACTGCTGCTGTTCCACGGTCGCGGCGGTACGGTTGGTCGTGGTGGCGGTCCCGCGCATGCGGCGATTCTGTCGCAGCCGCCAGGTTCGGTAGCCGGGCGCTTCCGGACCACCGAGCAAGGGGAAATGATTCGTTTCAAATTCGGCCTGCCGGACATCGCCGAACAGAACCTCAATCTCTATCTGGCAGCGGTGCTGGAGGCGACCCTGCTGCCGCCACCGCCTCCGCAACCGGCGTGGCGGACAATGATGGACCAGATGGCCGCTGACGGGGTCAGTGCCTATCGCGCGGTAGTGCGCGAGAACCCTGAGTTCGTCGAGTATTTCCGTCAGGCAACGCCCGAGCAGGAACTGGGGCGCCTGCCACTCGGCAGTCGCCCGGCCAAGCGCCGCGAAGGTGGCGTGGAAAGCCTGCGCGCCATTCCGTGGATCTTCGCCTGGACGCAGACGCGTCTTATGTTGCCCGCCTGGCTGGGTTGGGAAGCTGCGCTAAGCAAGGCTCTGGAGCGCGGCGAGGGTACGGTGCTGGCGCAGATGCGCGAACAGTGGCCGTTCTTCAGAACCCGCATCGACATGCTGGAAATGGTCCTCGCCAAAGCCGATTCGGACATTGCCCGACTCTATGACGAGCGTCTGGTCAGTGCTGAGCTGCAACATTTAGGCGCACAATTACGCGACCTATTGTCGCAGGCGTGCAATGTGGTTCTGGGGCTGACCGGGCAGAAGCAACTGCTGGCGCATAGCCCTGAAACGCTGGAATTCATCAGTCTGCGCAACACCTATCTCGACCCGTTGCATTTGCTCCAGGCCGAGCTGTTGTCCCGCTCCCGCAGTCGCGAAGCCAGTCTGGACAGCCCTCTGGAACTGGCGCTGCTGGTGTCTGTAGCCGGGATCGCTGCCGGTCTGCGTAACACTGGTTGAACACGCGCATTACTTTAATTGCCGGGCCGTTTTGGCCCGGCATTGGCAATGCCGGGTTTGCGGGCTGGCCTGCCGGAAACGTTGATACAGATCACGCCGCTCGACAATCGGGGCGCGCAAGCCGGTGCGCACGCGGTTAATGCGACTTTTGGCGGCTTGTGCGGCCTCGGTCGGCTGTGTATCTTGATCAGCCTTTCGGCCTGTTGGCCTGATTATTTTTAGATTGGCCCCCGAGGCGAATCCGTTGATTTCACTATAAAAATTTTGAGGAGCATGACGATGCGCGTGATTCTGCTAGGAGCTCCCGGGGCCGGTAAAGGTACTCAGGCAAAATTCATCACTGAAAAGTTCGGCATCCCGCAGGTTTCGACAGGCGACATGCTGCGCGCTGCAGTCAAGGCTGAAACCGAGCTTGGCCTGAAGGCCAAGAGTGTCATGGACTCGGGTGGTCTGGTTTCCGATGACCTGATCATTGGTCTGATCAAGGATCGTCTGGCCCAGCCGGATTGTGCGAACGGCGTTCTGTTCGACGGCTTCCCGCGCACCATTCCTCAGGCCGAAGCCCTGTTGAAAGCAGGTCTGGAAATCGACCACGTGCTGGAAATCGCCGTTGATGACGAAGAAATCGTCAAGCGCATGTCGGGCCGCCGGGTTCACGAAGGCTCTGGTCGCATCTATCACACCATCTTCAACCCGCCGAAAGTCGAGGGTATCGATGATGTGACTGGCGAACCGCTGCTGCAGCGCAAGGACGACGTCGAAGAGACCGTGCGCCATCGCCTGTCGGTCTACCATGCCCAGACCAAGCCGCTGGTCGAGTTCTACAGCAAGCTGGAAGCGAAGGATGGCAAGCCCAAATGCAGCCATATTCCTGGCGTCGGCTCGGTTGAAGAGATCACTGCAAAAGTACTGGAAGCCCTGAAGTAAGACTTTCAGTCTGAACAATAAATGGCCCGCTTGCGGGCCATTTGTCATTTATACTGCTGCACTTTTCACCCTGACCATGACGGAAACACCGATGACCACCTTGCTGGCCCTGGACACCGCCACTGAAGCCTGCTCGGTCGCTTTGCTGCACGATGGCAAAGTGCTGAGCCACTACGAGGTGATCCCGCGCCTGCATGCCCAGCGGCTGCTGCCCATGATCAAAAGCCTGATGGCCGAGGCAGGCATTGCGATGTCGGCGCTGGATGCCATCGCGTTCGGGCGCGGCCCTGGCGCTTTCACCGGCGTGCGCATTGCCATTGGTGTCGTGCAAGGCCTGGCGTTCGCGCTGGAGCGCCCGGTATTGCCTGTTTCCAATCTTGCCGTGCTGGCCCAGCGTGCCTTTCGTGAGCATGGCGTGTCCCAGGTGGCATCGGCCATTGATGCGCGCATGGATGAGGTGTATTGGGGTTGCTATCACGAGACAGCCGGGGAGATGCGTCTGCTCGGCAACGAGGCGGTCATGGCGCCCGAGTTGGCGACACTGCCTGCGCACACCAGTGGACAATGGTTTGGAGCCGGTACTGGCTGGGGCTATGCCGAGCGCATCCCGGTCAGTCTGGCCGGTCATGACGCAGGCATGCTGCCCCATGCGCAGGACTTGCTGACGCTGGCGTCCTTCGCCTGGGCGCGTGGCGAAGCCCTGCCGGCAGACGACGCCCAGCCGGTCTATCTGCGCGATAAGGTTGCAACGCCCAAAGCGCGTTGATGTGATTGGCTTCAAGGCACGCCACAGTGTTCTGCTGTCGTGCCTGTCCAAGTCATACTATTCCGTCTATAGCTGGAAAAATATCAATTCGCCATCTACCGTTTATCGTCTGAATGGTCTTTAATCTCATTTGGCGAAAACAATTTGCAATATGTGTGGTCTAGTTATCGTTAAGCAATTTGCGAACTACAAGGCAGTAACGCTAAATTGCCACTATCGACGCCGAGTATATAATCGATGCGCATAGACGGAACCTCATCACGCTCTTACCCCATCAAGCGAAAGCCGCAGAAGACGCCTTCGACCGTTGAAGGTTCTTTCGAGGAAGTCGTAGTTGATGCCGAGTTGCCGCCGCCTCCGGCGCAGGCTCGTCGCGATGCGGGTGATTCACCGATTGGCAGCACTGCCAACGTGCCTGCGCGTCCACAAGACATCATTTTCCCGCGCTCCATGAGCTCTCGTGTCGCTCACGCGCTGGCCAGCTACCTGACCACCGCCAGCTTTGTCGATTGGGACCTTGAAGTATCGGGGCTCGATCTTCACGTTTGACCGTGTCTCGCCTGCCTTACTACCTAGGTTGTCCGTCATGGAGTGAAAACGCCTGGCGCGATTCGCTGTATCCCGAAGATGCCCGCCCGAATGATTTCCTGAATCTCTACACTCAGGTATTCAACGCTGTCGAAGGCAACACCACATTTTACGCCCGTCCCGCCGCCACTACAGTGCAGCGCTGGGCAGAAACGATGCCCGATGATTTTCGTTTCACCGCCAAATTCCATAAAGACATCAGTCATAACGGCGACCTTCGTGAGCAGGTGGGCGCAGCTGAGGAATTCATCCGTCTGCTTGCGCCTCTGGGTGGGCGGATCGCACCGTTCTGGCTGCAGTTGCCCGCCAGCTTTACACCGCAGCGTCTGGCCGAGCTGGCCGGTTTTCTTGATGAACTCAATGTGCCGCTCGCCGTAGAAGTACGCAACATCGCGTTTTTCATGAAGGGTGATGAAGAGCGCATGCTCAATCGCCTGCTGCTGGATCGAGGCGTCGAGCGCATCTGTCTCGACTCCCGGGCATTGTTCAGCTGTGTCTCGAGCGATCCCGCAGTCCTGCACGCGCAATCGAAAAAGCCCAAGGTGCCGCCTCGTCCTGCTGCGCTGACGCTGTTTCCCCAGGTCCGTTTCATCGGCGGTCCTGACCTGAAGGCCAATGATCAGTTTTTGGTGCAGTGGGTGGAAAAGGTCGCCGTGTGGATCGAAGAGGGGCGCACGCCTTATGTCTTCCTGCACACCCCTGACAACATCAAGGCTGCCGAGCAGGCCATGCGCTTTCACCAGCAACTAATGGCGCGATTGCCTGGCTTGCCGGCATTGTTCGAGCTGGATCGCGGGCCTCAGGTGGAACAGTTGGGCTTGCTCTGAGGTCTTCCAGGTGTGGGTTGACAGAGCCCGACCTTGTGGAGAGCCCGCTAATGGATTCGCAACTGCGCTGTTTGCTTGCCATTTACAAACCCTTCTTCAAATTCACCCCTGTTGTCTGGGGCATGGGCTGAGCATGCGTGTGCTTCTGGTATTCCTGCTGATCTGTGCAATGGGGGCGTTCGCAGTCTGGCGCGGCTGGGTCGATGTACCTGCGCGCTGGAACCCCTGGACGCCGCTGGATGTGCGGGCCGAGCCCAACTTCCTGACGTCTTACAAGCTGTCACGACTGCAGAACGACCCTGCGCTGTGCGACCAGGTGCTGAGTACGTCCGGGCTGCGTTTCAGTCGTCAGGCCGACAGTGAACCTTCTGCTCGCTGCCCTCTGGAAAATACCCTGCGCATTCAGGGCGGCGACGTGGCGCTGAGCAGCAGCTTCCTGGCCAGTTGCCCGTTGGCGGTCGCCTATGCGCTGTTTGATATTCACACCTTGCAACCCGCCGCCCAGGCTGTTTTCGGCCAGCGGGTAGCGCGGATCGATCATTTGGGCAGCTTTGCCTGCCGCAACATCTACAACCGCGCCAATGCTCGGCTCAGCCAGCACGCGACCGCCAATGCACTGGATATGGCAGGTTTTCGCCTCGCAGACGGTCAGCGCATCGGGGTTCTCAAGGATTGGGACGACGAAGGGGACAAGGGGCGTTTTCTGAGGCTGTTACGTGACGGCGCCTGCAAAAACTTCAGTACGGTGCTCGGGCCTGAGTACAACGCGGCGCATCGTGATCATTTTCACGTCGACATGGGGCGCTGGTCGGTGTGTAGGTAGCGAGCCTTTAAGCTGCCGGCAAGAGCGTTGGGGCTTATGCCGCCATCCGCAGGTTCTGCAGGATCAGCGGGCGAGCCCAGCCGTTCTCGTAGTCGAACTGGCGTTGTTGGGCAGCAATGGTCTGCTCATCCAGGGGCAGGGCAGGCTTGTCGGCCAGTTCCCATTCGAATTCGGCGATTGGCAGGTGCAATGGGCGTGGTTGAGGGCCGGGGCCCGGGTTGACGCTGTCGCTGTACGGGTTCAGAACTGTAGGGCGTACCCAGTGGCTCTCGAATTCCAGATGACGTTGTTGTTCGATCAGCTCAGCCATGCTGAAGGGCTCGGCAGGCGGCGGCAGCAAGTCAAGGTCGAACTCCGCAATTGGCAGGAACAGCGGCTCAGGTGGTTTGACCTCGGTGTCGGTGACCGGGCAGGCCCGTTGCTCGACAATCTTGCTCAGGGTTTTTGCGCCAGCGACCGGTTCGCCTGTTTCAACATCCACTTCAACGGCCGTCGGGTGCACCGGCACTGGAGTGCTTTCGCTGACCTGATCCGCCATCGCTCGGGCAAATGCATCCGACCACAGCTGCGTCACACCACCCAGTGTGCGGCTGTTGCGAACGCTATAGTCGCCTGAGTGCGACAAATAGCCGATGGATGATTGAACAATCTCTGACATAGCGATCAGTACTGGCCTTGGGTCTGGCAAAATGCCGGATACTTGGTTATCGGCAGACTTTGCCGATCATTAACAATTTTTGAGTGTGTGGGCGTAATGATTGAGCAGCAAACAGGCAGTCGTATCCGGGTCGAAGCGCTCGCGGTCGCAGGGCAGGAGCAGGCGGAGCATTGGGCGCAGCGTCTAGGCTTGCCGTTGCACGACGCTGAAGCTGATTTTGCGTTGCAATCAACCGACGATGGCCTGCAATTGCAGCAGTTGGGCGACGATGCGCCTGGCGCTGTGCGAGTTGATTTTGTCGAGGGTGCAGTGGCACATCGTCGTCTGTTTGGCGGTGGCACCGGGCAAATGATTGCCAAGGCCGTCGGTATTCAGCCAGGCGTTCGTCCCAGCGTGCTGGATGCTACGGCAGGTTTGGGCAAGGATGCGTTCGTGCTGGCGAGTCTTGGTTGCGAGCTGAGCCTGATCGAGCGTCAGCCGATTATTGCTGCACTGCTGGAAGACGGTCTGGCGCGCGGACGCGATGATCGTGACGTGGGTTCGATCGTTGCGCGGATGCAGCTGTTGACCGGCAACTCCATTGAAATCATTCGTGGCTGGACAGCGGAGCCGCCGCAGGTCATTTACCTCGACCCGATGTTCCCGCATCGGGAAAAAACCGCTCTGGTCAAAAAGGAAATGCGCCTGTTCCGGCCTCTGGTCGGCGATGACATGGATGCGCCTGCGTTGCTGGAAGCGGCTCTTGCGCTTGCCACTCACCGTGTTGTGGTCAAACGCCCGCGCAAGGCCCCATGCATTGACGGGCCCAAGCCAGGTTATGCGCTGGATGGAAAATCCAGCCGCTACGACATCTACCCGAAGAAGGCCTTGAAGCCTAAGGCAGTCACAGACGATAGCGGTGCATAGCGCTTGTAGCGTCGACGGCCTGAGCCCGAATCAAACGCAGATGCGCCCGTGAATACAGGCGCTAACCCTGCACTCAAAGCGCGCCAAATACCTTCTTCGCCAGGCCTGTAGCGGCTGCCGCGGGGTTGGCGCGAATACTTTCTTCCTGTTTTGCAATCATCTCGAACAGCCCGTTCAGCGCTTGTTCGGTCACGTAGCTTTCAAGGTTGGCATTTTTGCTGTCCAGCGCGCCAAGTGCCGCCGCCTTGCCAGCGAATGCGTTGTACTTCTGTGCCAGACCGACTTGATCGGTAGATTTCTTGACGATAGGCAGGAACTTGGCGCGGATCTGTTCGCGGCTGGTGCTGTTGAGGTACTGGGTTGCCGAGTCCTTCCCGCCGCTTAAAATGGCCTTGGCGTCGGTCACGCTCATCTTTTTCACGGCGTCTACCAACAACGCCTGAGCCTGAGGCACTGCAGCTTCGGCGGCCTGGTTCATGCTGGTTTCCAGCTGATCGACCTGAGCACCCATGCCAAGCATTTTCATTTTTTTCGCGACCTGACCGAGTTTGCCTGGCAGCTCGATACGCACCGCTTCATTCTTGCTGAAACCGCCGGGAACTCCGAGCTGTTTGACCGCGACCTGTGCGCCTTGGGTCAGCGCGTCTTTGAGACCACCGGTCGCATCCGATTGCGAGAGGTCGTTCAGCGACAGGGCGAAGACGTTGGCCGACAGCAGCAGACCGGCGCATAGACCAGCGAAGGTGAACGAAAAGCGAGGCATGAGAGCGTCCTTGTGAGAAGTGGGTACGGGATCAAGCGTATCAGGAACTTGCGGTATCCACCCGAAGCCCGAAAGGAAACAGTGCTGTTTAGTGCCGATGGAAATGATGCGGTGCGCAGCAACAAAAACATCAACGGCGCGCTGAAAACGCGCCGTTGATGAAAGCCTTTGCAGCGAAGAACAATCAACCGTTCACTTGAATGACCTTGATCTTCAGACCGCTCTGGTCCTGCGGCATAGCCCAGTTCAAACGGCAATGGCACTTGCTGGGTAATCTGTTTTTCGCGGGCTTCACTTACCAGGGGTTCGCTGGACATTTCAATTTCTTATTGAGTGTGATGAGTACCAGTCATGGGTACAAACCACACCTTAGCAGCGGCCGGGGAGCATAAAACACGTGTCTAAAGATCCCCGGCTAATTGCGGAAAAGCCCTACGCTACCCCTTCACCATTTCCCGCATCCTGCTCTTCTTCATTGCTGTGTAACGCCACTTGCCGTATCGACAGACGGATTTCGGCCGGCAACACCCGCTTGGCCGCACCTTCTGCCAGTTCGCCCAGCATCGGGTGATAGCTCAGCTTGCCGGCGCTGTCCTTGCGCAGCACGCCCAGGTCCAGCAAGGTCTGGATGAAGTGCCTGAATAGACTCTTGTCGAAGAACTCTGGTGCATTAAGGCCATGCAGAATAGACAGGCGCTGGGCCATGACCGTGCACAGGTCTTCCAGCTGTTCGGCGCTCAATGTGTTCTGTCCACTGTTGAGTAACAAGGCGATTGCCATGTAGAAGCGCTGCAGGGTCTGCGCGATGGCCCGTGACAACAGGGTCAGCAGCACGAACTCGCGGGAGCTGGGCTCCGGACGCACATAGACGTCCTTTTTGAAGCGCAGCAAGCCTTGCTCGACGAACGCAGCCAGCCATTGATCGACCACCTCATCCAGCTCGCTCAGCGGCCAGCGAATGAACAGTTCCGATTGCAGGAATGGATACAGCGCACGTGTGTAGCGCAGAATCTGGTCGCGGCTCATGCGCGACGAGCTCTGGAAAAAGCTGGCCAGCAGTGAGGGCAGGGCAAAGATGTGCAGGACGTTGTTGCGGTAGTACGTCATCAGGACTGCATTCTGTTCGTTGAGGTACAGAATTTTGCCCAGTGCATCTTTTTGTTCGGCGAGCAGGTCCATGCCTTTGACGTGCTCGATCAGTGAGCGCCCGTCGCCTTCCGGCAATGTGGTGTGTGGTGAGTAAGGTACGGCGCGCAGCAACGTCAGGTAGAGGTCGAGAACACGCTCCATGGCCTGATCGTCCAGCGCCAGCCTTTGCGTTGACAGCAAGGCCACAGCAACCAGGTTCATCGGGTTGACGGCGGCGGCTTCATTCAGGTGCTGGGCCACACGCTCACCCAGCCGATGAGTGGTTTCGCTCAGCCATTCCGGGCGAAATTGCGGTGCCAGCGCCTGTTCGCGCCAGTCCGGCTGTTCGCCGTCAAGGAATTCGGCCAGCTTGATGGGGGCGCCGAAGTTCACCGATACCTGGCCGAAACGCTGCTTCAGCGCACCGATGACTTTGAAGATGTCGAAGATCGACTCTTTCTTCTTGGTCGCTCCGCGCAATTCGCCCAGATAAGTACGGCCTTCCAGCACGCGCTCGTAGCCGATGTACACCGGAACGAACACAATCGGCATCCGCGAGTTGCGCAGGAAGCTGCGCAGGGTGATGGCGAGCATGCCGGTTTTGGGCTGCAACATTCGCCCGGTCCGCGAGCGACCGCCTTCGACAAAGTATTCGACCGGGAAACCCTTGATGAACAGCGTGTGCAGGTACTCGGTGAAAACCGCTGTATACAGCGGGTTGCCCTTGAATGTGCGGCGCATGAAAAACGCCCCGCCACGGCGCAGCAGGCTGCCGACGACCGGCATGTTCAGGTTGATGCCAGCAGCGATGTGCGGCGGCGTGAGCCCGTTGCGAAACAACAGATAGGACAGCAGCAGGTAATCGATATGGCTGCGGTGGCAAGGGACGTAAATGACTTCATGCCCTGGTGCCACTTCCTGCACGCCTTCGATGTGGCTGACTTTGATGCCGTCGTAAATCTTGTTCCAGAACCAGCTGAGGACGACTTCCATGAAGCGGATGACGGAATAGGTATAGTCCGAGGCGATCTCGTTGCCGTAGCTCAGCGCCCGGTCCCGTGCCTTGTCCTGGGTGATGTTCTCCCGTTCGGCTTCTTCGATGATCGCCTGCTTGACCAGCGGCTCGTCCAGCAGTCCTTTGACCACCGTGCGCCGGTGCGAAACGTCCGGGCCGATGACCGCGCTTTTCAGGTTGCGAAAGTGCACGCGCAGTAGACGCTGGGTCATGCGCAGGGTCAGTTCGTAACCTTTGTTTTCACCCACCAGCTCGCGGATGTGAATGGGCGCGGAAAACTGTACACGGGTCTTGCGGCCCAGAATCAGGATGCTGACCAGACGGCGCAACCGGCCGGTTACCGCCCAGCTGTCGGCGAACAGCAGTTTCCAGGCGCTGGACTCGCGGTCTGGCGACTGGCCCCAGAACACGCTGACCGGAATGATCTGCGCATCTTCGCCGGGGTTCTGGCTCACGGCTGCGACCAGACGTTCCAGTGTCGGCGGTGCGCCGCGCTTGTCCTGGCGGCCAAGCCAGTCAGGCGCCGGGGTCAGGTAAAAGAATGCAGCTGGCTCTATCAGGTTGCCGACCGCTACCGACAATACGGGGCGAGGCAGGCCAGCCTTGCGACATTCTGTGTCGATCACCGCCAGATCGCTTATAGACGGCGACTGCAGGGCATAGAACACCGGACGGCTACGGTCCAGGTTGAGCGTAAAAGACGACTGATTGATGGTTTCCGAGCGCACCCAGAGATACAACAATCGGCGCAGGGTGCCGAACACAAGACGACGGAACGGAGAACGGGTCATACGGCTTCTGCTGAGTAAGGGACGGGCGACTGCCCGAGATGGGCGTCAGTGTGACGTATCCCGAAGCGATCGGCAAAAAGCCTGGTGTTTGTAGAAGAGTAAAGACTGAGCGGCCACCTTCGAGAGCCGCGACGGCACATCCTGATACCGTCGCTGCGAAAGGCTTACGAAGTGCGCCAGGTGATTTCTTCCTCGCCGTCGGCACTCACGCGTATCCAGCGGTCGGCAGTCTCGTCGCTTTCTTCTTCAACCCAGGTGCCGGGTGCGCAGCGCACTTCGACGTTCAAGGCTTTGAATGCCGCACGGGCGCAGGCGATGTCGTCTTCCCACGGGGTCTGATCGCTGTCCAGATGCAGACTGTTCCATTTGCCGACTGCTCTGGGCAGCCAGGTTACGGTCACATTGCCGGCCTTGCACTTCCAGGTCTGGCCTTTCTGGCTCCAGTCACTGCACGGGCCCAGGGCGACGCTCAGCCATTGGGCGATAGCCTTGTGGTCGACGTCTTCGTCTTTCAGGTAAATCTCGATATCGGGTTGGCGCATGGGTGCCTCTGTTGAATGCTTATTGCAGCACGAAATAATCGTAGCGCATGGAAACGGTGACCTTGAAAGGTCCTGATTGCTCGATGACGGCAGTCCGGCGCTCGGCGCTGGCGCGCCACCCGTGAGGCGTCATGGCCAGCAGATCGGCACGGGACTGGCCGTCGATAAGCTTCAGCGTATAGCGCAGGGTTTCGCTGTGTTGCAACTGCATGCCGGGTGGCACCAGAGACAGGTGCTTGTCGTCGGCATAATCGCGGACCTCATCGTAAAGCTGCTGACGCAGCTCCATGAGATGTTCGCTGGTCGGACCAACCCTCATCAGTCCGCCGCCTGGCGTCAGCAAGCGTTTGGCTTCAAGCCAGTCCAGCGGGCTGAACACACTGGCCAGAAACTGGCAACTGGCATCCGGAAGTGGCACACGCGCCATGCTGGCGACCACCCAGGTCAGCGTCGGGTCACGACGGCAGGCGCGCTTGACCGCTTCACGGGAGATGTCCAGCGCATAGCCATCGGCATGAGGCAAGGCTTCGGCAATCTGCGCGGTGTAATAACCTTCGCCACAGCCGATGTCCAACCAATGCGCGGGGGATCGCTCGGCGGCCAGTTCAGCCAGACGCCGGGCTACCGGAGCGTAGTGCCCGGCGTTGAGAAAGTCGCGTCGCGCCTCGACCATGGCCTGATTGTCGCCAGGGTCGCGGCTGTTCTTGTGCTGCACCGGCAACAGGTTCAGATACCCCTGACGTGCACGGTCGAAGCGGTGGTTGGCCGGACATACCACGCCGTTGTCGGCGGTACTGAGCGGCGCAGAGCAGATCGGGCAGGTCAGCATCAGGCGAGCAACTTGACCAGGGTCTGGTAGTAGATCTCGGTCAGCACATCGAGGTCGCTGGCCAGAATCCGCTCGTTGACCTGGTGAATCGTCGCGTTGACCGGGCCCAGCTCAACCACTTGCGTACCCAGGGTTGCGATGAATCGGCCGTCGGAGGTTCCGCCGCTGGTCGAGGCTTTGGTGTCGCGGCCCGTGACGCTTTTGATGCTGGACGACACGGCATCCAGCAATGCGCCCGGCTCGGTCAGGAACGGCAGGCCGGACAGCGCCCAGTTCACATGCCAGTCCAGCTCATGCTTGTCGAGGATGGCGGCGACACGCTGCTGCAAGCCTTCGACGGTCGACTCGGTCGAAAAGCGGAAGTTGAAAACCGCTACAAGATCGCCCGGGATGACGTTGGTTGCACCCGTGCCGGCGTTCAGGTTGGAGATCTGGAAGCTGGTCGGCGGGAAGAAATCGTTACCGTGGTCCCAGTGCTCTGCGGCGAGTTCGGCAAGTGCCGGCATTGCTAGGTGAATAGGGTTCTTCGCCAGATGCGGGTAAGCCACATGGCCCTGTTTGCCGCGCACGGTGAGGGTGGCGCCCAGCGAGCCACGACGCCCGTTCTTGACCACATCGCCCACCAGCGTGGTGCTCGAAGGTTCGCCGACGATGCACCAGTCCAGACGCTCCTTGCGCGCTGCCAGACGTTCGACGACAGCCTTGGTGCCGTGGTGCGCCGGGCCTTCTTCGTCACTGGTGATCAGGAATGCCACCGAACCCTTGTGATTCGGGTGATCGGCTACAAAGCGCTCGGCGGCCACGAGCATGGCTGCCAGGCTGCCTTTCATGTCCGCTGCACCGCGTCCGCAGAGCATGCCGTGCTCGTCGATCAACGCATCGAACGGGTCGTTCTGCCAGTTCTCAACCGGGCCGGTAGGGACCACGTCCGTATGACCTGCGAAGCACAGTACCGGGCCGTCGGTAGTGCCGTGTGTGGCCCAGAAGTTATCGACGTCTTCGATACGCATGGGCTCCAGCTTGAAGCCGGCATTGCCCAGGCGTTGCATCATCACTGCCTGACAGTCGGCATCGACCGGCGTCACTGACGGGCGGCGGATCAGATCGCAGGCAAGTTGAAGGGTGGGCGACAGGTCGGTAGGGGCAGTCATGTACAGAACTCCGGTAGCAAGACTTTGGGCGCGAAAAGGCGGATATCTTAAAGCAAAACGACGACCTGGGGCCGTCGTTTATTGTGCGCTGTGGATAGGTCAAGCAGTCGACAGGGGAGGGCGGGTCGTGCGAGCAGACAGGACGGCAATAATGATGGCTGCCAGATAAGGGATTAATTGTGCGAACAGCATGGCTATCCAGAATCTCAGGCCCGGACCTGACGTCTCGTCTCTTATTTGCTCGCTGCTCGGACAAATATGTTTGTAGAGGCTTTGTGCGGAGCGAAAGGGTTATATGAGAGGCCCGAGATAGTTTTTGCCCCGTCAGCCCTGATTTCGACGGGGCGACAAGCCGGGTGCCTTAACCCCCGACAACCCCCTATAATGCGCGCCGGTTTTTGAGGTATTGATCATGAGCGCAGAAGATCCACGTTTCGCTGGCATCGCCCGTTTGTACGGCATTGAAGGGCTGGCGCGCCTGCGCGCGGCTCATGTGGCGGTGGTCGGTATCGGCGGCGTGGGCTCGTGGGCGGCCGAAGCCATGGCGCGCAGTGGCGTCGGCGAGATTTCGCTGTTTGACATGGACGACGTCTGTGTCAGCAACAGCAACCGCCAATTGCATGCACTGGACAGCACGGTCGGTCGCCAGAAGGTCGAAGTGATGGCCGAGCGGATTCGCGCGATCAATCCTGATTGCATCGTGCATGCGGTGTCTGATTTCGTGACCCGCGATACGATGGCTGAGTGCATCACCCCGGACATGGATTTCGTGATCGACTGTATCGACAGCGTCAACGCCAAGGCAGCACTGATTTCGTGGTGCAAACGGCGCAAGATCCAGATGATTACCACCGGTGGGGCCGGTGGGCAGATCGATCCGACCCTGATTCAGATCGCCGACCTGAACCGCACGTTCAACGACCCGCTGGCTTCCAAGGTCCGTTCCACCTTGCGTCGCGACTATGGCTTTTCACGCACACCGAACCGCCACTACAGCGTGCCTTGCGTGTTTTCCAGCGAGCAACTTCGCTACCCCAAGCCTGATGGCAGCATTTGCCTGGAAAAGAAGTTCGTCGGTGAGGGCGTAAAGCTCGACTGTGCAGGCGGCTTCGGCGCGGTGATGATGGTCACTGCCACGTTCGGCATGGTCGCCGCCACGCGTGCAGTGGACAAGCTGGTTGCAGGTGCGCGACGGCCTTCGGAGCGGGTCAAGCCAGCGGTTGCAACGCCCGATCAGGCTTGAGTCAGCTGGCGCATCTTTTGCAGTACGGCATTCAGGCCGTTGCTGCGTGACGGCGAGAGCTGGCGACCAAGGCCTAACTGACTGAACCAGTCAGGCAAGTCCACGGCTTCCAGCTCCGGGGCCGACAGACCGTTAACGCGGGCCAGCAGCAGCGCCACCAGACCGCGAATCAGCCGGGCGTCGCTGCTGGCCCGGAACAGCCAGGCACCTGCGCTGACTTCGCCGGTCAGCCAGACCTTGCTTTCGCAGCCGTGTACCAGATTGTCGCCCGTCTTTTCTTCGTCGCTCAACGAGGGGAGGCGATCCCCCCATTGCATGAGCAGGCGTGCGCGCTGTTCCCAGCTCTGTGGCTGGGAAAAACTGTCGAGCGCGGTCTGCGCCAATGCGGGAAGGCTCATCGAAGCAGCTCCAGTGCCTGATCCAGTGCGCTGAAAAACCGCAGCAAGTCATCTGAATCATTGTAGAGCGCCAGCGAAACACGAATTGCGCTGGGCAGGCCGAGCGTATCGAACAGTGGCATCGCGCAGTGACGACCAGCGCGCACGGCAATACCCTGTTCGGTCAGCAGATGAGCCAGATCGGCGTTGTGTATGCCGTCCACGACGAAACTGGCCAGTGCCAGGTCCGGAGAGCCTAATACCTGAATACCTTCACGCCTTTGCAGGCCTTCAAGCAGGCGCCGGTGCAGATTTGCTTCGTGTTCCGCGACCGCCTGATGATCAAGGCTTTCCAGGTAAGCCAGTGTAGCGCCCAAACCGATCACGCTGGCGATGGGCGGGGTGCCCGCTTCAAAGCCCAGCGGTGCCGGGCGAAATTTCGCGTGTTGATAATCGGCGGTCAGTACCATCTCGCCGCCGAACTGCCAGTGCGTCAGGCTCGGTAGCGCGTCGTTGCGTCCGTACAGCACACCAAGCCCTTCAGGGCCATAAAGCTTGTGGCTGGAAAATACATAAAAGTCGCAGCCCAGTGCTTGTACATCATGGCGTCCATGCACCACACCTTGTGATCCGTCCACCACCGTGAGCGCACCTTGCGCCTTCGCCAGTGCGATAAGGCGGGCGAGCGGCTGCCAGGTGCCGAGCACGTTGGACAACTGACTGACTGCGAGCAGACGCGTGCGAGGGCCGATCAGGCTGGCCGCAGCATGGCAGTCGATCACGCCATCGGGATCGAGTGGCAGTATCACCAGTTTCAGGCCGCGGCGCTGAGCCAGTTGCTGCCACGGCAGCAGGTTGGCGTGATGTTCCAGTGCGCTGATGGCGATCTCGTCGCCCGCAGTGAAACTATGTTCCAGCCCATAGGCCAGCAGGTTGAGCGCAGAAGTGGCCCCGTGGGTAAAGATGATTTGTCCGCTCTCGCCGGCATTCAACCAGTGCGCGGCCTTGCCACGGCTGGCTTCGAACGCCTGGGTGGCGTGTGCGCCCGGCAGATGCTGGGCACGATGCACGTTGGCGGCACCGTTGACGTAGTAATGAGTCAGGGCATCGATCAGCGCCTGGGGTTTTTGCGTGGTGGCGGCGTTGTCCAGATAGGTCTGGCCTTGCCGTTGCAGGGCGGCGATAGCGGGGAAGTCGCCACGCCAGGGAGAAATGAGGGGCATTGTTCGTCCAGCGTGTGGAGGCGGGGTCAAGGCCGCAGCCTTGAACCCGCACACAGCATCAGTTGTGAGCGTGCAGTGCTTCGTTCAGCTCGATGGCCGACTTGTGGGTTTTGCATTCCACTGCGCCGGTCTGCGAGTTGCGACGGAACAACAGGTCGTTCTGACCTGCCAGCTCGCGTGCCTTGACGATCTTGACCAGTTCGTTGTTTTCATCGAGCAGCGCGACCTTGGTACCGGCGGTCACATACAGACCCGATTCCACGGTATTGCGATCACCCAGCGGGATGCCGATGCCGGCGTTGGCACCGATCAGGCAGCCTTCGCCAACCTTGATGATGATGTTGCCGCCACCCGACAACGTGCCCATGGTCGAGCAGCCGCCACCCAGATCAGAGCCCTTGCCGACGAATACGCCTGCAGAAACGCGGCCTTCGATCATGCCCGGGCCTTCGGTGCCGCCATTGAAGTTGACGAAGCCTTCGTGCATGACGGTGGTGCCTTCGCCGATGTAAGCGCCCAGACGTACGCGAGCACTGTCAGCGATACGAACGCCGCTCGGTACGACGTAGTCGGTCATTTTCGGGAATTTGTCGACCGAGAACACTTCCAGCAGTTCGCCTTTAAGGCGTGCTTCAAGCTGACGTTCGGCCAGTTCGGCGAGGTCGACCGCGCCCTGGCTGGTCCAGGCTACGTTTGGCAGCAACGGGAAGATACCTGCCAGGTTCAGGCCGTGTGGCTTGACCAGGCGATGCGACAGCAGGTGCAGCTTGAGGTAAGCCTCTGGAGTCGACGTCAGGGTTGCGTCTTCAGCCAGCAGGGTGGCAACCAGCGGCTTCTGGCTTTCCGCCAGACGAGTCAGCAGCGCGGCCTGGGTCGCGTCCACGGATTTGACCGCCTCGGCCAGCTTGTATGCCAGGTCGACATTGAAGGTGATTGCCTGATTGCCGTTGGTGTAACCCAGAACAGGCGCGATGGCCGCGACCAGTTCTACGGAAGGATTGATCAGCGGCTGAGCGTAAAATACTTCGAGCCATGAGCCTTGACGATTTTGAGTGCCGACGCCGAAGGCCAGGCTGAACAGGGTAGTGGACATGTAAATACCTCTTGGCTTTATCAAGGGGCTTTCAGTAGCGCTCTGGCTTACTGTAAAGCCGCTGCATACAGGTCGGGCTTGAAGCCGATCAGGGTTTTATTGCCCAGATCAAGCACCGGACGCTTGATCATGGACGGCTGCGCGAGCATCAGTTCTATGGCTTTCGCTTGATCGAGATCGGCCTTTTGTCCGTCATCGAGCTTGCGAAAGGTAGTACCTGCGCGGTTCAGCACGACCTGCCAGCCGTGTTCATTGCACCACTGCGCGAGGTGTTCCCGGTCGATGCCCTGTGTCTTGTAGTCATGAAAATCGTAGCTCACGGAATTATCGTCGAGCCAGGTGCGGGCCTTCTTCATGGTGTCGCAGGCTTTGATGCCAAATAGAGTGTAAGCCATTGAATCATATGAGGTGTCGGGTCTTCCCCAAAACTCCCCCAATACCTCCCCAAAATTCAGCTCTCGATTATGCCACGTCAAGCCGCCAAGCGCGTCTGATCTGTCAGACAAATGGTGCTCTGCTACAGCGGTCGCTTTGGTACCTCCGTGCAAACTTTACATACCTACTCGAAGATTTCATGTTGAGTTAGACACATAGGTCGCGCCCCTAAAACACCTTATTTTACAAGCAGGTTACGTGGCTCACAGGAGGCGGTTAATAGAAAAAAGCTCGATTCCACAGATAAATAATCATTTTTTGCGACTTGCGCCACTGCTCAACAGTCGGTTGATTTGATAGTCTTGCGCCCGGGCGGCCCAGAGGATGGGCTAATAAGTAGCTAATTTGCTCAAGCCCTGATCCTGCAGGCCAAGCGTAAGCGCTTGATTGGGAAGCCTAACGTCCCGCCTGGCTTGTCAGGCTCAGTAAGATTTCTTTCCTAGGTGGCTCGTTGCGTTCCCTAGGAAAGAAATTTTTCACATCGCTTGTGTTCTGATAGCTATAGTCAGGTCAGCGATGGGCACGGAAAGCCACATCAGGAGAAGAAATGTCTGTTCCCGAGACGAAGTCGTCGGAAATCACCGAAAAAATCAACCTGCTGTCCCGGCAGGATGTGGTCACCCCATTTGAGGTTAAATCCCTTCAGCGCCAAATCGATCTTTTGAAGCAAAAGAGGGCCGGTGAGTCCTACATGCTCACTGGCATGCTCAGCTCGATTCTGGGTGAATACCCCCGTAGCAAGGAATTTCACGAGAAGTCGCTCAAGATTTCATCGTCTCTGGTCGAGATAGTGAATTATGCGGTTTCGATGAAGAGACTAGGACACTCGACTGAGTCTTTGACTCTTTACCTCAGGGCCGCAGATATGGATCCGGCTAATCCGGTTTACGTTGAATGTGCCCTGCAGCTGATGGCGTTCACTGGGGATTTTGAGAGATATGAGGCACTAGTGTCTCGCTTTCATAGGGCTAACCCGGAGTTCAATATTTCGGAGATTGATTTCGTGAGCACTATAAACTCGATTCGACATCATCTTGAAGTTGTTGGCGTGCCTGAGCATGAGTTTAAAATTGCAGGAGCATTGGTCGAACAAGCGATGAGCGAGTTTGGTTATAATGCTAAGCATATGTTTGAGCAACTCAGCAATTTTGATAGCGTTGCACATATTTATGTAGAGCTTGCAGTTGAAGCTAAGTGTGCTTCCGATCTTGTTAAGGTTAATAATAGAGTAGTTGAGCTTATTATCGACTGTGACGCGCTTACTTGTTGGGATAAGCTTGTGTATAACATCGTTAGTTTTCACTCGAGCGCTGCCGAAGACGCTGCGTGATTACAGGGAATTAAATAATGCCGGTTACGTACGCGGATTTTTGCACGGATGCTAGTGAACTGCTTCACTTTGCGCCGTCTACAGAAAGTAAACTGCGGAATTCAATTTCACGCGCTTACTACGGGCTTTATCATAGCTCTCTCGCTTATGCTGATAAGGTGAACATTCCTCCGGTTTCTGACAGATCGGGGCATTGTCACGAGAATCTGCGAGCCTATTACATGGAAGACATGTCTTCTGATCAGGCTGTGCGTCGAAAACGTAAGCGTGTCGGATATATTTTAAAGGCCTTAGTTGGAAACCGACGCAAGGCTGACTATGACCTAGATGCAGTGATTCTCCAGATTGACGCTGACTCGCATTACCAGCGTTGTATGGAGTGCATTCTAATAGTCGAGGAATTAGAAGCTCTGGTAAAGGCTGCGTGAATTAAGCAACGTCAATCCACTCTGCGCCCCTAGAATCTCGATACAAGTCGGTCATTTTGGCCGACCGGTGACCAAGTAGAACTTGAGGATCCCGTCCCTCTGCCGCGTGCAGCCTGGCTGCAAGTGAGCGCATTTCATGGAACGTTGGTGGCGTTTTACCGAGGTCAATACCGAGGGTCACTGCAGCTCTATCTCTTGCAGCAGAAAACTCTTTGCTGAGGGTATCCAGCACGATCGGCATCCCAGCTTTCGCTCGACTGATAGTTCGGCTGTGGTGAATAAGGTGCTGCGATAAAACCCTGTCACGGCACTGTTTTATGATCGCCGCCAAGTCGAGGTCAAGGCATTCGAGCCTGAGGCTCGTACTGATGCGCAACCTTGCCCCGGTCTTTGACTGGACCACGTGCAGGAATCCGTCCCGGTCATCCTTAAATAGCATGGACGCCAGATCATCGCGACGCTGCCCAGTCAACACTGCCAACTCCATGGCTCGCTTCAGCCAAGGCTGCTTAGCCTCTTCGTGGATGGCTTTCCACAGTTCCAGCGTCAGGCGCTCACGCTTGACCACAACTCGCGCCGCTTTCGTAACCTCCACCGGGTTGACGTCCGTCCAACCTGCTGCCATTGCTTCCATGAAGGTATCCCGCAAGAGTGAACGCATGGCCCGCGACATCTGCGCCTTACCTTCCTTCGCCATCCTCGTTAAATAACCTGCTACATCAATAGTGGTTATTGCCCTGATATCTTTCTGTCCGAACTCCATATCAATCCGTTTAATTCGCATCCCGACATTTTTGTTGCTCGACACAGAAAGACCGCGCTCCGCGTATATGGATCGGTACTCTTCAAGCCATTCAGTGAATAGGCGTGACTTAATAGCTGTGGGCGCGCTCACTCGCTCGCCCAGAGTCGGCCTTGATACTTCTGCAAAGTTTGCTGCGATTGCCTCGCGTATTGCCGAATCTTTGTCCTTGCCAAGCCCGAACATGCGCCCGGTGATGGGGTCCCTGTATGTGTAGTAGGTGTGCCCGTTACGCTTGTCGGTTTTGCGGTATAGGTTAGGTGGTAGGTCTTTTGACCCGGCGTTACGCGGCCTTGGAACCATTGCGTGCACTCTCTATTCGGCTTATAAGGCTGCCGCCCGAAATACGGACAACAGGTTTTTCAGGCTCACTGTATTGCGCCTCGGCTTCTACATAGTAGCTCCGGCCATGCTTCACGGGTGCTGGCGCTATTCGGCCTTCGCGAGCCCACTTGCGCAGGGTGTTCCGGCTGGGCGGCGTCCGGAACTGTTCGGCCGCCCACTCGTCGAGGGTAACTTTGCTCATGATATTGCTCCGGGCCGCGCTGGGCGGCGGTAGGGGTTATTGAGGCGTCTTGCTTAGCACGTCGTCAGCCACTTTCATGGCAACCTGTGCATTTTTGACGTAGGCGAGATCGAAGCCGCCGCAAAGGTGGATGGTCGCTTGGCATGCCCGCAGGTTTTCGCGGTTGAGCTTGAGTGCTGCGACCAGCTCTTCGCGAAGTTCAGCCTCTGCGCGTCCAAGGTCATAGAATCGCTGACCCCAGTGGCCGGGAGGCGGTGGATTTGTGCCTTGAAAGCCAAACCCCATCGCGCCCACTGCCGCATCCAGAAGATCGCGTTTGTACGAGTTGTCTCCGTCAATGCTCAGGCCGTTTCGGCGGAGAGCATCAAGAGCGTTGTTCAGGTTCGCTTCCGGAGAAGGCAGGACCAGGTCGAAGTCGTCGCTGCCTGGGCGGACAGCTATCACAACCAGCTCACAGTCGAGTGGGAGCTGCACAGCAATGTCAGGCAGGGCGTTGATTATTGCTTCACGCGTGTGATGCTTTGGACTAGCCATAGAGACGCCTCGCCCGCCGATCACCGGCAGGCTGTAAATGGGAAGGGGATATCCGGCAGGTGCTACCGATCACTGCTATGGTCCACGCAGCCAGCAGGAGCTGGCGCAGCGCCAAGGAGAGGTCATGGAATGCACCACAGCCACGAACGAGGTTTACGGGCCGTATAACGCCAAGCTGGGTAGGCGCGGCGCTGACGGCAACATATGGTCGGGGAGGACGCTCATATTCAGAATCATCGATGACCGGGTCTACTCAATGCACGAGCAGTACCTGGGCCGGCTCAAGTACGGCATGGCGATGACTGACAGGGGAGAGCTGATCTTTATGGTGCGGTAGGGTCACGGCGTCCCCCGCTTGAACTCGACTACCCAGACCCACGGGTTTGCGTTCCAGGAGTCTGCGCCATTGATCGATACCCACAACTCATGCCACGCGTCGAAAGGATCGATCCAGTTGCCTGGGCCTGGTTCGTTTTTGAAAGGGTGAAACGCGTACTCGCCATCGCCGTGATGGATTCTGTTAATACCCTCGGCAACGTAGCGGCTTTCGAACGCTGTTTCCCCGTCACCCGCTTGCAAGCGCTCAACTCGCACGTCGGTGATCTCCAGCAGGGTGCGGCTTGCCCAGCGCGGCATGTGAATGCTAGGTTTCCAGACTGGCTGCTCCGTCTCATAGGGTGCAAGGCCATCGGCGGCGTAGACCAGTGATCCGTCCTCACGCGCCTCAACAACATCCAGATCGTCTGGCTTCAGGTATGGCCCGCGTAGCACTTGGAAGTGATCGCAGTACCACGTCTCTCGCACCCATAGCCGGTCGCCGACCCTGCCGTATGGACATAGGTCGGCGTTGCCAGGCAGTGCCAGAAAGGCAGGCTCGAAACCTGCAGCCAGACAATCCAGCGCGGCTGGCTTCTTCACCTCGCGCCGCGTGACTGTCTTCTGGCCGGACAGGATGGCGCGCACCATCGGCGCGCTGAACAGGATGGGGCGTTCTTTGGTTTGGTTCGTCATGACAATAACTCCAGTGGGGCGTCAGCTTTCGAGGTGATTTCAAACACTGCCAGCGCATAGGCGTCGGGGTGCTGTTTGTCGAAAGCCGGCATATGTTCCGTTTCCAGCCACTGCCCGCGTGAGGTGCCCCTGGTCAGCCATGCCGGTTTACTTCCGGGTGCCTGAGTCCAGACCGTCACGCCAATTCCGAAGGATGCAATTTGCTTTGCAGTGATGAAGCCTTGAAGCCGCATCTGCGCAATTACGCGAAGAGCCGACTCTTTCCATGGGGTAAGTCGGATCGGCGAGGGCACACCGGCAGGCAGGGTTTCCACAACTGACGGCACCTTGCAGCGCGCTTCGGGCCACCAGTCGAACATCCGGTTGGAGTAGCCCCAGCGCGGGAGCGTCTTCTCTGGCCAGAACAGCTCCGAGTCAATGCTGAAGCCGTGGGAGCAACCTTTAACCCTGGAGTATTTGCTTGCAACCAATACCCGGATGCCCAAGTGCTCCAGCATCTTCTTGATACCTTCGCTGGCGTCGGTGATCTTGCTGACAATGACGAGGCGGTGATCTGGACCGGGCCGGCCGTAAAATTCGTCACCCAGCGAGGGCAGTATCTGGTCAGCTACTTTGGCGTTCAGAGCCAGCTTTGCTTCGACGCCGATTTGGCGGCCGTCCTCATGGACGACAAGCACGTCAAACCCTGCGGCCTCGGGATGACAGGTCCAGCCCGGCAGGCTGTTGAACTCCATCATGAAGACCGCGCACAGCTGGGCCTCACTGGTTATGGTTTCAAGTTCCATTGGCATATCTCCGCCATACCGCACACGCGGCTGACATTGAATTGATTGAGAGGGGGTGGTTACTGCGGGGTGTTCAGCTTGGCGCGGGCCTGCCAGCCTCTGTAAAGCTGAGCCGTTTCGTCCAGCTCATATTGTTCAGGCCGTGCAGCGCTTCGCTCCAGCGTGAGACCTTCATCAGGTTCGACGTTTTCCAAGAACCACTTTTCGAACTGTGCCCTCTCGCCCACCTTCGCCGTGGCGGGCTGGGCGTGTGAAGCAAGAGTCGGCGCAATGAGCTTGTGAAACTTGGCGATTCGATAAGCAAGTCTCGCAACAGCTTCCGCGAGGTTTGGGCCGTGGTCGTGGTGAATGGTTTTGTGATCAGGTAACGCGATTTCTACGTCGCAGTGGCCGGAAACTGCGTCACGCTCGTAGCGTTTAATTGACAGCACCGGCTCGCCCTGCTGATCGGCTGGGTGAATATCCATCTCATCCAGATCTATCTCGACGCCGCACTTCCAGCAGCATCCGTCGCAGTTGCCATGCTCGGAAAGAGTGAACACTGCCTTGCAGCTCCAGCACTTCAATTGCTTGCTCATAATCTTTCCCCTGTGTATTCACGCCAAGCGACCTTCACGCCGTTGACCAGAAAGCCCCAGTCGCCTTTCCAGCGGCTAGTGATGAAGAGCGTGTACACGCCGCCGGGCGACACTTCGTCGATGCGGTGGTATTCGCCGTGGTTGAGCCGTGCGGTGTTACCCGGCTTCCGGTCGATGTACCCGGTGAGCTCTATGGCTGTGCCTGATGGAAGGCCTGCATCAAGCAGCCGCTGTTCCGTGTACCAGCCACGAAGGATCACCGTGCGCGCGTCCCAAGGATGGTCGTGCAGGTCCCGGTCGGCGTCGGGCCTCATGATGTGGTGAATTCGAATCGACCAAGGGCACCAGCGTATGCGCCCGAGGTGGGTTTCCCGGTCGTAGGCGTTGAACAGCCACCAGCGGCCCATGTACACCTCTTGGCCATCAGCTGACCGTATGTGCAGGTATGGGGTGCGCTTGGCGCGGGTGATGAGTCAGGCAGCGATTGCCGGGCGTGCGAGTAGCTTGGCGAGCAGTCGCCAGAAGAGATTGATCATGGGAATTCCTAAGGTTTAGAGCTGCTGTTGTATCCGCATGCCGATCCAGCGCACGACTGGCACGGCCTTGCTGTTGCCGATCGCTTTGTAGCGGGGGCCGTCCGGGCATAGACCCCGAACCCTGCCACGCCAGGGGATGAGTGTGTAATCGTCGGGGAAACCCTGCAGGCGCTCACATTCCCGCGGCGTAAGCCTGCGCACTGATGAGTTGACCAGCGCGTGCGCCTTGTCGCCGCCGCCACTGGATGCTCGCAATGCGTTGCCGATGTCATCGCCAATCTCAGCAGTCGCACCGCCGTCCCTGCCGCGCAGCGCGACCGAAACCACATTCATGCCAAGGTCGGCGCATGGGCTGGAATCATGGCGCGCTGTGAGTGTGCCGGCGCGATCCCCAAACTGGG
The DNA here is from genome assembly GCF_032586995.1 of Pseudomonas syringae group sp. J248-6. Lineage (NCBI taxonomy): Bacteria > Pseudomonadati > Pseudomonadota > Gammaproteobacteria > Pseudomonadales > Pseudomonadaceae > Pseudomonas > Pseudomonas syringae group sp. J248-6. The sequence goes on along the minus strand of NZ_JAWHOP010000006.1, from coordinate 137,890 downwards.
TGATCGCCACCGCAACCTGGCCGCCTGCATTTGGATGGCTGGCGCCGTGTCCCATTGCGCGCAGCGTCGGAGTAATATGGCCAACGTCGGCGCCGTGATCCTTGCAGCTGAATGCTGTGACCACTATCGGTGCCGCTCGCGATCTGTCTGCGCTGGTCGTGATCGGCCGGGAAGTCTCTGACTCAAGAAAAGTGCCTTCCTTGTAGTCGTCCGCAATGAATGCTGTACCAGCCTGCACAACCAACAGACCAGACTCCGCGTCCTGCTGCGTGGCACTGCCAGCAGCTTTCCCGTTGGCTTGAAGCGTACCCGCGACTGCAAGGAAGTGGCCGCACGCTGCGCCATCTGGTCTGCCACCGGCACCGCCGCTGAACGCGTGGCTGGTAAGAGCTCCAACAACTTGAAGGCCGCCCGCAAGATCGAAGTCTGTGCCCAGTCCTCCGCCGCCGGTAGATCTGGAACTGAGCGTGCCGGTAACGTCATGAGACGGCTGAACGAAAAACGTCTCACTTTCCATGTCCATGCGTGTGTCCTTGGCTGTAAGCGTTGCCGCTCGCTCAACCGATCCGGACAAGCTGTGCCCGCCGAATGCTGGGATGCCGCCGAACATACTCACCGCTGGCCCCTCATCGCCTTCGCAGTTCGGGCAGCCGTAATGGCCTAGCTCTTCGCTGAACACATGTCCGCATCCGCACTGGAGTGCAGGGCCGAAAGGAGCTGTTCCGGTAACGTCTTGCCCCTCGCCTCGGCGCGGCGCAGTATCCCGGCGCACGCCTTCGCGCTCAAAAAGTACCGCGGTGGGATCGAAGTCTGCTCGAGCACTTGCGACAAGGAACACACGGCGGCGTCGTTGGGCCAGGCCGAAATATTGGGCGTCCAAGATCCGCCACGCGATTGTTCTTTTGGGTCCATACACACAACCAGCGTCCTGCCACCGTTTCCCTGGAGGCTGCAGCTCGCAGTCTTCCCCAGCAAGCGCGCCAAGAAAGCATCCGAAGGCGTTGCCTTTGTCGGAAAGGACACCGGGGACGTTCTCCCAGACAATGATGCTTTCGGGTTGGTTTCGACTGGTTCGAACATAGTCAACTGCATCTGCAAGCTCCACATATTTGATGGTTAGAGCGCCGCGCGGGTCGAGCATGCCCTGTCTCATGCCGGCGACACTGAACGCCTGGCACGGCGTCCCGCCTACAAGCACGTCCGGCGCTTTGATCTTGCCGGCCAAGACCAGAGCCCCGAGCTTGGTCATGTCGCCAAGGTTCGGCGTGCGAGGGTAGTGGTGGGCCAGCACGGCGCTGGGGAAGGGTTCAATCTCGGCGAACCACACCGGTTCCATGCCCAGCGGGTGCCAAGCCGCTGTTGCGGCCTCGATGCCGCTGCATACGCTTCCGTACGTCAGCGGCGGATATCGCTGGTCATCGAACATAAATACTCCAGACAGCCGCCCGCCCGCCGAGGCGTTCAGCGCAATAGGTGAGGGTGGGGTTAGGCGGCCTTGGCGACTGGTTCGGCAAGTGCTTGTTGAACGGCTTCAACAATGCGCAGCAGGTAGTCGTATTCGTGGTTGCTCTCCACGGCGCGCTCGCCGACCGGGTAATGCCACTCATCACCGAACAGAGCCGTTAGCAATTCACTGTGATGCCAGCAATCGTTTTGGGTTTCTATTCCACTCAGGTCTTCGATACGGTCCCAAAGCCTTCGTGCGTCCTCCGCATCCAGCGAGCCGCACTCCCATGTGTGCATATTCCGATGGCGGCGGCGCTCGATCACACATTTGGCGGCCAGCTTCTTGAGCGCATTACCGCTGAACCGTGCGCTGTCTAGCCCGCGGCTCAGGCAGTTGAGAACGTAACCTGAATCGCAATTCGTCACGAACTGGGCCACAGTGCGCGGCCCCATTCCCCCCCAGTAGGCGGTCCAGCTCTTGCCCCAGCAGCTGATGGTGATTTTTCCCTGAGCTGTCTGGTAGTCGGGGTTGCCTTCAATTGGGCAGTCACGGCGGCCGAAGTCTTCAAGGAAAACGGTTATTGGATCAAGGCGCGGCACGTCCGAGATCACCAGTTTGGTGACGGTGCTTTTTTCGATCTTCATGGCAATCTCCATGCATGCGCCGCCCTCCGTGTCCGGTGGTGGCAAATTTGTTTGGGGTAGGGTATTAGTGATGATCTATATCTGCGGATTTTAAAATCATGGAAAGATTTACAACTGCTGTCAGGTCGGCGATAAAAGAAAAAAACTGGTACTCAGCACTTTACCTTTCGTTAACCCTGCCAGATGTATGCGCGAGCCTTATATCTGTAGATGGAAAGACAAGCTGCGCAAGGTATGCCGATTGGTTCGATTCTAACTTGTCCAAAAAGTACACTCACCCACTAGGACCAGATAAAGTCTCTACTGTTTTCCTTTCTGGGCATGATTGTTACGCTTTGAGGTGTGCGTTATTGCATAATGGAATGCCTGATATAGTAGGTCAGTCGGCTCAAAAAGTAAGAAACGCTTTAACAAATTTTCACTTCACTGTTCATGGTTGTCATCTGAACAAGTTCGGAAGCCTAATGCAGCTTGATGTGGCTACCTTTTGTGGGGATGTATGTGAGGCTGTGGATGATTGGGTCCAGAGCTTTAGGAAAGCCGATCCATCCGCCGGAGAGAAACTTGCATCCATTCTCACAATACAATCAGGCCCAACATCACTTGGCTTGATTACTTTCGGGGCTCCACCGGAGAGTTAAAATGTACTGAGGGTAGTTGATTTCGTTAGTTCTCTGCTAAATCTGACGCGTCAGTTCCAAGCATTCGATCTTGCTCGGCTTGGCTGGCGCGCATGAAGTACAGCCCCAGGTTCTGCCAAGCTTCCTGCGGGCTGTTGATTCCGTTGCGCTTCATCGCGGCTGACATGCCGGCTTTCACGCCGGACGCCAGGCTGATGGTTACCTTCTCAATCCCGAGTCGTTCAGCCTCAGCTTTCTTGCGATCCCGGTAGTCCTTGGAGTGCTGCGCCTGTGTCTTTGGCGTGCGCTTCACTTTCGATAGATCCTGTTCACCGGGTAATCGATGTTGAAGTCTGCGATGAGTCGTTCCATCAGCGTGCTGCTGATGCCGATCAGGTTCTTGGCGGCGTACCGAGAGAGGCCGCGGTTCCTAGCTTCCTTGATGCGCAGAACGTTCAACGCATCCTCGACTGGGTCTATACGCTCGACCTTCACACGCGATAGGTATGGGCTTGGATCGAAGCGCTTGTACTCGAACCGGTGCTCGGCGGCGATCTTACGCAGCATGTGGTGGCTGACCCCGGTGTTACGGCTCACATCGGTGATCGTGGTTGTCTGTGCCATGTGGCGGATCTGCGCTACCACCTCATCGCTGACGTGGCCGCGTGGTAGATTCGTCTCAGAGGGCGGTGGAGCTGCTGCGCGCATCGCTTCCTTGGTCCGCTGGCGCGGCGCAGGCGTTGCTGCCGGCCCCATGCGTCCGTATGGCCTGGGCTTGTATGCGAAACCCTGCAGCGTGGCGATCACGCCGCCACTCTTGAGAAATTCCGCCACCTCAGCCTCAAGGGCGGCGGACCGGTCTTTGTTGCGCTGAATCGTGCTCAGCTCTGGACTGATCATCAGCTTGCACCGTAGAGCGCGAACAGAGCCAGGCCTGTGGCGATGGCGGCAGTCCAGCGCAGCATGTACGACGCGAAAGACGGCTGGCGCACTGGCTGGGCTTCCATCTGCTCAGCGGCCCTGCAAGCCGCGCTGTGGCCACGAAGCACGCCGCGCACAGTACCGCTCGAGCGCTCGACGATACCGAACTCGTTATTGCCGTTCGGCACGACCGTGAAGCGCGGCAGAGCTGCCGGGTTCTTGCGGCCGACCTTGTCGTAAAACTCGGCAGTGGAAAGGTTGCAGCGCTGGCGCAGGCCTTCGAGGATTGCACGACGTTGGCTGATTGTCTGGTGCATATGAGGCTCCTTGACCGCATTGGTCAGATGACAGGCGCGGGTGACCAAACCCAGCCGTGAGACTGGCCTGGCACCTGCCGATGCGGTCGTTTGATTTAGGGGAGGGTGCCGGTCTTTCCCGGCTGTCACGGCGCTTGTGCCAGATCAAGGTAGCTCGCCAATACCAGGTTGGCGCTGACCCTGCGCAATGCGGGTTGAGCTATTCGCCGGTTGCTGCAGATGGCCGGAGCTGATCCCGGCATGGGTTTGGTCAATAACTCCGGGGCTTTCACCCTCACACCCAGCAGGTCCGGCACAATTACCGGCCACGCTGTAAATCCACTTGCGCATCAGCCTGCGCATTCATCTGCTTTGTTGCGTTGATGCAGGGGGCCGATTTAACGGTTTGAACTATTCCGCATCGGGGTGTGATCTGCCTTTCCGGACACTCAGGGTTTCGGCGCGACTTAAACGTGCACTCCGATCCGATTTCAGATCACACTCCGATGCAGCCTGGCGCTATGACAGGGATCGGGCAGTTTTCGTCAGGCTGACGTGTAGCTGTTGCTCAGTCGTCGAAACCGTAGGAGAAATCGCTTTCCTCGCAATCGATCAACAGGACGGCATTGCCAAAATAAAGCGAAGCAAGGATTCGTTCCCATTTCGTACGGAGATTCATCGTCACCGCGATCTTCTTGTCGTCGATCTTGGCGCTGTATACCTCGCCGAATTCGACTTTAGGCCTCCAGCGGTCGCCGGTTTCTCGCTCACCCTCAACCATCACATGCAGGCTGTGCTTCAAGCTGTAATCATTGCGTCGTTCGTTGCTAAAGCTGTAACGGTTGCTACCTTCGGGCTGCGGGTCGAAGTGGATTCTGTAGAATTTTCGAGAACGGCTGTCGTCCTCAATAATGCGAATCTCTGGAGCGCTCCACTGCTCTTCAGCAGCTTCATTTTTGTGCTCATCAATGAACGCTTCTAGCAGCTCTTTCAGCGAAATCTCACCAGTGAGAAGGCCTTCACCGGTCAACACCTCAGTGATAGATGCATCGGCCTGTTTCATGATCGCCGACTCCATACAGGCAGCCTCCCAGCGTTCACGCAATGCATTTGCTATCAACGCGTTGTAGCGTTGAAGCTCGAACACGTCGGTGACATTTGCCGGGAACGCTTCTTTTACAGCGGCTTTGATCGACTCACTGATGGTGCCGTAGGACCTGAAAGCATCCTCGACGACGCTTTTAAACATCTTGTCGATGCCTTCGTCGATCAGCTGGCGAGGGCGATCAGATACCGCGTATGCGCTGACACGTTCTGCCAGAAGTTGCTCAAGTGTTTGTCCCATGACTCGTTGCTCCGTGTGGTTCTGTTTGATTACCGCCTGGCCTCGCCGTCGAGGTCAGCCAGCGAATTCTTTCTCAGCAGATCGCTGCCACTGGCCGGAGCTTGTCCGAGCCCTTACGGCTGATCTTCTGTTCGTACCCGCCCCGGCGTGACTCGGGGGCTCTGCGCTCTCGCCTCATCGATTCATCGCCCAGCACCGCGTGCAGAACGATCACCGACACGAACAACAGGCAGAGCGGGGAAATGATCTGTCGGCGCATGGCTTCGGCGATCATCGCTGTCTGGCGATTCACGCCGAGCTTGAACATTGCGACCGACAACCGCTTGACGACCGTGCCCGGCGCGATGCCGAACGTGCGGGCGATTTCCTTGGCGGTGCAGCCCTGGGCCGCTGACAACAAAAACTGCAACTCTCGCGGCGCAAGACCACGGCCGAGGTGGCCTCTCCATGCCCCGCATACGATGGTGGTATCCATTACGTCTACTCGGTGGTTGTCATCCCAAAGCACCCGGCAAGCCAGGTGCTTCAGTGATGCTGTCCAACAGGTGATTCCGTTCTCTGTAAAGAGCTTCGTCCAGTCGGTCCCGCTTTCCGGGGCTGGGAGATCACTTCGCTGATCCCGTGCTATCTGGCGGCTTCACCAGTCTTGTGGCCGATTCGGAAGGCTGCCGGAGCAGTCTCGCGTCTCGATAGGTGAACATTAGGCATTCCTTCTTTATGAGTCAATAGGTATGCCTAACTATTTTCACGCGCCCACAAAAAAACCCGCTCAGTGGCGGGCCTGTTTAGATCGGAAAGGCTGGGTCTGGAACGAAAAAGCCCGGCGCTGGGCCGGGCTTATGGAGTTCTGTCGATAAGCTTGTGCGTCCCGACGTTTCTCATCACTGCTACGTCGGATTTCAATTCAAAGCTCATTTTATGGGAGTTGTTACCGGTAAAATGTATCGTATAGATTGACGGCCTGCTGTAGCCGTTCAGCTTCTCAAGCTTAAGGTAGCCTGGCTGCGGATTCCGTCTGAGATCTTTAAGAGCCTGCTTGGCCTGAGCCTTGATCTCGTCTGGCAGCTTACCTAAGGCTTTCTTGAATCTACCGCTCGACACGTCCAACGATCTGATTATTAAATTCACAGGTTATCAAATAGGTCATCAATGTCTTTGTCTGTAGTCAGCAAATGTGGCTCTTGATGACCTTCCATGTCAGCGTTGTGCTCCAAGACAGACCATTTCAATCTTTCTAGGGAGTCACTGTAGCGAAGCAATGATTCGATTACCTCGCCGTAGGCATCCTCTACGCCATCCTCAGATTTAAGCTCCGGCGCGTCCTTGGCACATTTATGGCGCATCTCGAAATCGGCATGCAACCGCTTGAGAACATCCTGAGACTGCTCCAAGGATGGAATCAGCTCATCTTCGGTATATGTGCCAGATGCTTGAGCGTGGACCTGTTTGATCAGGCTTCCAACCAGCTCGTTGAAACCATCCATCTGGCGACGGATGAGCACCAGCGCCTCGATGGTGCCATCGATCTGGCGAAGCAGGTCAAGTGAGCGAACCGCCTCACCTCGTAGGTAGTCACTCATTCGCTCCATGCGATCAATTTGAGTGATGATGTGCATTAGATCTCCTCCTATGCATCATATCTAGCGTAATAGTGCGCTAGGCACGCGATTATGATGACCAGAACCGGTGTGTCAAATGAATTCCGCGCCACGAAATCGTAATTTACAAAACGTGGCGCGGACAATCTGACTATAGCTCAGATGCTCAAGCTCCCGGGCGGTTCCTCTATTACTTCGGCTGATAGCTAGAATAGTGAATAGCTATGGTGAAACGATTACGCGATCTATAGCGAATGTCTTACAAATCTCCGCCGCGCCAGATGATCCGGCTACTCAGATCGTTCCCGTACAATCCTTCCTACCCTAATCTCATCTACATACCCTGCCAGCTTGTCCTCGTCGGCCTGGAACAGAATGATCATCTTCAGGATGGCCTGAGCATCAGGCTCGTTACCCGCCAGGCTCAATCGCTCAACGATCCGCAGCAACTCCACGGCGGACCACTTCAAGTCAGAGGCGAGGCCCTGTAGGTCGCGTGCGAGTTGTTGATTTGGCTTCGTCAATCCCATGACTGGTACTCCTACAAAAAACCGGTGACCCGCACAGCCACGCCGATGATCTTGCAATCGTCCGTGCATTTGATCATCGAGTATCCAGGATTGAGTGGTTTCAGATAGAGCTGGCCTGCATCATCTATCAGCTTCTTGAAGGTCGCCTCGTTGCTGCTGGGGAGCTTGGCAACCACCAGCTTGCCGGGCCTCGCTTCAACGCCAGGGTCCACTAGTATCAGCATTCCCTCTGGAACGCTCATGCCTGAGGGGGCGGTCATAGAATCGCCTGCCACTTCAAGCCAGAACGCTCGGCCTTTGGCTTTGTAGTCGCTAATCTCGTAACGATCTGAAAAACCGGGCTCAACCGCTTCCGACCAGGCCCCGGCAGCAACCGTGCTCACGACCGGGTAGCGGTACATCCGATCTGGCTGAGCAGTCATCTCGAAGTTGGACTGCTCGCCACTTAATTGGCTGGAATCCTCATCCGCAGCGTCCGTCTTTCGCATTCGCCCTTTTCCGGTAGCAAGCCACAAAGGCAACACCTGCAAGAAATCAGCAGCTAAAAGAAGGTTTTGGCCCTCGATTGTTTTCGTTTTACCGGAAACCCAGTCATTCACCGACGGTGCCGTTACCCCGCACGCGCGGGCAAGCGCCGCCTGCGAAATCTTTGGCGGCCCAGCCATGGCGAGCTTTAAGCGTTCTTTAAATGTACTCATTAGGGGAGCCTAACATCACGTATCTAAGGTATTCCTATTGACCAAAATAAAAGGCATGCCTAATATTCGCAGCTATGAACCCATAGCCGGAGAGATCAGGCATGAACGCGAGCGTAATTATCGAAGCTCTCGGGGGGACGTTTCGCGTAGCAGAGTTGTGCGAGGTGCGCCCCCCATCCGTGAGCGACTGGAAGAAACACGGCATCCCTAGAGCACGAATGATGTTCCTAAGGGTTGCCAGGCCAGAAGTATTCAAGGCTTTGGAGGAGGAAACCGAGAACCGCTCGGCCCAATCCAGCGCCAAAGCTAAAAAATCAGCGCTTAAACCAATTCATCAGCCACACATGCCAGCAGCGTGAGTTGAATTATCCGCTCAGGCGGGAAGGGCAGGTAGTACAGCGGATGGGCTGTTGATTCATCCAGTACCTAATCTCGGAGTAAGACATGAACGAAAGCAACAGCCACACCGATGCATCTGAGCAGCGCCGCGAGCAGGCCGAGAAAGTTCAGCTTTCTGCTGGAGATCGCGAGATTGCGGTGAAAGCGATCTGCAGTCGGGCAACTGGTACCACAACACAGGTCGCTACCCAGATTCTCGCAGGCATCGCTGCGCTTGATGGCCGACGTCTTCCGATCCTGCTTTGGCCGGAGGATGTCACGCGCGAAGAAAAAGCCACCTGGCACAAGTCCGAGGCAGCTTTTTGGGATTCTGCGATTTTATGTTTTCGGCAAGCTACAGAGCAGGCTGAGCAAAATGCGCAGCGAACTCACGAGAAGTCCCCCAGCCCTGAGCAGACTGCCATACGGGCTCCGCTTCAGCAGGACTCAGCTTTAGCGCCAGAACCTCTTCACGCAGCAGATACAGAAAATCTTCGTCATCGACGATCAAGCGAACGTGCTCCAGGCGCCAGTGATGCTTGTTGATCAAGTAAAGACGCAGCGCTTCAAGCGGATCGAGCGGTTTCCAGATGGCCTCCGGGCTGCAGCGCAGTCGCTCTGCGAAACACTTCAGCTTGTAAGCGCCGAGCGCTTGCCGAAGGTACTGATCCGAATTGTTCCTTGCCCATCTTTCCTCAGGGTTGTCTCTCAGCGCCTGCTCATACCGATCGGAAAGCGCGTACCACTCCCTCAGGTAGTTCATTTTTTCAAAGCCCATATGTCCGGTCTCCGTGACCTTGTTGTGTGGAAGCAGAAAGCTACCACGGATGCACCGGACACCCACAACGCCTGAATTTTGGGCAAAAAAAAGCCGGTGGCTAGACCGGCTTCTTCACAACATAACGAGGTCGATTATGCCCACCAATTCAGCGACGAGCAATACCTGCGAAGGCCTGTCAGCTTGGTCGTTTATGCGAAATCTGACGCGTCATTTCTCAACCCTCACGCATGGAGGGCTGTGATATGGCCCGCGCACGCAATATCAAGCCAGCGCTGTTTAAGAACGAAGTGCTTGGCGTAGCTGATCCCATGCTGACCTTGCTGTTCGAGGGTCTGTGGCTGCTCGCTGATAAAGCTGGCCGCCTCGAGGATCGTCCTCTCCGAATCAAGGGTGAGCTCTTTCCGTACCGTGACGGCCTTGATGTCGATGGCATGCTGGCCTGGCTGGCGGCCGAGGGCTTCATTGTCCGCTATACGGTATCCGGCAAGCGCTACATCCAAGTCGAGAATTTCGACAAACATCAGAACCCGCATCGTAATGAGCCGGAGTCAGTTATCCCTTCTGTATCAGAAGGTTGTATCAGTACCGATTTTGGCGGTACTGCTACTGCCATTATCGGAAGCACTCCGGCTGATTCTCTGATTCCTGATTCTCTGATTCCTGATTCTCTGATTCCTGATCCCCTCAACACACCGACACCTTCGGCATCGTCGCCGACGACGGGCGATCTGTTCCCAAAGTTCTGGAAGCTTTACCCGAACAAGAAGGGCAAGGCGGCAGCCGAGAAGGTTTGGCGGAAACTCAAGGTCAATGACGAGCTGTTCACGCTGATCGCCCAGGGCCTGGCCAAGCAATGCGCTTCGCTGGCCTGGATCAAGGACGGCGGCCGGTTCGTTCCCCACCCAGCAACTTGGCTCAACGGCCAGCGCTGGGAGGATGAGGTGCAGCCTGCAACCAACGTGCATCAGTTCCCCAACTCCCGGCACCACGGTTTTGCTGATCGCGATTACACCGCTGGACTGATCACCCGGGAGGATGGCAGCTATGCGATCTGAGAACGTCGTTTCCATGCCCAGCGCCACGCCACCGCCGCAACAGACGACCGGCATCTGCGATGACCATGGGCAATTCCCTCAGACCGTAAACGTGATTTTCGGCAGGGTATTCAAAACGGGCTGCCCGGACTGCATGCGTATCGCCAAGGATGAGGATGCTGAGCGTGCAAGGATCAATGAGCGATACGATCTATCCCTCAAGTTCGGCGCAGCGCTGATTCCGAAGCGTTTTGCATCCAAGACCCTGAATGGTTACATCGCCGATACCGCGGGCCAGAAAGAGGCTCTACGGGTGTGTCGAAAGTACGTGGACAAGTTCCCGGAGATATCCGAAACAGGCCGCTGCCTGCTGATGCTCGGCAAGCCTGGAACCGGCAAGACCCACCTGGGCACTGCCATTGCCAACGAGCTGATGCGCAAGACTGACGCCACGGCCGTCTACCGAACGCTCGGCACAATCCTGCATGACATCAGGTCGACCTACCGCCAGGGCAGCGAGCGCACCGAAGGGCAGATCCTTGCGGCTCTCGTCATGCCGTCTTTGCTGGTTCTCGATGAAATCGGCGTGAGCAAAGAGGCGCCTAGCGATTTCGAGCTGACCACGCTTTTCGCAATCATCAACGGACGTTACGAGCAGATGCGCCCGACCGTGATTATTTCAAACCTCGACGGAAAGGCACTCCCGACGGCGATGGGCGAGCGCTGCGTTGACCGACTACGTGAGGGCGGAGTGATCGTGCTGCCCTTCGAATGGGAATCGCATCGCGGCAAGGAGGACTTTTGATGCCCCGGCAAACCAAACTCACCAAGGCAGCGCGTGACCGCGAATGCCAGATCCGTTACCCAGGCTGCTCGAGCGAATCCTCGACCACGGTGCTGGCCCATTACCGGCTGGCCGGGACGTGTGGCATGGGAATCAAGCCAAACGACCTGCAGGCCGCTTGGGCTTGTGCCTACTGCCACGACATCGCCGATGGCCGCCTGCGCGCACCGGCGGTGTTGAGCCGTGAAGAAGTCCGGCTTTTCCACGCCGAGGGTGTCATGCGTACCCAAGACTTGCTCATTCGTGAAGGGAAGGTGTCCCCGTGAAGCCCGCCGAAATGACATTGTTCAAGCCGAAGCGCACCCGCGCCAAGTCCGTCGACCGTGAAGGCCTGGAGCAGGCCGCGTTGCTGCGCGAGCTCAAGCTGCGCATGCCCTTGGTGGCGGCGCTGATCTATCACGTTCCCAACGGTGGCCACCGGCACAAGCTGGTTGCGATAAAGCTGAAAGAGCAGGGCGTGCGCGCCGGTGTTCCCGATCTGGTGCTGCCGATGGCCCGTGGCGGGTACTTCGGCCTGTACATCGAATTCAAGGCCACGCCACCGAACGATGCCGCTGTCTCGGGCAGCCAATACGAGTGGATACGTCAGCTCAACCTGCAAGGCTATCTGGCGATCGTCTGCCGTGGTCACTTCGACGCGATGGAGCAGATCCGTGCATACCTCAGACTTCCTAAGACTGTGGTGGCCGCATGAGCCAGACCCTGCTTACTTCGTTCTCTGATGCGGAAATCCGCCGTCAGGCAGCGAATTCAGACGTGCGCGACCTGCGCGATGCTCGCTATCCGGGCGTCTACTTCCGGTTTCATCAGAATCGTGAGCGCGGTACCTGGCACCTGGTTGTGGGCAAGAAGTGGGAAAAGATCGCCGGTTTCCCAGAGCTGCCGGTGAAAGGCCTGATCAACGCTCTGCCGAAGATCCGGGAGCGCCTTGCGACTGACCCGAAGGCCTCGGCAGCTGCTGGCACCCTGCAGACCGTTGGCCAGCTGCTGGAGTGGTTCATGGTTCGGCAGTCCACAGAGCGCAGTCTTTCGGCCAAGCGCCGCGCCACCAACACCTCGATCATCACCTGCCACCTCAAGCCGCGTCTGTCCGACCTGCTTATTGCCGACGTGGACCGGTCCACCTTGGATAAGCTGGTGATGTGGCCCATGCAGGCCGAAATGTCGCTGTCCTACGTCAGGCTGATGTGGGGCGTGCTGGTGGTCGCCTTCCGCCAGGCCGAAAAGCTCCGCCTGATCGCCCAAAACCCAGTCGCCGGTTTCAAATTCACCGACTTCACTAAGGCCCGCATCTTGCCGAAACCCTCGCGCCTGCGTGCCGTTCAGCTGGAAGAGGTGCTGGGTGAGCTTGCCATTGGGTTCGACCAGCACCCGCAGGACTGCATGTTGGCCTTGATGATGCTGTGTCATGGCACCCGCGCTGGCGAGACAAGGCAAGCGCGGTGGTCGCATCTGACGCTAGGCGAGCAGGGTGAGTGGTTCATTCCAGCCGAGAACACCAAGACGCGCTGCGAGCATCGGCTGCCGCTGACCCAGCAAGCCTGCGCGCTGCTGGAGCGGTATCGGGACTGGCAATCGTCGAGGGGCTACAAGGGTGCCTACATGTTCCCGGCTCGCAACCGTGGACCGATCAGCGACAGCCAGGCATGTGCCGTATTCGCTCGTCTGGGCAAGGGTGAGTGGACGAGCCACGACCTGCGCAAAGTGGCCCGGACCGGCTGGACTGATCTGGGTGTCGACTTCCTGATCGGCGAGATGCTGGTGAACCACACGCTGACCCGCAACGTGCAGACCTATATCCACACCTCGGCTGAACTGCTCAAGCGTGACGCGCTGATCAAGTGGCACGAATGGTTAGACGGGAAAGGCTTTAGCCGCATTCACCGCTCGACCCTGACTAGAAACGAAAATTCGCAGAATGCCGCCGAGGGCAGTACCGGTGCGGCTTCCAGCGCGATCACGAATCCATAAAAGGCGAGGTTTAAAAATGACTCAAACCGCAGAATTTACCGGCCCGCCTTTGACGATGGCGTACATCGATCTGATCCGACCGCTTGTGGTTTTCGTTGCTGTCAGACATTTCGACAACTTCACGCAGTTGGATCTGACGATGATTGACGAAAGTACCCACCGTTTTGACAGCAGAACCTGCGGGTTCGATATCGACCCAATAGTCGCCTGGCTTCGCCCTGGGCTTGGTGTGACCGCATGAAGAAGAGTCACGAGGAGGTTTTGAAAATGGCCGAATTAACCGCGAATGTTTTGTTTACAGGCCAAGTCGCCACGCTGGTTGAGGGTGAGATCGCCGCCGACGGTAGCCCGATTTATGAATGCAGCGGCCGCCGTTATTCGGCCCCCGTGCGGATTGGCGTTATGGATAAGCACGGCAATCCGGTTCATGGCGAAAGCCTTTGGGTGGGATTGAAGGCTATAGCGCCGGAGGCTGATCAGTGAAGAAGAGTCACGGGCCAGCGTTCCGCGCTGCCCCACTTGACCTTGCCCCGTGCCAAGCCTGCCGAGGCCGAGCGGTGATCAAGGGCGTTTTTCATGAACTGGCCTGCGTGCAGTGCAACGCTTCGGGCTGGGTCGCCGCCGAAACAGGTGACGCTCTGCCGCTGGAAGTGCTGGTGACGCAGCTGAGCATGCGCCTGCAGGCCGCTGACCGGCAGATCGAACAATTGAAGCGCCCAGTGCAGATATCTGGCCTGGCTGCCCAGTACGAACAGAATAACCGCCGCGGTGCCGGTGGATCGAATTACACAGGGGATTGACCATGAAAAAGCGTACATACGTCGACAAGCCATTGGGCGACACCGAATACCTACTTGAAAACTGGGGCTCCTGGCGGATGTCTGGCATGGGCGTGCCGCGCTATGTCTCCCCGCTGGCAGCCCTGATGAATCAGTGCGCCCCAGAGCCAACTGCAATGAGTTATGTCATCACCGACGACACTGCAATGCTTGTTGATGCAGCTATCGCAAGGCTGATCGCGCGCAACCAGCAGATGGGCGACTTCATCTGGTGGTACTTCGGCTCCAAATGGACGATGGTCCGGATCGCTGAGACGCACAAGATGTCGGAGCGGTCGGCACGAGAAATCATCCGTCAAGGGGTGGCATGGCTTGACGGTGCTTTGGGGGATTTTTGCGAGGCAGCGTAAAAAGTTCTTTCAGGCCTGATAAACACCTGTTTTGATGGCACGGTGTTTAGCTGTTCCAGCGCGGCACCAGAGTAAAAAGCCCGACATTCCATTACCGAAGTCGGGCTTTCGTTTTTTATTTGGCCTTGAGCCCCCACTCTTTATCAAGCCATGCGGTCAGGTCGTCTCGTTTATGCGGGGCTTTACCTGGAGCGTCTTCAAGCTTGTGCGCTACCTTGCTTTGATTTTCATCGCTCACGGAACACCCGCGCGTTTTCAGGTAGTGGTCGATGAAGTATTCAGTTTCCCAATACTCAGTAAGGGAAACAAAGACTCTGTCGATTTTTCCGCGGTACTTTTTGTTGTCATCGCTCTTCCATACCATCACGAATTCTCTATAGGTCGTGGCAAATCGCCACGTCTCACAGATATCACATATGCTTGATTGGATCCATTTAAGTCGGTGTCAGTTGTTGTCCTGAATGGGGATCACCGATAGTTAACCGTCAAGTCAGTTTTATTCAAATATCAGGCTCGCCGTAATGGCGGGCCTTTTTCTTTTCTGGAGTAATGATGGACCCAACCGACCTTGGCCCAGGCACCGCCACCTGGCTGGGCGGCACGGGCACCATTCTGCTGGGCGGCTTCCTCTGGTTAAGGCGATTCCTCTCTAAGGATGCGACCGATCGCGCCATGGACAACGCCGACATCGGCACGGTCCGCAGACTGAATGAACTGCTCGACTCCGAACGCCTCGCCCGAAAGGACGCCGAGGCCCGTGCCGATCAGTTCGCGAAAGAACGCAACGAGCTGGCCGCCGCTGTCGGCCGCATGGAAGGGAAGATCGAAGCCCTCACCGGCCAGGTTGCCCAGCTCACCGACAAGGTAACAACGCAGAGCGCAGAGATTGCTCGACTGCGCACCAAGTTGGGGGGAATCAACTGATGGAAAGATGCGCAATCAACTTCGTCGCTCGCCATTGGTGGAGACGGGTAGAGGTTTGGCTGATAGCGGTGCTGCTGCTGGCTGGTGGTGCAATGCTGGGCTTTCAGGTCGCCGAGTGGCGGCTATCCAGCTGGTACACCGCTCAGGTCACCGAAGTTCGTCGGGGATATGACGAAGCCACCAAGCAGCGCGACATGCGCCTGAACAGGCTGGCAAACACCGCGACCGAGGCAGCCGTAAAGGTTGAGGGTGCCGCAGCTAAGGCTGAGGCAGCCGCAGGCACGGCGACCGAGGCCGCAAAGACTGCTGGCACGGCTGCTGACAAGGTCAACGAGGTACTGGAGCGGCAGATCCCGTAATGCAGCCAGCGCCGAAATGCACAGAGGTCATCATGTCCCGAAATGAAAGCTTCCATAGCTGGAACGACGGTCGCGGCCAGAGACGGGTATACGTCAATGGCAACGAAATAAATCGCGTTGTTTGGTGCGATACCCGCCTGGGTATCGCGGTGTTCATGCCATATCCCTACAAGGCAAACAGGCGATCTGGCACGGTGCTTACCCGCCGGCTTAAAGGCGTTGTGACTGTCGAGCAAGTGAGCTGATGTCTTGTAGCGGGTGTGATGCCCGACGCGAGTGGATCAAGAAGTGGAGCAAGGTGGCATATGAACGAGCACAGCAACTCTTTGTTCAGCCAGATACAAAAGCTGAACCCAAACAAGGGCGATCTACTGGTGATATACCCAGAGAAACCTATGACAAAGGAGGAGCACGAACGAGTGACCAAGAGCCTTGAGCCATTTGCTCAGCGGCTCGGGTGCAACTTGCTGGTAAGTCAACCTGGCATTCAGGTGGCTCTGCAGCCGAACGGTGCTGCGATCCTTGAGGAGATGCGCAAGCAAACTGAACTACTTCGGCTGATGACAGAGCAACAGATGCTTCTGATCAACGCCCTGAGTGAAGAAGAGCCAGAAGACCCTAATGCACCGGCCCACACTTACCTGGACGGCACACCATGCCTTTAAGGCCGCAGAAGCCATGCAATGCCCAAGGCTGCAACACATTGACCCGCAACCCTCGGTACTGTGACGCCCACAAGGATGTAGGCAAGCAGTTCGAAGTGAAGCAGCGTGAGAAGCAGCGCGAGACCAGCAGCCAGCGCGGCTACAGCTATAAGTGGCAGCAGGCACGTAAGTCCTACCTTGCCAAACATCCGCTGTGCGCTGAGTGCGAACGCCAAGGATTGGTAGTCGTGGCAACTGACCTGGATCACATCGTGCCTCACGGCGGTGACAAGGATGCCTTCTGGGTTCGATCCAACTGGCAAGGCCTGTGCCACGCATGTCATAGCAGAAAGACGGCGGCAGAGGACGGCGGATGGGGCAACCCCCAGGCTGCCCGGCGCCGATGAGCGAAACGAGAACTATTCTCGTCAGTCTTCACGAAAACGCACCACTATGGTGCGCGCATCAGTCTGGTGCGGTGGGGGCGGGTCAAAAGTCTGGTGCCTTTGGCTTCTAGACCGCGCCCTCAATCGTTTTTTTACACCCGCGAAATTAAAAATTCTGGAGTTGCGCGATGGGAGGTACCGCCACGGTCGCCGGCCGTGGTCGCAAACCCAAGCCGACCGCCAAGAAAGCACTAGCCGGAAATCCCGGTAAACGCGCGCTGAATAAGGCTGAGCCGGCTTTTTCGAAGATCACAAATGTTGATCCACCCGAATGGCTCAGCGGCCGCGCTTCGCAGATGTGGAAGATGATTGTTCCCGAGCTTCTGCGCGAAAACGTGGTCGCTATAACTGATTTACACAACGTCGAAGCGTTCTGCGTTGCATACGACAACTGGCGGATGGCGCAAGAATCAGTCCAGACCCACGGCATCGTGGTTACTGGTGCAACCGGCGGACCGATGAAAAACCCGGCACTGACCGCCGCGAACGAAACGATGCGGCAAATGGTTACGTTCGGGTCGATGCTCGGCCTTGATCCAGCCAGCCGCACACGTCTGATCGGAGGAAACAAGGAAAAAGAGACCAACGAATTCGCCGAACTATTGAGATCCTGAATGGCCAAGTCCGCCCACCCCAACGTTGATAAAGCGATGGTGTGGGGTAGGTCTCTGCTACGCGGGAAAGTGCCAGCTTGTCGCTACATCCATCAGGCAGTGCAGCGCCATTTCGACGACATGGCAGCCAGCCGCAAGCGCGGGTTCAGATTCAAGTTCGATCCGGCGAAGGCTGAGAAAAAACTCAAGCTGATTCAGCTATTGCCACATACCAAGGGTGAATGGGCGTTCAAGCGTCAGCGAATCAGCCTTGAGCCATGGCAACTTTTCGGTCTCGCCGTCACCTTCGGGTGGGTCAAGAAGAAGGGCGGGTACCGCCGGTTTCGTGAGAGCTATTGGGAGATTCCCCGCAAGAACGGAAAGTCGGTAGTTGCGGCCGGTGTCGGCATCAGCATGTTCGTTGCGGATGGTGAGTACGGCGCCGAGGTGTACGCAGGTGCCACCACTGAGAAGCAGGCTTGGGAGGTTTTCCGCCCTGCGAAACTGATGGTGGCCAAGTCACCCATGCTGGTCCAGGCGGCGGGCATCGAGGTCAACGCCTCGAACATGAATATTCCGTCCGACTTCAGTCGCTTCGAGCCACTTATTGGCGACCCTGGTGACGGCGCATCACCCAGTTGCGCGATCGTGGACGAATATCATGAGCACCGCACCTCGGCTCAGTACGACACCATGCTCACTGGTATGGGCGCCCGCCGGCAACCGCTGATGTTCATCATCACCACTTCCGGCGCCGATATCGAGGGGCCCTGCTACGACAAGCGTCGCCAGGTCATTGAGATGCTGGAGGGCACCGTCCCAGACGATGAACTGTTCGGCTGGATCTGGACGCTTGATGAGGGCGACGATTGGACCGATCCCAAGATGTTGGCCAAGGCCAACCCCAACCATGGCGTGTCTGTGTTCCAGGAGTATCTGGAAAGCCAGCAGGCTCGTGCGATTCGGTCTGCGCGTTTCACCAACACGTTCAAGACCAAGCATCTGAATCTGTGGGTCAGTGCCAAGTCCGGCTTTTTCAACATGCAGGACTGGAAGTCCTGCGAGGACACGTCGCTCACACTCGATCAATTCGAGGGGCAAGAGTGGATCGCCGGATTCGACCTTGCACGAAAGCTGGACATGAACTCGAGGGCGCGCCTGTTTTGGCGGGTGATCGACGGAAAGATTCACTACTACAGCGTGGCTCCCAAGTTTTGGGTGCCGTACGACACCGCTTATGACAGCGACAACAAGCGCATGTCCGAGCGCTTCCAAGCCTGGCTGAACTCGAAACACCTTGAGGTTACCGATGGTGCCGAGATCGATTACCACGAAATTCTTGAAGACACCAAAGAGGCGAATCAACACGCACCGCTGCGTGAATCGCCCATCGACCCGCATGGGGCTACTGGGTTGAGCCATGACCTCGATGACGAAGGTTTCAACCCGATCACCATTACCCAGAACTACACCAACATGTCCGACGCCATGAAAGAGCTGGAAGCGGCTATTACCGCTGGAAGGTTCCACCATGACGGCAATCCGATCATGACCTGGTGTATCGGCAACGTGATCGGCAAAAACATGCCCGGTAACGACGACGTAGTGCGGCCCATCAAACAGGGCGATGACAACAAGATCGATGGCGCTGTGGCACTAATCATGTCGGTCGGTCGGGCGATGATGCAAGTCATTGTCGGCGATGGCGGCGTGGACCGATTCATGGATTCAATCCGGGACCCAATATTCGAATGAACACAGCATCAATCATTTACCTGCTGACAGCAGTGCTGGGCTTTGCCCTTGCAGTGGCAGGCGTATACGTGCTGCTTGGCGTGGGTTGGGCGCTTATTGCCGCCGCTTCTTCGTGCTTCGTAGCGGCAGCTTTCATTCGAAGGGGACTGACCGTTGGCTAAGTCTTTTAAATCCGTCTTGAACGGCGCAATCAACGCGCCGCGGTCATCGATTATCGATTGGGTGGGCAGGTCTCTCTCAGGCAGCGCTTCCGGAATTTGGGCGCAAACCGTGGGCAGCACATCCGCCAACGGCAAAACCGTGACGATCAACAAAGCCATGCGCCTGGCCGCTTGCTGGTCTTGCGTGCGCCTCATCTCCGAAACGATCGCAACGCTGCCGCTCGGCCTATACCGGCGCATGCCTGATGGTGGTCGTGAGGTGGCCGGTGACAATGACCTGCATTGGATTCTCAACACCAACCCGAACAGCCGCATGACTGCTGTGCAGTTTTGGGAGGCCGTAGTAGCTTCGATGCTGCTGCGGGGTAACGCTTTTGTCGAGATCATCCGTATAAGCGGCCGGATCGTAGCGCTTGAATTCCTGCTGCCCAACCGCATGGATTTGGATGTCGCGGACAACGGCGAGATTCTTTACCGATACCGGGAAAAAAACGGGCAGCTCCGCGATATTGCTGGCAGCAACATGATGCATATCCCTGCATTCTCTCTGGATGGGCAAATCGGGCTCTCACCCATCGCCTATGGCGCAGACGTATTCGGCGCGGCAATGTCGGCAGAGGACGTTGCGAGCTCAACGTTCAAAAACGGCATGCACCAAACCGTGGCCTTTGAGGTTGATGCAACGCTGAACAAGCAGCAGCGCGACGATTTTCGTGACTATGTCCAACGCATCAGCGGGGCGATGAATGCCGGTAAATCACCGGTTTTGGAAAAGGGTGTTTCCGCCAAGGTGATTGGTATCAATCCAGTGGACGCTCAGCTGTTGGAATCTCGAGAGTACAGCGCCGAAGAGATCTGCCGCTTTTACATGGTGGACCCGACGCTGGTCGGTTACAGCGATAAGGCATCGAATTGGGGGACCGGCCTTGAGCAGAAGTTGCTTCGATTCCTGACCTTCACGCTGCGCAGCTACATGCGCCGCATCGAGGAAGGGATCAGTCGCAGTTTGCTGGCGCCTGCACAGCGCCGTCAGATTTACCCCGAGTTTTCCATCGAGGGCTTGATGCGGGCCGATAGCGCCGCACGAGCAGCGCTGTATTCGGGCATGGTGCAGAACGGCATTTACACGCGCGACGAATGCCGCATGAAGGAGAACCTGCCCAAAATGGGCGGAAATGCCGGTGTGCTAACTGTGCAAACCAACCTTTCGCCGATCGACAAACTGGGTCAGGGCGATGACGGGCAGGCCGCAAGGGCAGCTCTACAGAACTGGCTGGATCAGCCGGCAAACTCGAAGGAATAAATCATGCAACCAAAATCCAAGGCTGGCAGTTTTAACTGCGAGCTGAGCCCGCGCGCGCTCGACAGATGGAATCCCGCCATCAAAGCGGCCGTGGAGTCCACCAGCGATACCATCACCATCTACGGCGTTATTGGCCAGGACTGGTACGGGGAAGGCGTTACCGTCTCGCGTATCGACGCGGCCCTTCGCTCAATCGGCGACAAGCCAGCCACCGTGTATATCAATTCGCCAGGTGGCGACATGTTCGAGGGCCTGGCCATCTACAACCGGCTGCGCGAGCACAGCCAGCCGATCACAACCAAGGTCCTGGGCCTGGCCGCATCGGCTGCTTCGGTGATTTACATGGCCGGCGCAAAGCGGGAAGTGGCCAGCAGCGGGTTTCTCATGATCCACAACTGCTGGACGCTTGCTGTCGGCAACCGCCATGACTTGCGCGATGTAGCGAACACGATGGAAGAGTTCGACGCTGCGATGGCCGACCTTTACGCGGAAGGCAGCGGCCAGGCCGTTGCTGACATTGCCGAGATGATGGATGACGAGACGTTCATACGCGGCCGACGAGCAGTTGAGCTCGGCTTTGCAACGGCCGTTCTCTCTTCTGATGAAATCACCGAGCGTGAAGACGAGCAGGCCCAGCAGAGTAACGCGCTGAAAGCCATGGACATTGCTCTGGCAAAGGCCGGAATGGCCCGAAGCGAACGCCGCGAACTCTTCGCCAATTTCAAGTCCAGTACGCCGCGCGCTGCTGGCGGGGGTACGCAATACGCTGCCTCGTCCGATAAGCCACGCGCTGTCGAGCTGGACCTGTCACCCCTACCGAAACTCAACTTTTCCTTTCCCGTATGAGGCTTCACACAATGAAGAAATTTCGTCTGTCCCCGGCATTCTTGATGGCTGTGTTGTCCATCGCTGCCATGATCCCGCTGACCTTCGGTGCCACGCCCGAAGCAGTTATGGGTTCGCTTTTGCTGGTGGGTATCTCCACTGCGCTTGTAAAACGTGGATCCTCTCACTATCGCGGCTGGAACGCTCAGATGGGGAAAATCGGTGAGGATGACATCGAAACCCAGTACAAGCAGACCCAGGCCAACCTCAAGGACATCGGTGATCAGCTCAAGGCACATGCCGAGCAGGCGCAGAAGAATGTCGATCGCCACGAGGGCCTGAGCAAAGAAACGTCGGCCAAGGTTGACGAGTTGCTGATGAAGCAGGGCGAACTGCAGGCTCGCGTGCTTGAAGCCGAGCAAAAGCTTGTCAATGCCAATCGTGACACGCAGCGTAACGAGACCCCGAAGTCCGCTGGCGAGTTGGTTGTTACCAGCGAACACATGGAAGGCGTCAATTCGTCTTTCCGTGGCTCCCGTCGTGTTTCCGTACCTCGCGCCGCAATCACCACCACATCCGCCGGTGGCTTGGCAGCCACGGAGCGCCTGGATACCGTCGCGCTGCCGGGCATGCGTCGGGCTACCATTCGCGATCTGGTTGCCCCCGGCCAGACCGAGGCAGGCTCGCTTGAGTACGTCCGCGAGACAGGCTTTACAAACAATGCCGCGACCGTAGCGGAGGGCTCTGCAAAGCCGTATTCCGAAATTACGACCGCTTTGGTTACGGCGTCGGTTCGTACAATCGCCCACCTGTTCAAAGCGTCGCGTCAGATTCTGGATGACGCAAAGGCTTTGCAGAGCTACATCGATGCGCGCGCTCGCTATGGCTTGCTGCTCACTGAAGAGTCGCAGCTGCTGTACGGCAGCGGTGCCGGCGCAAATCTGCAAGGGCTCGTTCCGGTTGCAAACGAATACGCGTCCCCAGCTGGCTGGACCGTAACCGGCGAGCAGCGCATCGACCGGCTTCGCTTGGCCCTTTTGCAAGCTGAGCTGGCAGAGTTCCCTTCGGATGGCATCGTGCTCAACCCGACTGACTGGGCGCTGATCGAGTTGATCAAAGACAGCCAGGGTCGCTATCTGATCGGTCAACCGCAGGAAGGCACTGCGGCTCGTCTGTGGAATCGCCCGGTAGTCGCAACCCAAGCGATGAAGCAAAACGACTTCCTGGTGGGGGCTTTCAAACTCGGCGCGCAGATCTTCGACCGGATGGAAGTTGAAATATTGATTTCCACCGAGAACGACAAGGACTTCGAGAACAACATGGTCACGCTTCGCGCTGAAGAGCGCTTGGCGTTTGCCATCTACCGTACCGAAGCCTTCGTCACTGGCAAGCTCACGGCTGCCGCCGCTGCGGCTTAAGCTGCCCAACCCCTAAAGTGGCCGGCACCGCCGGCCCACCGAGGTGAGATATGTCAGATGTATTGATCAAGCCGCTGCGGGCTTACGAGGACCGCGGCATCATCCGTGATACCGACAACGAGCCTTATGCCGCGCCTGTATGGCTGGCCAAGGAACTGGAGCAACTCAAGCTTTGCAAGATCGTAGGCGAGGCTGGCGCAGCGCTGACCAACGATTCCAGTGACCGCTCGGCGCTGACGATAGCGAAGAAGGGGCAGCGCTGGATTGTTGTCGATGCTGAGGGCGCTCAGGTCGGTGACTTTATCGGCAAGAAAGAAGAGGCCGAAAGCGAGTTGGCCAAACTTTTGACCGCCACCACACCGGATCCCGCCGGCAATCCTGAAGCTGATGTTCCTAGCGAAGGACCGCCGGTTCAGGGTGAGAATTCGCCTCCGCAAACCGAGCAGCACTAACCGCCTCAGGAGTGAAACATGCCTGTTATCAGTATAGAAACGGCCATGCATCACCTGCACGCAGAATCCGAGGATCAGCCGCTCGTGGAGGAACTTCTGGGCGCCGCGGAGGAAGCTGTTATGCAGTTTTTGCAGCGGCGGTTCTATGCCGATCAGGCTGATGTCGAAAAGGTGAAGGCTGAAATCATTCAGCGCACTCAAGCCGCGAGAGCTGCATACCGGGGTGAGCTGGAGTTGGCCGACGACCCAGAAAACGTTGATATTCGCTGCCGTCTTCGCGAGCGCGCTCGCCAATCATTGTCTGAAAGCTTTGAGCAAATAGATATGGACGACTTCGGCATCGTGATCAACAAGGCCATACAGGCAGCATGCCTGCTCAAGCTGGGCAACCTCTTCGCCAACCGCGAGGAAGTGGTAATCGGTACGAATGCGACGGAGCTGCCACTGGCCTCCAAGTCGCTACTTATGCCTTACCGCATTGGGATGGGCGTGTAATGCGTGCCGGTCGGTTGCGACATCGCATTACGTTTCAGTCGCTGGGCCGACTGCAGGACCCTAAAACCGGTGAAGAGCTGGCGAGCTGGCAGACGGTTTGGGACAAGGTGCCCGCAGCGGTCGAGCCGCTGAGCGCCAGAGATTTTATTGCTGCCCAGGCCAGCCAGTCAGAGGCCACCGCGCGGATGGTGATCCGCTACCGAGCCGGTGTGCTACCGACGATGCGGATCCTGTACCGGGGTGATACCTACGACATCAAAGGCCCGGCTTTGCCCGATCCCGATTCGGGACTGGAATATCTCACCATCTTGGTGTCCAAGGGGGTCAACGATGGCTGACTCAGTGGATTTCCAGCTCGAGGGAATTGACTCCCTCGTTGGCAAGCTCGAATCGATCACTCAGGACATGAAGCGCAAAGGTGGGCGGTCGGCGCTACGTAAGGCTGCCCAGCTGGTGGCCAACAAGATGAAAGAAGGCGCGCAGCGGATAGACGACCCTGAAACAGGCCGATCTATCGCGGACAACGTCGCGCTTCGCTGGAACGGGAAATTGTTCAAGTCGAGCGGGGACCTGGGTTTCCGGGTTGGTGTTCTGCAAGGCGCTGTCCTCAAGAAGGGCGGCGACAAATCTGCGAACGCTGCGACGCCTCATTGGCGCTTGATCGAATTCGGTACTTCCAAAATGCGTGCGGATCCGTTCGCGCGAAAAGCCTTGGCCGACAACATAGCCGAGGCAACCAACACATTCATCACTGAATACGAGAAGGCCATTGACCGCGCGATTAAACGAGCGGCCAAGGCTTCAGGGGGAGCGTGATGTCGTATGCACCCATATTCGCCGTATGCGCTGCTGACGAAGGGGTAACGGCACTACTGGGCGTCAGCCCCACCAGGCTCTATCCGTTCGATGATGCGCCCGAAGGCGTGGCGAAGCCGTATGCAGTCTGGCAGGTCATCACAGGCAGCCCGGAAAACTACCTCGCAGGCCGCCCAGATATCGATGGGTTCACGTTGCAGGTTGATGTCTATGCCGCCACAGGCGCGCAGGCAAGGGCAGTGACCGACGCAATCAGTCACGCCATTGAGCTCAAAGCGTATGTGGTGCGCTGGGGCGGCGAGAGCAAAGACACCGAAACAAAGCTGTACCGGTCGAGCTTCGATATCGACTGGCTTGTGCCCAGATAGCCGAAACCCATTCATCCGGCCCGCAATGTGCGGGCTTTTTTATGTCCGACATTTGGAGAAAGCCATGTCGATTCTTACCCAAGGTACTCAGGTTTTCGCACTGGTGCCTTCCGCTACCAATCCGGCGGTTCTCGAAATCCTCGAGATCGAATGCGCCACCGCATTCAGCCCGGGCGGTAACCCAGCCGATCAGATCGAAGTCACATGCCTGAGCGATAAAGTGCGCCGCTACATGCGCGGCCTTCGCACTCCGGGTCAAGCTTCCCTGACCCTGAACGCTGATCCTCGCAGCGCATCGCACGTTCGTCTTCATCAGATTTCCGAAGACGACACCATCGAGAGCGTGGCATGGGCTGTTGGTTGGGCTGACGGGACGGCTGCTCCGAAACTGAACGCTGCCGGTGACGACTTTGAGCTGCCGACCAGTCGGACATGGTTCATCTTCGATGGCTACGTTTCTGACTTCCCGTTCGACTTCGCAGCCAACACTGTGGTGACTACGGCCGCCACCATCCAGCGTTCGGGCGGCTCCGCCTGGGTCCGCAAGACAGCCAGCGCATAAGGGATTTCCATGAAACTCAGCCTTGAAAGCTTGAGGGGCGTCGGCGCATTTACCGGCCGCCCAGTCGAGAAAGAAATCAAATGGCAGCAGGGCGGTGAAGAGATCTTCGCCACGGTGTACGTCAGGCCGATGGGGTTTCAAACGGCGATCAACGATGTGCTTTCCGCAGCCGGCAGGCTTGAGGTTCATGCCGGCCGGATCGCTGCCAGCATCTGCAACGAAGAGGGCAAGCCTGTCTTCACCGTAGATGACATCACCGGTGACGCTGATCCCGAGCGCGGCGCGCTGGACGGCAACCTGACAATGGCACTGATGAAAGCCATTGCCGAGGTCAACAACCTGGGAAAGACGAAGCCCTCTCCGACGACGAAGAGTTCTGGCACGAGCTCGTCCTCGCCGGCATCGGCGGGCGTACGATCGCGGAAGCCAAGGAAAACCTCAGCCTGATCGAGTTCAGGTCTTGGCTGAAGTACCGGGCGCTACGTGGCTCTCTGAACATCGGCATGCGGGTGGAACGCGGATCGGCATTGCTCGCAATGATGTACGCCAACGTGAATTACAAGGACGGTCCGTACAAGGTGTTCGACTTCATGCCGCATGAGGCTGAGCAACCCATCAGTCTCGAGCAGGCAATGGAGAGTTGGGCGTGAGCTGGTGACTGGTCGTCGAGGCTGATACAGTCCTCGTCTTTCTGGGGGGATCCGAAGTGGCTCTGATAAAGTGCAGGGAATGCAGTACGTTGATATCTACTCAGGCTCAGGCGTGTCCTACGTGCGGCGCGAAAGCCAAGAAGAAAACCAGTCTGTTTACGTGGTTGATGTTGTTAATTGTCGTTGTCATTGTTTACAAATCTGCTTCACCTTCTACGGCGGTAACGAGCAGCTTACCTGCTTCGGTGCAAGTGGGGGCGACGCCAGCGCTTCCGGATTTGCCCGAACAAGCTCGTCCACCAGAAGTTAGCAGCAACTGGACCGAGTCTTCATATACCGATGATTTGACTGATGCGCACGTTAAAGTAAATGGACTTAAATCGACTACATCCGTGAACTTTGCTTTTCCGTATAACTATCCTGGCGGCTCTCACCTCAGTCTGTATATCCGTAAAGGTGGCGAAACCTTTGATGCTTATTTCAAGGTTGATAAAGGGCAAATGCTTTGTCACTACTCCGACTGCGGTTTTGTAATAAGGGTCAACGGCGGGAAGCCTCAGACATGGACAGGGCTAACCAGCTCCACAGGAAACGCTGATCTGATGTTTATTCGGGATGCCAAAGCGTTTGAAAGGATTGTAAAAAGCGGCGGCTCCCTAAGGGTTGGGATCGACTTCTATCACGCTGGAAAACAGACATTTGATTTTGACCTGTCAGGATATCCAGACAGATAAGCTAACTTCACACTGACCCGCCTCGGCGGGTTTTTTTTCGCCAGGAGAAACATGAATGAGCAAGTCACTGGGCACGCTCACGCTGGATTTGGTGGCCAGGATTGGTTCGTTCACTGGCCCTCTTGATAGGGCAAGCCAGGAGGCAAAGAAACGCAACGCGGAAATCGCCAAGTCTTTTGAAAACCTGGCCAAGGGTGTGGGCGTTGCCATCGCAGCCGTCCCTGCCGCTCTGACAGGGCTGGTCACCTATACGGCAGGCAGCGCCAAGGAAATCTCCAACCTTGCAGCGCTGGCTGGTCTTGGAACAACCGAGTTCCAGAAGTACGCGGCGGGCGCGAAAACCGTTGGCGTTGAGCAGGACAAGCTCGCAGACATCTTCAAGGATACCAACGACAAGCTGGGCGACTTCTTCAATACCGGCGGCGGTGAGCTGAAGGATTTTTTTGAAGTCATTGCGCCAAAGGTCGGCGTGACAGCGGAGAGTTTCAAAAAGCTCAATAGCGCAGAAGCACTTCAGTTGTATGTTTCGACCCTTGAGAAAGCAAATGTCTCTCAGGCTGAAATGACGTTCTACATGGAAGGCATTGCTGATGAAGCGAGCGCATTGGTACCGTTGCTGCGCGCCGGGGGTAAGGAGTTCAAAGCGCTGGGCGAGGCTGCAGAGTCAGCCGGCGCTATTCTCAGCGTCGAAACAATAGCCGTATCGAAACAGTTTTCGAGTGAACTTGTTGGGCTCATGCAGAACTTGCAGGGTGCGAAAAATAAGATCGCCGAAGACTTCATGCCCGTGGTTCAGCAACTGACCAAAGATCTTAATGACACCGTGAAAGCAGGTGGCGGTGTAACAAAGGTTGTGGGGGAAATGAGCGACAAGCTCGTTACCGCAACTGCCTTTGTCGTCAGTGCTGGTGATGGAGTTACAAGAGTATTCAAGATCGTTTCGGATACCCTAGTAGGCATGTACGCGACAGCAGTCGGTTATACATCTTCGATGATGGCGGATGTCGCGGCGGGTTTGGCAAAGTTCACCATAGGCGATGTGTCCAAACAGTTCATAGCCGACAGTGCCCGCCTGCGCGATGAGGCTAAAGTGAACTTTGGCGCTGCCGCTGAGGCAGCAGCAGGGATTAAAGCAAGTCTCGAAACTCCACTCGCGGGCGATACGATTCAGAAATACATCACCGATGCGCGTGCTGCGGCGGGCGAGTACCAGCGACTGTTTGGCGGCGTTGGCTTCAGTGATCAGGGCGGAACAGGTAGCGGAGTCGACCCCAAAGCGTTGGAAGCAGCCAAGCAGGCTGCAAAAGACGCTGCGTCGGCGGCGAAGAAACTGAGCGACACCTTCAAAGGGTCAGAGACCGACCTGCAACGCCAGATCGCGCTGATCAATACAAGCGCGGATGCGCAGAAAAACGCCACGGAAGTGGACAAGATTCGCTTCGAAGTCGCATCGGGCAAGCTGGTAGGGATCAACGCAGTTCAGCAGAAGCGCCTCGAGGGCTTGGCATCGGAGCTGGATGCTCTCCAAAAACTCAAGGTAGCGAACGAGGAAGAGGCCAAGGCAGTCAGCTTCCTTGCCACACTGAAGGATGAGAACGCTGCCATTGGCGGCGGCTTCGACATGGAGCTTGCTGGCGCAGGGATGGGCGACAAGGCGCGGGACCGCCTGAAACAGGATATGGCCATTCAGGAGGATTACACCCGCAAAGCGGCCGACCTCCAGGCGCAGCGCAACTCCGGCGATATCAGCGCCGAGCTGTACGCCAAAGAGACCGGCATGCTCTCCGAAGCGCTGGCTGAACGAATGGTCATCCAGCAGGACTATTACAATCGGATTGACGAGGCCCAGTTCAACTGGATGGCGGGCGTCAGTGATGCCTGGCAGAACTACGTTGATGCGGCCGAAGACTACTCGGCGATCGCGGCTGATTTCGTGTCTGGCAGCCTGGATGATTTGACCGGCGGCCTCGGCAATGTGTTCTCCGACGTAGTTACCGGTGCAAAGGATGCTTCGGACGCTATTGCCGACTTCGCCGGGAATATGGCCAAGTCGATGATCAACGCTCTGAGCGACATGGCGGCGCAGTGGTTGATCTATCAGGGTATTCAATTGCTCGTTGGTAAAAGCGGCCAATCGGCGGCGGCCACCGGCTTGATTGCCAATGCTCAAGCGGCATCGGCTCAGGCAGCGCTGAACGCTTACGCATCGACTGCCGGTATTCCTCTGGTCGGTCCTGCTCTTGCTCCAGCTGCTGCGCTTGCAGCGACTGCGGCAACTGCACCAATGGTTGCCGCCGTATCTGTGTCAGCCCTTGCCGGTATGGCTCACAACGGTATGGACAACATCCCGAAGGAAGGCACCTGGCTGCTTGATGGTGGTGAGCGCGTGCTCAACCCGAACCAGAACCGCGACCTGACCAAGTACCTGGCTGACAAGTCTGGCTCCGGCGGTGGCGGCGGGCCTTCGTTCACCATCAATGCACCAGTGAATGTGCAGGCTCAGCCGGGCATGACTGATGCCGACGCGGCCAGGCAGGGTTCGGCGATTTCGTCGGCGCTCGAGGCTCAGCTCGGACAGTTCTTGGATAGAGAAATGCGTCAGGGCGGACGTCTGTGGAGGCGCACGTAATGGCTGAAACATTCGATTTTGATGTACAGGTCGGCGCGTCCGGTGATGTGAAGCAGCGTACCTGGTCGAACGAGTTCGGCGACGGTTACACCCAGGCAGGCGGTGTCGGTATCAACACCAAGTCGCAAGCGTGGGATGTGACGGTGACCGGGCGGTTCGGCGCTGGCCAGAAACTTCAACAGGTCCAGGACTTTCTGGACCGACATGAGGGATTTAAGTCATTCCTCTGGACACCTCCAGGCAGCGGGCAGGGCCGGTACGCGTCGAACGGCTACAAGCTGTCGACCATCGGCAACGGTCTTCACTCACTGTCCACGAACTTCAGGCAAACATTCAAACCATGAAACGACATGACGCGGCAGGGCCGCCGGAGGCGAGAATGGGCGATCTATCAGATTGGCTCGAAAGTGAGAGTCTCGCAAACCTTGCAAGATACGCAGGCCGACCTGCAGAGCATTTGCGTTGCGTAATAGTCACCAAAGCTATGAAGGATGCGGCAATGGAGTACGTTTATAGCTTGCACGACCAAAATATAACGGTCTTCATGCTGGACGACATTTACAGGATCATGTCAGCTCTTCATCCGGAAGATCTGGAAGGCCAAGCAGAGCTTCCTTCACCCGCTCATACGTGTCATCAAACGATTCAAGCGCCTTTTCCTTCACGAAGCTAGGAACGTCAGGAGCTGATAGTGCTGCGATTGTCATCATCAAAGTGTTGACGTGAAACAGGCCAAGTGAGATTGATTTGAGCGCCTGAAGGGTGAACAGCTGTGTCCCGGCAGCGTTTCCGTGGTTCATGCTCAAGAAGTTGGTGGCCGTTGCGGACTCTTCACCTTCCGGTGATAAACCCCAATGCCAGTGAGCAATGACGTTTCGAGCGTTTGAGAGCTTTCGGTAGTCAGCTACACATGAATCAATACGCGAAAGGAGGGCTGGGTAAATCAGTGACTCGTTCGACCTACGGAACGCAATGAGCAAATCAAGCAGCGCCCCAGCTTTGAGCTTCAGTGATCGAGTAACTACAACGGACTGACTTTCTTTCAGTCCGGAAATCGCTGCGAAAAGACCGTATAGCCCTTGATCGCATAACGCATGGTTTATCACAACCTGACCAATTTCTTGCTTCATTGCATCGCTAGGGCCGGCAAGATAGCCGTACTGTGCATTCACATCGACCTCCTGGTCATAAACGCGCCGAAATTGGCGCTATCCCAGTCCTTGGGTTTGCAGGCTAAGGACAGGGAGATAGCTCATCGAAGCCGGCGCTTAACGTACAGGCTGGACATCGTGGATGAGATTCCACTCGTCGGCGACATCACATAAATCGCTCTGATTTGAGCGTTTGATTTTTTCGATTAGATCATCAAGGCCGCGCTGATCGACATTAGCTCGTGCGCTTTTTTTTGGGTTTTGCAATGGAATTAGGATGTCGCAAATGCTTCGCGCAGGCAGCTTTGTGTCTTCCAGCTCTTTCTTTAATACTTCCCGCCCTGCTTGGCGTTCATCATGGGCATGGCCGACTTTTTGCGTGCCGCGTTTGATGCGTTGAGCTCTATCCACATTCGCTTGGTTCATGTCGTCCCTTTGTTTCAGCAATCCGTCGGAGGCAGAACGCTACTACTCCGCACACAGCCCCGCCACTGGCATTCCATCCACGCTGTATGGGTGGACAGTTTCAGATATCGACACCTCAAACCCCTGACCCCGCCAAGTGCGGGGTTTTTCGTAGGTAACCACCATGATTTACAGTGCGGACATCCAGAAACTGGAGCCCGGCAACCAGATTCGTCTGTACGAACTGGATGCCACACGGCTTGGTGCCACGCTCTGGCGCTTCCACGGGCACGAGCATGAAGGCGACATCATCTGGCAGGGCCAGCTGTATTCCCCGATCCAGATCGAGGCCAGCGGCTTCGACATTCGCGGCGACGGCCGGCCAGCTACGCCAAAGCTCAGGCTGGCCAACGAACTGTCGGGTGTACCGCGTGCAGTTTCGGCGCTATGCCTTCAGTTCAAGGATCTGGCCGGCGCGAGCTTCAAGGTGATCGAGACGTTCAAGCACTTCCTTGATGCGGCGAACTTCGACGGGGGCAACCCAGATGCCGCAGACCAGTGCCGCACCAGCCTGTGGAGAATCGAGCAGAAGACCGAAGAGAACTTTTCGGCTGTCGGTTTCGAGCTTTCCAGCCCCATCGACATGGAAGGCCAGCAGCTTCCGTCCCAGCAGATCACCAAGCTGTGCCGGTGGGCCATGCGTGGTCAGTACCGCCAGGAGGCATGCGCGTACACCGGCACTGCGATGTTCGATAAGAAGAACGAACCCACTGACAACCCAGCGCTGGATCGCTGCGGGGGCTGGTGGAGCAGTTGCAAGTTGCGCGGCAATACCCGCCGGTTCGGCGGCTCAATGGGCGCAAGCCTGATCGCCAAGGGGTAACCATGCGAATCAATCAAAAGCTTCAGGACGCCATGCGGGCGCACGCCGAGCAGTCACACCCGGCCGAGGCCTGCGGGCTGCTGATCAAGACGGATGCCGGACGTGAGTACGTACCGTGCGGCAACGTGGCCACCAACCCGCTGCAGCACTTCCTAATCGACAAGCACGACGCTGCGGCGGCAGAAGACAGGGGCGAGGTGCTGGCCATCGTGCACAGCCACCCGGACCGCGCCGCCACGCCGAGCATGACCGATCTGGTCAGCTGTGAGCTGCACGAATTGCCTTGGGCGATTGTGGGCTGGCCCGGCGGTGACATTCAATGGTTCAAGCCCAGCGGGTTCCAGGCCCCGTTGCTGGGCCGGGACTTCTCGCACGGTCTGCTTGATTGCTGGTCGGCCTGCCGTGACTGGTACGCCCGCGAGGCCTCACTGCCTCTGCCGAACTTCGAACGTAAGGAACTCTGGTGGGAAGATCCGGACAGCCCCAGCCACTACGAAGAGAACTACGAGGCCTGCGGGTTCGTCAGGGTCGAGCAGCCTCAGCGCGGCGACCTGCTGGTGTTTCAGATCCCGACAGTGGGCAGGGCCTGCCACTTCCCGAATCACGCAGCTATCTACCTCGGCTCGGACGCCAGCCTGCAAAGCGAGGACGCGCCTGCACTGGGCGGTTCTGGTCCGTTCATCTACCACCACATGCCCGGTCGCCTGGCTGCCCGTGAGGTCTACGGCTGGTCGATGGCCAACCGCGTGAAACTGATCCTGCGACACAAGGAATACACCCCATGACCATGCGCACCATCAAGTTGTACGGCGTGCTGCGCAAGCACTTCGGGCGCGAGTACCGCATCGACGTGCACAGCGTGCGTGACGCCGTGAACGCGCTGTGCGCGATGAAGCCTGGCTTCGAGAAGTTTCTGCGGACCGGCGAAGAGCGCGGCTTGGTGTTCAGCGTCTTCTGCGGCAAGCGCAACGCTGGCGAAGCCGAATTCGACATGCAGGGCAGCGACACCAGTGATATCCGCATCGTGCCGCTGATTCAAGGCAGCAAGCAGGCCGGTCTGTTTCAGGTCGTGCTCGGTGTGGCGTTGGTGGTTGCTGGCGCTTTTACGGGCGGCCTCAGCTCCGGCGTTGGTATGGCGCTTCTTGCTGGTGGTGCAGCCGTCGGCCTGGGCGGTGTCGTGCAGATGCTTTCACCCACGACCACTGCCAGCGTCGGCAGCAACAACGATGATGGAAACAACCCCAGCTATGGCTTTGGGGGCGCGGTGACCACCGTTGCCCAAGGCAATCCCTATCCCGTGCTCTACGGCGAACGAGAGATCGGCGGTGCCGTCGAGTCAGGCGGGATTTACACACAAGATCAGGTTTGATCATCAGGTAACACCAGACCCGCTTCGGCGGGTTTTCTTTTTTCTGGGGGTGGTATGGGAAGTGCGGTAGCAGCGCGAAGCATTCGCGGGAGCAAGGGCGGCGAGTCCACACAGAAGCAGCCGACGATTGCGTTAAACAGCACAGCTTCCATTGCCACCGCGCGCATCGTCTATCTGTGGAGCTGGGGACCCATTGTTGGCCCGGTGGACGGCCTGCGTTCAGTGAAGCTCGACGGAACGCCGCTAATGGCCGAGGACGGCACTGTCAACTTCCCGGGCGTGAAGTGGCAGTTTCGCAATGGCGAGCTGAACCAACAGCGTCTTGAGGGAATTGCCGAGTCGAGCAACGAAGTCGACGTAAACCAGCAGCTGCTCAGCACCACGCCTTATCTGCGCTCCATCAACAATCCGGTGCTTGACGCGCTTCGTGTGCGTTTCAGCTGGCCGCAGCTCCAGTCGCAAGACCAGAGCGGCAACATCAACGGCGTACGAATCGATTATGCGATTGACCTGGCCACTGACGGCGGGCCTTTTGTTCAGGTGCTGGCGGACTACGTAGACCGCAAGAACGTCACCAAATATGAGCGCAGCCATCGGCTTAACCTGCCTGCGGGCAGCCGCTGGACGATGCGCGTACGCCGGATCACACCAGAAGCCAACAGCTCGCTGGTTCAGGACGCGATGTTCGTCGAGGCGGTGGCCGAGGTCGTAGACAGCGATCAGGAATTCCCACTCACCGCTGTGGGCTGTGTTGAGTATGACGCCCAGCAGTTTGGCGGCGATATCGCCAAGATTGCAGTGCTGATGCGCGGGCGCATCGTGCGTGTACCCACCAACTACTACCCGGAGACGCGGACCTATGCCACGTCTGGCGCAGGCACCAGTAACGGGATATGGGACGGTACGTTCAAAGAGGCCTACACGAACAACCCGGCCTGGGTGTGCTACGACCTGGCGCTGAACCCTTACTACGGCCTCGGGCACCGGATCGATGCCACGATGGTGGACCGCTGGAATCTCTACCGCATTGCTCAGTATTGCGACCAGATGGTGCCGAACGGCATGGGCGGCATGCACCCCCGAATGACTTGCAACATCTACCTGCAAAAGCAGGCGGATGCCTATGCGGTACTGCAGGACCTGTCGGCCATCTTCCACGGCATGAGCACATGGGATGGCAGTCAGATCACGTTCAACGCCGACATGCCAGGCGACCCGGTCTACACCTACAACCCGTCGCAGATCCTGAACAATGGTGAAATCCAGTATTCGGGCACCCGGGCGCGCGACCGCCACAACCTGGCAATGGTGACGTGGGACAACCCGGACCAGAGTTTTGCGACGGACAAAGAGCCGGTCTTTGATGACGTGGCGATGGCCGAATCTGGATCGGTCAACGAACTGTCGGTGGACGCCTACGGCTGCACTTCACTCGGGCAGGCGCAGCGTGCTGGCCAGTATGCGCTGATCACCGAACAGACGCAGACAAGGCCCGCGACCTTCCGCGTCGGCCTGGATGGCGGCATTCCGAAGACAGGGCAGATCATTGCCGTGGCTGATCCAATGCTGGCCGGTCGTGCGAACGGCGGGCGGATCAGTACGGTGGCGGGGCGCGTCATCACCGTTGACCGTGACATCGATCTTCCGACCGGTGCCAAGCTGCGGGTGAACCTGCCCAGCGGCAAGACCGAGGCACGGGTTATCACCTCGCTCACCGGACGACGGGTAACTGTCGCCGCCAGCTTCAGCGAAGTGCCAGAAGCCGAATGCGGATGGATACTCGAGTACGACGACCTGAAAACCATGCAGTTTCTGGTGCGCAACATCACGCGCCCGGAATGGCACCAGTACCAGCTCGAGTGCATCCAGCACGAACCGAGCAAGTTTGACGCCATCGACTTCGGCGCTGTGGTGGATATCCGCCCAATCAGCGGCATTCCAGTGGGCGTGCAGGCTGCGCCGGGCGCTGTGTTTGTGACTCAGCACGTCGTGATCGAGCAGGGTATTGCCGTCACCAACATGACCATCAGCTGGGACGCTGCGCCAGGCGCGGTTGCGTATGACGTGGAATGGCGCTGGGGCTCGCGCGAGTGGGTAAAGGTGCCGCGCACTGGCGAGCAGTCGGTGGATGTGCCGGGTATCTATTCCGGTCAGTACATGGCCAGGGTGCGCGCTGTCAGCGCTTTGAATGTGTCGTCGCTGCCTGCTACGTCGCTGCTGACGAACTTGCAGGGCAAGACCAGCTTGCCGCCCGCCGTAGCTTCACTGACTGCCACGTCGCTGCTGTTCGGCATCGCGCTCAAGTGGACTTTTCCGCCAGGCGCAGAGGACACGCAGCGCACTGAAATCTGGTACAGCCAGACGACCGACCTGGCCAAGGCCACAAAGCTTAGCGACCTGGCTTACCCGCAGTCTGAATACATCATGCAAGGCCTGCTGGCGGGCGTGACTTTCTTCTTCTGGGCGCGCTTGGTGGACAGGACCGGCAATGTGGGGCCGTGGTATCCGACCGGTATAGGCGTGATGGGACAGACCAGCAGTGATGCTGGACCGATTCTTGAAATGATCGCCGGTCAGATAGGAGAAACCGAGCTTGGCCAGGGCTTGCTGGACAAGATTGACGGCCTGCAAGGCCAGATCGATGCACTGGATGGCCTCAAGGCTTACGACCCAGACCTGACCTATGAAAAAGGTCAGATGGTCGTTGTTGACGGTCGGATCTATCAAGCAGAGCAGGCGGTGCCGGTCAACACTTCGCCGCCCAATGCCGCTTACTGGGAGGACGTCGGCGACCTGCTCCAGACCGCCAACGGCCTTGCCGGGCAGGTGGCAACCCATAGCAACGAGATATCAGAGCTGGAAGGCGTGATCACGGCACAGGCCACGAGCACGCAGTCCCTGAGCGCTGCCTACCGTGAGGATGACGGGGAAGGGGACCTTCAAGGAGCCCTGAAGCTGTGGGACACCCAGGCTGCCTACAGTCGCGAGGTCGTGGTTCGGGCGAGTCAAAATGATGCGCTGGTCACCGCTACCGAGACGCTACAGGCTACCGTCGGTTCGAACACTGCAGCAGTCCAGCAAACCAGTCAGGCAGTGGCCAGTCTGGATGGAAGGCTCTCGGCTTCTTACACGGTGAAGCTGCAGGTCACGTCGAACGGACAATACGTAATGGCCGCGATCGCCGCCGGTATTGAAAGTGTCGGTGGCATTGTGCAAAGCCAGATCCTCATGTCGGCGGACCGGTTCGCATTGGTCAATTCGTTGGCTGGCGGGGCGATCTCGACACCATTCGTTGCCCAGAACGGCCAGCTGTTCCTGGGGCCTACGTTCATCATGGACGGCACGATCACCAACGCCAAGATCGGCAGTTTCATCAGCTCGACCGACTACGTGGCCGGGCAGCGCGGATGGATCTTGCGCAAGGATGGGACGCTGGAGATCAATGGATCAGGCGCTGCTGGCGGCAGGCTGGTGGTCACCAACAGATCGGTACGCGTGTACGACGCCAACAACGTCAAGCGTGTGCAGTTGGGAGACCTCAGCGAATGAGCAACGGGATGAGGGTATGGGGCGCAGATGCTGCGCTTCAGCTGGACGAAAATTCGTTCACGATCCGGGTTGTGTTGTCGACGCTCGTTACCTTCTCTGGCGGAACAAAGACCAGCCAGGACTTTGCTGTGCCGGGCGTCGGGCCGGGTAACGGTGTGGCAATCGTGATTCCGGCAGGCGCTTACGACGGCAATCAGAGGCAGCACGAAACAGAACTCGTTGACGGTATCGCTAGGGTTTACAACCACACGCGGACCTACGGGTCGAGCACTGTTTCCACAGGAACCATGCGACTGATCGTGATGAGGTTTTCATAATGGCGGATGCATACGGCCTGGAGTTTTCTAACAACAGCAATGTGGTGGTTCTCGATTCTCAATATGCGCGGCTGATGGTCATCGCATCGGGTCGCTTTCAGCCAACGGAGGAAAGCGGACTCGGCTCGACAACTTACTTTCCTCGGCCAGTTACCTCCCAAGAGCCTCCGTTGGTGTTTGTGCGACCAGATACTGTAAATGCGGTGGCTGGGCTTTGTGCCATGCGATTGATTGGCGCTGCCGGGAACTGGACAGGCTTCTACGTGCGCGCCTACGACGTGAATACCGCGCAGCCAAATGGTCGGTACTTCGTCGCACAGTTCGCTGCGCAGCCGGTGGCCGATTTCGGAATGCGGCTCTGGGACGGGGCTACCAATCTGCTTTTTGATTCTGGAACGTCGAGTGCAAACTTTACTCGTTCTTTTCAATCGTGGAATTACGAGAAGTTCGACTACAGCGCTCAGAACCTTGTGCGCTGCTATTACTCAGTGCCGTTCAACTTTCCCGAGAACGAATACCTGTTGATTAACTCTTTCGGTATGGGGCTGAATTCAGGCAGTACGATAGCAAGGGCGCTTTACTGTTGGTGGGACTTTCCTAACAGCAAGCTGTACGCAATTACCATCGCAGCAGCCAACCCTACCGCATTCTTTCTGCCGGCAGTCTTCGCAAAGATGAATGTCTGACTACCTAATTTAACCGAGTAAAAATTATGCCTTGGCTAAAAACGGGGACGGTTTCCGTTACCCAAAATTCGAATGCTGTAATTGGCAGTAATACCGCTTTCATTTCAGGTGGTCGGGTCGGCGATGGCTTTCGCGGTCCCGATGGCAACTGGTATGAAGTGATCAATATCTCCAGTGACACTGCGTTGTCGATTTACCCGGCTTATCAGGGTGCGACTGTTGGTGCAGGCATTTACATGCTGGCCCCGTTGCAGGGTTACGTTAAAGAGGCAGCCGACCAGTTAAGGGCGCTCGTCAACAAGTTCGGCTCGCTCGCGGCTGCCGCTTCGATCAATGCCTTGGCAGCGGTGACCGGTGGTGCCAACAAGCTGGTGTACTTCACCGCGCCTGACGCGATGGCAACCACAGATTTCCCAGCGCAGGCGAGGGTGCTTCTGGCGGCGAACAGCCAGGGAGCACAGCGTAGTGCACTGGGACTGAACTCGGCAGCGGTCGCGCCAATTCTGGGCACCGTATCCCAATCAGGCGGAACTCCGACCGGCGCTATTATTGAATCAGGAACCATATCGGGCCGCAGATACACCAAGTTTGCCAGTGGCATGGCAGTTTGTGAGGGATCAGTTGAAAACCTTACTGCAAATAACCCGTTCGGCGGCTTCTATTACTCAGGAACCATAACTATCGGCTACCCGATAACGTTCTCAAGCAGGCCTCGACTGTTGGGCTCTACAAGCGCGCAGACCGGATCCTTTTCATGGCCGGCATATCCCGCAAATGGTAACCAATCAGTCGGGTATTTAAATATGATGAGTCCCGGTCAAAATGCAACGGCAACTATGGACTGGGTCGCAATAGGCAGGTGGTTCGAATGATTATAAAACTTTCTCCTCAGCGTCGTGAGGGAACGCTTGAAGTAGTGAAAAGGGGTGACGTTCTCGTAGTCAATGGCGAGGAGTTCGACTTCTCGACCATGCCAGAGGGGGCGACCCTGCCGGTATCTGCCATAAGATCGGAGTGGTTTTTCAGTGATGTTGATCGGGTAGGCGGTGAGTTGATCATGACGATGTGGCTACCGCTTCCCGCCAATTACAGCCAGGAGCAAGCCTCTCCGGCTGACCTGATCAATATCCCCGATGGCCCCGTGGCTTTCCCTAAGCCGCTTCCTCTTCCACCTGCCGACGAGGTATCCGGGCAATGAGCAATATCGACTGGTCACAACTGATTACCAAGGAAATGAAGGATGCCGCTCAGGCCGCGCGCGATCTCGCATTGGCGAAGATTGATCTTGCAGCCCGCAACAGCACTGCGGTCGCTCAGATAGTCCGCATCCAGGACCGCATTGAAACACTGGGCTATGGCATCGAGGCAGGGGATGCAAGCGAAGAGGAAGAAGAGGAAGCGTCAGCGCTCGCGCCAATCCTCAAGGCGTGGAAAGCCTACAAGTTCGCGCTGGGCAAGGTCACGGCACAGCCTACGTGGTATCAGGCACCGGTCTGGCCGGTCGCGCCTGCTGTTCCAGAGATCGCCGCCGCGCCCATGCTGGTGGAAGAGCCACTGGCCTGACGTAAACCTGCCACCGAACCCCGCCATTGAGCGGGTATTTTTTTGCCCGGAGAAAACCGAATGTCCATCACCACGCAGCAGCTACTGCAGATCCTCCCGAACGCCGGCCAGAAAGCCGGCGTTTTTGCACCCGTCCTCAACACAGCCATGAGCAAGTACCAGATCGTTACGGTGCCACGCATCGCGGCGTTCATCGCCCAGGTCGGCCATGAGTCCGGCCAGCTGCGTTACGTGCGCGAGCTGGGCGGCAACGACTACCTGTCAAAGTACGACACCGGCAAGCTGGCTGAGCGGCTTGGCAACACACCCGAGGCCGACGGCGACGGCCAGTTGTACCGTGGGCGGGGCCTGATCCAGGTGACGGGGCGTGCCAACTACGAGGAATGCGGCGAAGCGCTGGGCCTGGACCTGATCAACCATCCCGAATTGCTCGAGCTGCCGCAGCACGCCGCGATGTCGGCGGCATGGTTCTGGCACCGGGCCGGGCTCAACACGCTGGCAGACAAAGGTGACTTTCTGACCATCACCAAGCGCATCAACGGCGGTACGAATGGCTTGGCTGACCGGCAGGCGCTGTATGAGCGAGCATTGAAGGTGCTGGCGTGAAGGCCGTGCCGTGGCGGGGTATCGGTCTGTTGCTGATCCTGCTGGCGCTGGCCGGTGCGCTGTACGGCGCATACCGGCACGGCGTGACCGTCACCGATCTGGCATGGCAGGCGAAGTGGGCTGAACAGAGCAAGGTCCAATCCGAAGCGGTGGCCAGCACAACCACCGAGTACCGAACCGAAGAACAACGCCGCCAGAAAGCGGCCAACCAGGTGGCAAACGATGCAAGACAAGAACAGACCGCTGCGCTTACTGATGCTGCTGTCGCTGACGCTGCTGGCGAGCGGTTGCGCGTCGAAGCCGGAAAGCTGGCAGCCGCCACCAGTTGCGCCCCCGGCGATACCGGCTCTGCCCAGCGAGGCAAAGCAGCCAACCGCGCCGCCATGGTGCTCTCCGAACTGCTCAGCAGGTCTGACGCGCGAGCGGGAGAGCTCGCTAAATATGCTGACTCGGCCCGAATAGCCGGGCTGGCATGTAACCGCTTTGTCGAAGAGCTATCCAACACCACCAATTCAGCCAGACCGTAGGCCGCCGGGGAAGCACTGTGCAGACAGCAACGAAGCAAGAAACCTACGACCGCACGATGAAAGTGACGTTGGCAGTGAAAGCGAACGGCGGGTCGGTGGCGGTCCAGATCCAGGCCGGTGATAACTGGA
This sequence comes from Pseudomonas syringae group sp. J248-6, assembly GCF_032586995.1. Lineage (NCBI taxonomy): Bacteria > Pseudomonadati > Pseudomonadota > Gammaproteobacteria > Pseudomonadales > Pseudomonadaceae > Pseudomonas > Pseudomonas syringae group sp. J248-6. The sequence goes on along the minus strand of NZ_JAWHOP010000006.1, from coordinate 97,275 downwards.
TCACCACCGACACGTTCTGGAAAGACGGTGGCTATCAGCTGAGCATTCCGCCCGCGACGATCCGCTATGTGCCCGCAGCTGGCGCTTCATTTGAGGTCTACGCATGAGCCTTCTGGTCAACCCAATTCCACGTCGCCAACCGATCCGGCGCGGCCTGGGTCTGCTCGGCGATAGCTTCTCGGGCAACTGCCACACCATCGGGGCGACGGTGTTCGGTACCGAGGTCTATGGCTATGCGGGCTGGATCGCGGCGCGCACCGGCCTGTTTCCCAGCTATGTCGACAACCAGGGCAAGGTCGGCGACCACACCGGTCAATTCATGGCTCGCCTGCCGGCATGCATCATTTCATCCACCGCCGACCTGTGGATGCTGCCATCCCGAACCAATGACAGCACGACTGCGGGCATGACGCTGGCGGACTCCAAAGCCAACGTGATGAAGATCGTCACCGCTTTCCTGAACACGCCTGGCAAGTACCTGATCGTCGGCACTGGTACGCCGCGCTTCGGTAGCAAGGCGCTGACCGGGCAGGCGCTGGCCGATGCGATCGCTTACAAAGATTGGGTGCTGAGCTATGTCAGCCAGTTCGTACCGGTCGTGAATATTTGGGACGGCTTCACCGAAGCGATGACCGTCGAGGGCCTGCATCCCAACATCCTGGGTGCTGAGTTCATCAGTTCGCGAGTGGTACCGATCATCACCGCCAACTTCGAATTCCCCGGCATCCCGCTACCCACGGACGCTGGCGACGTCTACTCGGCCATCCGCCCGTTCGGCTGCCTCAATGCCAACCCTCTGCTGGCGGGCACTGGCGGCGCGCTACCGGCGGGCGTGAATGCTGTGGCCGGGTCAGTGCTGGCGGACGGCTACAAAGCCGTTGGCTCTGGTCTGACCGGGATCACGACGCGTTGGTACAAGGAGCCTGCCGCCTATGGTGAGGCGCAGTGCATCGAGCTGCGTGGCAACATGGCGACGGCGGGCGGCTACATCTACATGCAACCTACGGCCAACGTGGTACAGACCAACCTGGCGGCCGGCGACGTTATCGAAATGGTGTCGGCGACGGAAATCATGGGGTCGTCGCGCGGCATCCTAGCCTGGGAGGCTGAGTTGACCATCACCAAGACGGTCAACGGCGCGTCGTCCACGTTCTACTATCGGTCAATGGACAAGTACCAAGAGCCTTTCACCATGCCGGCCAGCTTTTCCGGGGCATTGGAAACACAGCGCGGCACAATTGACATGAGCGAAACCACGATCACTTCACGCATGGGCCTGTACCTGGCGGCAGGTGTACCGCAGGACTCGACAGTCAAGGCAGCGCAGTTCGGGATACGCAAGGTGTAGATGGGCGGGGTGGGCGTGCCGTTACTCTGTCGCAACGCCTCTTGGGCGGCTGAGTGACTGCGGCAGCTTGTTCGGGCATTCCGGATCTTCGATAAAGCCTCGTCCATCGCAGTGCGTGCAATCGTCACGCACCGCGAATCCATCCAGGCAGTGAAGGCATCTGATAAATATCGAGTAGCTATGACGCTCCCACAGCGAAACGTAGGCCTTGAAGTCGCCTTGGTCGAGCGCTATCGCTGAGGCATCGACAAGCGCTCGATATTGATCCTCATCGCTCAGGCGTTGATAGCTCACGCCGTTGATCTGCCTGGATTGCTCAACCAGCGTCAGCGTCTGGCCGGTTTCGGTATAGATGTAGCGACCTTCAAGCACGCCGTACCTCTTGTAATCCCTCATGATGAGGTCGTTTTTCTCATCGAGAAAGGCGAAGTGGGCGGCATGGTAGGGCGACTGGTCGGCCTCATGAAGCACGTATCGGGAGTTCAGCAGGCTGCCGACTACGACGCCGCCCTTGTTGTAGGCCAGATAGTCCGACGCCTGATGCCGCCATTCGTGGTTTCCTTCCTCGGTGAAGTGGCAGAAAGCGGCGCTGGCCAGTTCGAAGAGCTCAAAGCGCTCCAATGGATCGACCAGCCCGCCAGCCTGCATGTCTTCGGCCATGCGTGCCAGAAACCGGTAAGTGAATGCAGGGTTCGTCCATTGCCTCCTATCGTTGAGCCTTCTGTGCCATTCGGCCAATGCTTCTGAGCTGTTGCTCTCGTTCATGGGAGTGATTCTCAATTGCTGTATGTGCATACAGTAGTTGAGTGTTTCGGATTTGGGGAGTGGTGTTCGTCGGCAGGACGCCGGGGGAGGGCTAGTTGCGTGTGCTTTACTTCTAAATCTTCCCCAAAACGCAACCATAAACATCTGATTTCATTGGGATAGTAAAGGTGGAAAAGAACGGTTAAAAATATAGCTTTTTTCTATGTAACTATTTGATTTAAAAAAGATATTGGGGATTTATCGGGGTATTCCAGGCTTTGATGCCAAATAGAGTGTAAGTCATCGTTTTGGGGTGGGGTGGCTGATCTTGCTCGATACTCCCCACTTTCTCTCCTCGCAATTTAGCCGGGTATTATGCCACGTCAGACCGCATCGTGTTGTGACAGCGCTGGTACAAAGACTGAACAAAAACTAGATAATAACCCTAACTGTCATTAAGAAAACTTCACCCTTCCACGCTTGAGTGGCAAGCCCGGGCGGGCAATTATTGCTTTCCATTTAAAGGCTGGGTGCGTTATGTCTGAACAAGAGAGAAAGCGTCAAGAAGCGCTTGTCCGGCAACGTTATTACAGGGAACGTCAACGTGCCGAGGGGTTCAAGCAAAGTACGATCTGGATTCATGGTGAGGCTGAGACGCAAGGCAGGCTGGCCGCCCGTGAAGGAAAGCCGTTGCTGCCCATGCAGTCCCATGACCCGGTAAGCTGGGCGGTCGGGTGGGTTGCGGAAAAATTGCGAACACGACAGTGACCGGTATCGCTGTAAAGCCATCGCGCCACACGGGGTGAAGTACGTGGCGCGATGGCTCAAATCCGGTTACTGGCGAGTTCCGCAGGGCTGTCGGCCAGCGCCCTGCAGGCACTGCTTGCGCGTCACTGCCTGACGATCAGTATTTTCTTTGCGATGTCCTGTCACCGCGTTTCAAACTTTGAGTTCTTCCGGTCCCCGTATATGGAGCCCATCACTTCGATGTCGTCAGGGCTGAGCGTCTTGCCTGTGTTGATAATTTCAAAGTCGCCAAGGGTCAGGCCGTTGGGAATATCGTAATGCATGACAGAATCACGGTCGTAAGCCGAATGGTAGAAATCAGCAGCTTCGTACTTGTCGAAAAAATTGGTATTGATTTCTTCGTCAGTCAATCCGGATTGCAAAAGCAGGGGGCGTAGAAGCGATTCGTTCCAGGGGATGTTTGCCTGAGGATGCTGGTGCTCGTGAACTGCTCCCAAGGCGTGCCCGAATTCATGGAGCACGATACGCGTCAAGTCCGGCATGGGTTTCAGCTCTGCCGTGTACAGCTCCTTGACGTTGAATTCCATGGTGGTTTCATTCTGCTCGGCCAACAGGGCATCAGTGCCTATGGCGCTCCAGTTCAGATGTTCGTTGAAGCCGATTCGAATATCGCTGGCCCCGCCTGTCACAAACTCGAATTTCAGACTTATGTGAGGCAGCCACTTCTTCGCAGCGTCGACGATGGGTGTCGTCAGAATGGCAGGAGGGTCTTTCTGGAAAAGAATTTTCAGAGTCCGACCGCGTGCCCAGTATTTGCTGAACGACACCAGAAGACGTGCCATGCGCGTTGACTCCTCGGTGTCATAGCCTGTTTCTGATTCGTAAGTGGGAGTGATTGCCGCGTTGGCTGGGTTTTCGCGAATGGCGGTTTCGTACGAGGCTTGATGATTCGTTGCACTGCGCATGGCGCAGGATGCAGGCAGCTTTATGCCCTGTGTGGTGGGTGCGGACATGGGGTTGACCTTCATCGTAGTTCGCTTCCTTTCAGGAAGCCTGAAAAATGAAGGTTGAAGGTACGTTTGTGCAGGGTGTAGCAGGTGGTAACTAATTACCCCGCCGCACAACGCAGGCGGCGGGGCTGTATTCCTGAAGCTTGGCTTTTTATTTGCTCAGGAATGCGCGGATACGTTCGGCGGCTTCGACGCACTCGGCCAAAGGTGCCACGAGCGCCAGGCGAACCCGGCCGGCACCCGGGTTGACGCCATCCACTTCGCGGGAAAGGTATGAACCCGGTACTGCAGTCACATGCTGATCGATGAACAGGTCTCGGCAAAATGCAGCATCATCGGTGCCGACATTCGGCCATAGGTAAAAACCCCCGTCCGGGCGCTGGACGTCGAGCACTGGCGCGAGGATGTCGAGCACGGCATCGAATTTTTCACGGTACAAGTCCCGGTTCGCGCGTACGTGATCCTCGTCATTCCAGGCAGCGATGCTGGCCAGTTGAGTCTGTACCGGCATGGCGCAGCCGTGATACGTGCGATACAGCAGGAAGGCCTTGAGAACGTCGGCATCACCGGCCACAAAACCTGAACGCAGGCCTGGCAGGTTGGAACGCTTGGACAGGCTGTGGAACACCACGCAACGCTTGAAATCCTGGCGACCCAGCTCGACGCAGGCGCTGAGCAAGCCAGGCGGTGGGGTCTGCTCATCAAAGTACAGCTCGCTGTAGCATTCGTCCGCAGCAATGACAAAGTCATGTTCATCGGCCAGGGCGATGAGTTTTTTCAGGGTTTCAACCGGAATCAGTGCTCCGGTCGGGTTACCCGGCGAGCACAGGAACAGGATCTGGCAGCGCTTCCAGGTGTCCGCGCTGACTGCGTCGAAATCGGGGTTGAAACCGTTATCGCTCAGGCATGGCAGGTAGTGAGGCTGGGCTCCGGCCAGAAAGGCGGCGCCTTCATAGATCTGATAAAACGGGTTCGGGCTGATCACCAGGCCGTCATCGCTACGATTGACCACTGTCTGGGTGAAGGCGAACAGCGCTTCGCGTGTGCCATTGACCGGCAATACATTGCGTGCCGGATCGATCCAGCCCTGTGGTACGCCGAATCGACGGTTGCACCAGCCGGCAATGGCTTCGCGCAGCGCCGGGATACCCAGCGTGGTCGGGTAAACCGCCATCTGATCGAGGTTGTCTGCCAGTGTCTTGGCGACCAAATCGGGTGAGCGGTGCTTAGGCTCACCAATCGACAATGCAACAGGGCGCTTTTCCGGGTTGGGCGTTACGCCGGCCAGCAAGGCGCGCAGCTTCTCGAAAGGGTAAGGCTGAAGCAGTTGCATCGCGTTATTCATGTGGGGTGTTCCTCAATGGGCTGCGTTGAGTCGATTCGTTTGGCCGAGTGCTCATATGCTGATCCGCAAGTCATGGCCGGGCTCTGAGTTGACGCTCAGTTGCTTGACGATTGCGTCCTGCAACTGGCTGCACAACTGTGGGTCGGACAGCGGATGATTGTTCGCGTCGGTGATGAAGAACACGTCTTCCACGCGTTCGCCCAGGGTCGCAATCTTGGCATTCTGCAATGACAGATCGAACTCCAGGAAGATCTTGCCGATGCGCGCCAGCAGGCCGGGGCGGTCAGGTGCCAGTAGTTCAAGTACCGTCACCGGGCGCTGGGCGTCATTGTGAATGGTGACTTGCGGTGCGAAAGCAAAATGCTTGAGCTGGCGAGGCACGCGGCGCTTGATGATCGTCGGGTAATCATCCGGGTTGCGCAGCGCTTCGGTCAGGCCGTTGCGGATTTCCTGAACGCGTTCCGGATTGTCGCCGATCGAACCACCTTCGTTGTCGAGGACGATATAGGTGTCGAGGGTGAATTTGCTGCTGGACGTGATAATGCGCGCGTCATGAATGTTCAGGTTCAACTGGTCCATCGCCGCCACGGTCACAGCGAAGAAATCATGCTGGTCCGGGGCGTAAATGAATATTTGCGTGCCGCCCTCGAATTCCCGTTGTGTGGTTTCCTTGATCAGCACCAGCGGGCCGCCGTCGGCTGGCTGCTGCAGGATGGCATCGCTGTGCCAGGCGACGTCGCCAGCGGTGTGGCGCAGGAAATAATCGTCTCCCAGCGCTGACCAGAGTTGCTCGACATCGTCAGGGTCGGTGCCGTTACGTACCAGGATGTCCAGCGCTGCGGTCTGGGTGCGACGGATCTGCTCCTCGCGATCAACCGGGTTTTCCAGGCCACGGCGCAAGGCGCGCTTGGTCTCGGTGTACAACTGGCGCAGCAGGCTGGCGCGCCACGAATTCCAGAGGGTCGGGTTGGTCGCGTTGATGTCGGCAACGGTCAGCACATACAGATAGTCCAGATGCACTTCGTCGCCAACGAACTGGGCGAAATCGTGGATGACCTGTGGATCTGAAAGGTCCTTGCGCTGTGCGGTGGTCGACATGACCAGATGGTTGCTCACCAGCCAGACAATAAGGCGGGTGTCCCAGTCGGGCAGATGATGGCGCGTACCGAACGCCTGTGCATCTATTGCGCCCAGCTCAGAGTGATCGCCGCCGCGGCCCTTGCCAATGTCGTGGTACAGCCCGGCCAGGTAGATCAGCTCCGGCTTTGGCAGGCGAGCCATGATTTTGCTGGCCAGCGGAAATTTTTCGGAGACTTCGGTGTATTGCAGCTTGCGCAGGTGCTTGATCAGATTCAGCGTGTGCGCATCGACGGTATAGATGTGGAACAGGTCGTGCTGCATCTGCCCGACGATATGGCCGAATTCCGGCAGATACAGCCCGAGAATGCCGTAGCGGTTCATTCGGCGCAGGTTGCGATGAATGCCTATCTCGCACTTGAACAGCTCGATGAACAGGCTGGTGTTACGAATATCGTTACGGAAATCATCGTTGATCAGGTGCCGATGTTCACGCAGCAAACGAATGGTGTCGGCGCGCACGCCCTTTATCTCGGGATGCTGGGCCATGAGCACGAAGATCTCGATCATGGCAAATGGGGTGCGCTTGAAGACGTTCGGGTTGGTGGCTTCTATATAGCCGTCGTGCAGCTGGAAGCGCGAATTGATCGGCTGTGCTGTGCCGCTGTCGTCGGAAAGAATCACTTCTTCGAAATGCTGGATGATCAGATCGCTGAGTTCGGCGATGCTCATGACCACGCGGTAATACTTCTGCATGAAACGCTCTATGGCCAGCTTTGCATCGTTGTCTTCATAGCCCAGCAAGCCTGCGATGCGGACCTGATAATCGAACAGAAGCCGGTCCTCGGAGCGTCCCGCCAGCATGTGCAGCGCGTAACGCACCTTCCACAAAAACTCCTGAGAGGAGGCGAGCAGGGCGTTTTCGCTGCCCAGCAGGAAGCCTTCGCCTGCCAGTGCGTGCAGATTCAGCGTGCCATACTGGCGTCGCGCAACCCACAGAATGGTCTGAATGTCGCGCAGGCCGCCGGGTGAGCCCTTGACGTTGGGTTCCAGGTTGTATTCGGTATCGTTGTACTTGTGATGACGCTTTTTCTGTTCGGCGTGCTTGGCGAGGAAGAACTCCTTGCTAGGCCACATGTGCTCGGTGCTGGTGACTTCCAGCATGCGCTGGCGCAGATGCTCGGGGCCGGCGATGGTGCGGCTTTCCATCAGGTTGGTGATGACAGTCAGGTCGGCACGGCCTTCCTGCGCACATTCATTGACAGAGCGCACGCTTTGCCCGACCTCCAGGCCGATGTCCCAGAGCAGCGTCAGAAACCGCTCGATAGGTTCGCGAAAAACTTCGTGGTCATCACTGTCCAGCAGGATCAGCAGATCAATGTCCGAGTACGGGTGCAGCTCGCCGCGCCCGTAGCCGCCCACTGCAAGCAGGGCGATATCGGCGTCTTCGCTCCATTCGAACTGATCCCAGGCCTTCTGCAGGATGTTATCCACAAACCATGCCCGGTCTTCGATCAGTCGCCGAATGTCGCGCCCCGACTTGAAGCGATCATCGAGGACGTCTTTCGCCCTGCGGATAGCCTTCTTGAACGCAGCGATGGGGCTGGCTTTCAAGGCCAGTTCGGCCTGGAACTGGCCACGATCGAACAAGTCTGGATCTACTTGCGGCATGGAGCAGTATTCCTCACGTCGGGTCGGGTGTTCAGTCGTGCAGCCTCCGGTCAGGGGGCTTTTTGTGCAATAGTGTCGTCGCTGCGTAAAGTGAAGATTTCGTAACCGTCGGCGGTTACCAGCAGCGTGTGCTCCCATTGCGCCGAGAGCTTGCGGTCCTTGGTGATCGCCGTCCAGCCATCGCCAAGAATCTTGGTTTCAGGGCGTCCCTGGTTGATCATCGGCTCGATGGTGAAGGTCATGCCTTCCTGCAGCTCGATACCGGTTCCGGCCTCGCCGAAGTGCATGACCTGCGGCTCCTCATGAAACACCTTGCCGATGCCGTGACCACAGAACTCCCGAACAACGGAGAAGCCGTTCTTTTCAGCGTGTTTCTGAATAACCGCGCCGATGTCACCCAGGCGAGTGCCGGGTTTGACGATTTCGATGGCCTTGTACAGGCATTCCTGAGTCACTTTCGACAGGCGCTCGGCCCATACCGGAACGGTGCCGACATGGAACATTCTGCTGGTGTCTCCGTGGTACCCGTCCTTTATGACGGTAACGTCAATGTTGAGCGAGTCGCCGTTCTTCAGCTTCTTGTCGCTCGGGATGCCGTGGCAGACCACCTGATTGATCGAGGTGCAGATCGACTTGGGGAAGCCTTTGTAGTTCAGCGGGGCAGGGATCGCCTGTTGCTCGTTGACGATGTAATCGTGGCAGAGGCGGTCCAGCTCTTCGGTGGTCACACCGGGCTTTACGTGAGGCGCTATCATTTCCAGTACATCGGCGGCCAGGCGACCGGCGATGCGCATCTTTTCGATGTCTTCCGGGGTTTTGAGGGTGATGGTCATACAGAATCTCTCGGCGTGGCTGGCACGCGGTTGGTGCGCAAAGGCGCAATTCTATCAGACCGCCAGTGCCGGGTAATCATCGCTTCCTTCTATAGGCAACGGATGCCGCTTTAAAAGCACCGCAAAACAAGAACTTGATGGGAGTTCCGTTCTCTTCCCTTTTGTGATATAAAATGCGCCGCTTTCCAAGGTCCGTCCTTGAAGCACAAACCCACACACGTGTCGACACGATGACCTGGGTGCCCTTGGCAGATGCCATTGGTTGGTCATTGGGATACGTGGAGGCCTAACCCGACTTATCAAGGAACTATCATGTCCCAAGTCAATATGCGCGATATGCTGAAGGCCGGTGTGCACTTCGGTCACCAAACCCGTTACTGGAACCCGAAAATGGGTAAGTACATTTTCGGCGCGCGTAACAAGATTCACATCATCAACCTTGAAAAAACCCTGCCTATGTTCAACGAAGCTCTGACTTTCGTTGAGCGCCTGGCTTCGGGCAAAAACAAGATTCTGTTCGTCGGCACCAAGCGTTCCGCTGGCAAGATCGTTGCTGAAGAAGCAGCACGTTGCGGTTCGCCGTACGTCGACCATCGCTGGTTGGGTGGCATGCTGACCAACTTCAAGACCATCCGTCAGTCGATCAAACGTCTGCGCGAGCTGGAAGTACAGTCCGAAGACGGTACTTTCGCCAAGCTGACCAAGAAAGAAGCCCTGATGCGCACCCGTGATCTGGAAAAACTGGATCGCAGCCTGGGTGGTATCAAGGACATGGGCGGTCTGCCAGACGCACTGTTCGTTATCGACGTTGATCACGAGCGCATCGCGATCACTGAAGCCAACAAGCTGGGCATCCCGGTTATCGGCGTTGTCGATACCAACAGCAGCCCGGAAGGCGTTGACTACATCATCCCGGGCAACGATGACGCCATTCGCGCCATCCAGCTGTACATGGGTTCGATGGCTGACGCTGTTATCCGTGGCCGTAACAATGTTGCTGGCGGCACCGACGTATTCGTCGAAGAAGCTCCAGCTGCAGCTGCTGTAGAAGGCTGAGTACAAACGCCTGGCGTTTACTCAGTACGCGAAAAGGGGGCTTAGCCCCCTTTTTGCCACCTAGGAAATGATTTGTCGGTCTGTAGCCATGACCTTGCTGTCATGTGTTGCTGCCACCCTGATTTTTCAAGAATTGCACGCCCGGCGAACCGGGTGGAATGGTTTAAGACCTATCCAAGAGGATTTTGAAATGGCAGAGATTACTGCAGCGTTGGTCAAAGAACTGCGCGAGCGTACCGGCGAAGGCATGATGGATTGCAAAAAGGCCTTGACCAAGGCTGGCGGCGACATCGAAAAAGCAATCGACGATATGCGTGCTTCCGGCGCCATCAAGGCCGCCAAGAAAGCAGGTAACGTGGCTGCTGAAGGCGCTATCGCCATCAAGGACGACGGTAAAGCCGCTGTCATCATCGAAGTCAACTCGCAGACCGACTTCCTGGCCCTGCAAGACGACTTCAAGGCTTTCGTTGCTGCAAGCGTCGAAAAAGCCTTCGCTGAGAAGATGACTGATGCCGCTCCGTTGATCGAAGCTCAGGAAGCTGCGCGTCTGGTACTGGTGGGTAAGGTTGGCGAAAACGTCAACATCCGTCGCCTGAAGCGTATCGAAGGTGATGTTGTAGGTACTTACCTGCACGGCAACAAGATCGGCGTAGTTGTTACCCTCAAGGGTGGCGACGTCGAGCTGGCCAAAGATATCGCCATGCACGTAGCGGCAAGCAACCCCGAGTTCCTGTTCCCTTCGGAAGTGTCTGCCGAAGCGATCGAGCGCGAGAAGAATGTCTTCCTGCAACTGAACGAAGACAAGATCAAAGGCAAGCCGGCTGACATCGTTGAGAAAATGGTTGGCGGTCGTATCACCAAGTTCCTGGCAGAAGCCAGCCTGGTCGAGCAAGCCTTCGTCAAGAACCCGGAAGTCAAGGTCGGTGATCTGGCCAAGAAAGCCGGTGCTGAAATCGTTTCCTTCACCTACTTCAAAGTAGGCGACGGCATCGAGAAGCCAGTTGATAACTTCGCTGACGAAGTGGCTGCACAGCTGGCTGCTGCCAAGCAGTAAGACGGTTTTTCAACTGTCGCCCCAAAGAGGCTGCCCGCTCACGCGTGCGGCCTCTTTGTCGAAAGAGAAAAGGAAATTTTCCTTGGAGATTGTGCTCACAAGGCTGCATTCTCCCGACGCTCGCAGAGCGTCAAGCTAAAGTAAGCGCAGGCTTGAAATAGCCGGCACAGATTTTTTTCAGAAAACGCCGCAGGAGAGATTCGCAATGGCTCAGCAGGGCAGTGGTTATCAGGCTCGCTATAAACGCATTCTACTCAAGCTCAGCGGTGAGGCCCTCATGGGCTCGGAAGAGTTCGGCATTGACCCCAAGGTGCTGGACCGTATGGCGCTGGAAGTCGGCCAGCTGGTCGGTATCGGCGTTCAGGTCGGTCTGGTGATCGGCGGCGGCAACCTGTTTCGTGGCGCGGCCTTGAGTGCTGCGGGCATGGATCGGGTGACAGGCGATCACATGGGCATGCTGGCCACTGTGATGAACGCCCTGGCAATGCGCGATGCGCTGGAGCGCGCTAATATCACGGCCATCGTGATGTCGGCCATTTCCATGGTAGGCGTGACCGATCATTACGACCGCCGCAAGGCCATGCGCCATCTCAGCTCGAAGGAAGTGGTGATTTTTGCTGCCGGCACTGGTAATCCGTTCTTTACGACCGACTCGGCTGCCTGCCTGCGAGCGATCGAGATCGACGCCGATGTAGTGCTCAAGGCCACCAAGGTGGATGGTGTCTACACTGCAGATCCGTTCAAGGACCCGAATGCCGAGAAGTTCGATCATCTGACCTACGATGAAGTGCTGGATCGCAAGCTGGGTGTGATGGATCTGACCGCAATCTGCCTGTGTCGCGATCACAAGATGCCATTGCGCGTCTTCAACATGAACAAGCCGGGTGCTCTTCTGAATATCGTCCATGGTGGCGCTGAAGGGACCCTGATCGAGGAAGCACAATAATGATCAACGAAATCAAGAAAGACGCTCAGACCCGCATGCAGAAGAGTCTGGAATCGCTGACCCATGCGTTCACCCGTATCCGTACCGGCAAAGCGCATCCGAGCATCCTCGGTGGTGTCATGGTTCCTTACTACGGTGCCGATACCCCGCTCAGCCAGGTGGCCAACGTCACCGTCAAGGACTCGCGTACCCTTCAGGTCGTAGCGTTTGAGCGCAATATGCTTGCCGCTGTCGACAAGGCTATCCAGAGCTCCGGTCTGGGCTTCAACCCGACTAACCTGGGTGAGCTGTTGCTGATCTCCATGCCGGCCCTGACCGAGGAAACCCGCAAGGGCTTCACCAAGCAGGCACGCGATGCCGCTGAAGACGCTCGTGTTGCTGTACGCAACATTCGTCGTGACGCCCTGAGCCAGTTGAAAGATCTGGTCAAGGAGAAGGAAATCAGCGAAGACGAAGAGCGTCGTGCGGCTGACGACGTGCAAAAGCTGACCGACAAGTTCGTTGCGGAAATCGAAGTTGCGGTCAAGCAGAAAGAAGCTGATCTGATGGCTGTTTAAGGTTTCGGACGCTTTCATGGAAAAGATAAAACCGGCCGTGCCGTCTTCGGTACCGCGCCATGTCGCGATTATCATGGATGGTAATAATCGCTGGGCCAAGAAGCGCCTGCTGCCAGGCGTCGCTGGCCATAAGGCGGGCGTCGACGCTGTGCGTGCCGTTATCGAGGTGTGTGCCGAAGCCAAGGTCGAGGTGCTGACACTGTTCGCGTTCTCCAGTGAAAACTGGCAGCGCCCGGCCGAAGAGGTTGGTGCGCTGATGGAGCTTTTCTTCACGGCGCTACGCCGCGAAACCAAGCGCCTGAACGAGAACGACATCAGCCTGCGGATCATTGGCGATCGCTCGCGCTTTCATCCCGAGCTGCAGGCTGCAATGCGCGAGGCGGAAGTGCGCACATCCGGCAACAGCCGTTTCGTGCTGCAGATCGCTGCCAACTACGGTGGGCAGTGGGACATCGCACAGGCTGCCCAGCGGCTGGCGCGCGAGGTTCAGGCCGGGCACCTGCAGCCGGAGGATATTACTCCCGAGCTGCTGCAGACCTGTCTGGCAACGGGCGATCTGCCGTTGCCGGACTTGTGCATCCGCACCGGTGGCGAACACCGCATCAGTAATTTCCTGCTTTGGCAGCTGGCCTATGCCGAGCTGTACTTCTCCGACCTGTTCTGGCCGGACTTCAAACACGATGCCATGCGCGCCGCGCTGGCAGATTTCGCTTCTCGCCAACGTCGCTTCGGTAAAACCAGCGAACAGGTAGAGGCTGGGGCCCGGGCTTAATGCTGAAACAACGGATCATCACGGCACTCATTTTGTTGCCGATCGCCTTGTGCGGTTTTTTCCTGCTGACCGGCATGTACTTCGCCCTGTTCATCGGGGTGGTTGTCGTGCTGGGTTCCTGGGAATGGGCGCGGCTCGCAGGTTTTGCTGCGCAGTCGATGCGCATCGGTTATGCGGCTGTGGTCGCAATTCTGCTATTCCTCATGTATCTGCTGCCAGGGCTGGAGCCCTGGGTGCTCGTCGCAGCCGTCATCTGGTGGGGCGTGGCGACCTTTCTGGTCCTTACCTATCCGGACTCCAGCAACCACTGGGCAAGCGCGGCCTGCAAGCTGGTGATCGGTCTTTTGATTTTGCTGCCTGCCTGGCAGGGGTTGGTGCTGATCAAGCAGTGGCCGCTGGGTAACTGGCTGATTCTGTCGGTGATGGTGCTGGTATGGGCTGCCGACATTGGTGCCTATTTCTCCGGCAAGGCGTTCGGCAAGCGCAAGCTGGCCCCCAAGGTAAGTCCGGGCAAGAGTTGGGAAGGCGTATACGGCGGTCTGGCAGTCAGTCTGGGCATTACGGCCGCTGTGGGTGTTTCTCGCGACTGGACCGTTGCTCAGTTCATCGCCGGGCTGCTTGGCGCTGCTGTGATTGTGTTCATCTCCGTAATTGGCGACCTGACTGAAAGCATGTTCAAGCGCCAGTCAGGGGTCAAGGACAGCAGCAACCTGCTGCCTGGGCACGGCGGCGTGCTGGATCGTATCGACAGCCTTACTGCGGCCATTCCGGTATTTGCGGTTCTGCTCTGGGCCGCTGACTGGGGTGTCATGTGAGTGGGTCGCAACACATCACCATTCTGGGTGCCACAGGCTCTATCGGTCTGAGCACTCTGGATGTCGTCGCACGTCATCCTTCTCTTTATCAGGTATTCGCGCTTACGGGCTTCAGTCGTCTCGATGAGTTGCTGGCCCTGTGCGTCCGGCATACCCCGCAATACGCTGTGGTTCCCGATCAGGTCGCCGCCCGTAAATTGCAGGACGACCTCGCTGCGGCCGGGCTCGACACCCGGGTACTGGTAGGCGAGGGTGGTCTGTGTGAAGTAGCCGCGCACCCGCGCGTCGACGCAGTCATGGCCGCCATTGTCGGCGCTGCCGGTCTGCGCCCGACCCTGGCTGCGGTCGAGGCGGGCAAGAAGGTCTTGCTGGCCAACAAGGAAGCGCTGGTCATGTCCGGTGACCTGTTTATGCAGGCTGTTCGGCAGAGCGGCGCAGTGCTGCTGCCCATCGACAGTGAGCACAATGCGATTTTCCAGTGCCTGCCCGGCGATTTTGCTCGCGGGCTTGGTGCTGTGGGTGTCCGGCGGATCATGTTGACGGCCTCGGGCGGACCGTTCCGCGAAACCCCGCTCGAACAGTTGCAGAATGTGACGCCCGAACAGGCCTGCGCGCATCCTGTCTGGTCGATGGGTCGCAAGATTTCCGTTGATTCGGCGACCATGATGAACAAGGGCCTTGAGCTGATCGAAGCCTGCTGGCTGTTCGACGCACGTCCGGATCAGGTCGAGGTGGTCATCCATCCGCAGAGCGTGATCCACTCGCTGGTCGATTATGTTGATGGCTCTGTACTCGCTCAATTGGGCAATCCCGACATGCGTACGCCCATCGCCAATGCACTGGCCTGGCCTGCACGTGTAGACTCTGGTGTTGCGCCTCTGGATCTGTTCCGTATCGGCCAGCTTGATTTTCAGAAGCCCGACGAGGAGCGTTTCCCCTGCCTGCGGCTGGCGCGTCACGCGGCAGAGGCTGGAGGCAGTGCGCCTGCCATGCTTAACGCAGCCAATGAAGTGGCCGTCGCTGCATTCCTTGATGGGCGTATCCGTTACCTGGAAATCGCCGGTATTATCGAGGAGGTTCTGAATCATGAGCCTGTGACTGCGGTCGAAGGGCTCGACGCGGTGTTTGCCGCGGATGCAAAAGCGCGTTTGCTCGCGGGCCAATGGCTTGAAAGAAACGGGCGATAGCGATCTGATGACCCGTCAGGATTTGAATGAAAGGGTCGATGTGGTGCGTCAACGGCAGCTTTTGAAGTCTGCGATGATTAACACACTGGCCGACCAGTCGGTACCCGGAGAAGGCTGATGAGCGCTTTATACATGATTCTCGGCACCCTGATTGCGTTGGGCGTGCTGGTGACCTTCCACGAATTCGGCCACTTCTGGGTGGCCAGGCGTTGTGGCGTCAAGGTGCTGCGTTTTTCAGTGGGCTTCGGCACGCCTCTTCTGCGTTGGAGTGATCGTCAGGGCACCGAGTATGTGGTCGCTGCAATTCCGCTGGGTGGCTATGTCAAAATGCTCGACGAGCGCGAAGGCAATGTCCCGCCCGAGCTTGCCGACCAGTCGTTCAATCGCAAGACCGTCGGGCAGCGTATCGCAATCGTGATCGCAGGCCCGACAGCCAATTTCCTGCTGGCCATCGCGTTTTTCTGGGTGCTGGCGATGATGGGCAGCGAACAGGTTCGTCCGGTTATCGGCGCCGTCGAGTCCGGAAGCATCGCTCAACAGGCGGGTCTGACTGCCGGGCAGGAAATCGTCGCAGTCGATGGCGAGCCGACGTCGGGCTGGGCCGGGGTGAATCTGCAACTGGTCCGCCGCCTGGGTGAAAGCGGCACCATCGCTTTGAAGCTCAGGGATCAGGGTTCGACGGTCGACACGTCTCGTGAACTGGTACTCAATGACTGGCTCAGGGGGGCTGAAGAGCCTGATCCGATCAAGTCGCTGGGTATTCGTCCGTGGCGCCCGGCCTTGTTGCCCGTGCTGGCAGAGATCGACCCGAAAGGTCCGGCGCAGAGTGCCGGGCTTAAAACCGGAGATCGCCTGATTTCGATGGACGGTCAGCCGCTCAATGAGTGGCAGCAGGTTGTTGACCGGGTGCGCGAGCGCCCTGAGGCAAAAGTATCGCTGCGCATCGAGCGTGACGGTGTACAAATGGACGTCCCTGTAACCCTCGCCGCGAAAGGCGAAGGCAAGGCGGCCGCGGGTTATCTGGGGGCTGGCGTCAAAGCTGTCGATTGGCCACCGGAAATGCTGCGCGAGGTCAGCTACGGTCCTTTCGCCGCGATGGGCGAGGGGATAAAGCGCACGTGGAACATGAGTGTGCTGACCCTGGACTCACTGAAGAAAATGTTGTTCGGCGAGCTCTCGGTAAAAAACTTGAGTGGACCGATAACCATTGCTAAAGTGGCGGGCGCTTCGGCCCAGTCGGGCATCGGAGATTTTCTGAACTTCCTCGCTTATCTGAGTATTAGCCTGGGTGTTCTGAATTTGCTGCCCATTCCCGTCCTGGACGGGGGGCATTTGCTGTTTTATCTGATCGAGTGGGCGCGTGGTCGTCCCCTTTCGGAAAAGGTTCAAGGTTGGGGGGCGCAGATCGGTATCAGTCTGGTGGTGGGCGTAATGTTGCTCGCGCTGGTCAACGATCTGGGCCGACTGTAACGCTTTGCCGAGTTGCGAATCTGCCGCATTTTGCGGCAGTTTGTTTATTGCCAGTTGGAATAAGAAAGGACTTCATGAAACGTCTGCTGCTAACTGCGGTTCTTTCCGCACTGATGATCGCTGAAGTTCACGCCGAGTCCTTCACCATCTCCGATATTCGTGTCAACGGCCTCCAGCGGGTATCCGCCGGCAGTGTCTTTGGTGCGTTGCCGCTGAACGTAGGCGAGCAGGCGGACGATGGTCGTTTGGTCGATGCTACCCGTTCGCTGTTCAAAACCGGTTTCTTTCAAGATATCCAGCTGGGTCGCGATGGCAACGTACTCGTCATCAACGTCGTCGAGCGTCCTTCGGTTGCAAGTATCGAAATCGAAGGCAACAAGGCCATCTCCACCGAAGACCTGATGAAGGGGCTGAAACAGTCCGGTCTGGCCGAGGGTGAAATTTTCCAGCGTGCAACCCTTGAAGGTGTACGTAACGAGCTGCAACGCCAATACGTTGCCCAGGGCCGTTACTCTGCCGAGGTTGACGCCGAGGTCGTTCCACAGCCGCGCAACCGCGTGGGCCTGAAAATCAACATCAATGAAGGCACCGTCGCCTCCATTCAGCATATCAACGTGGTGGGCAACACGGTCTTCTCCGACGAAGACCTGACCGACCTGTTCGAGCTCAAGACCAGCAACTGGCTGTCGTTCTTCAAGAATGATGACAAGTACGCCCGTGAAAAGCTGTCGGGTGACCTTGAGCGTCTGCGTTCGTACTACCTCGATCGCGGCTATATCAACATGGATATCGCCTCGACCCAGGTCTCGATCACGCCGGACAAGAAGAACGTGTACATCACGGTCAACATCAACGAAGGCGAAAAATACAGCGTCAAGTCGGTCAAGCTCAGCGGTGACCTGAAGGTTCCTGAAGACCAGGTCAAGTCCCTGCTGCTGGTACAGCCGGGTCAGGTGTTCTCGCGTAAGGTCATGACCACCACGTCCGAGCTGATCACCCGTCGTCTGGGTAACGAAGGCTACACCTTCGCCAACGTCAACGGCGTGCCGACCCCGAACAACGAAGACCACACGGTTGACATCACCTTCGTGGTCGATCCCGGCAAGCGTGCCTACGTCAACCGCATCAACTACCGCGGCAACACCAAGTCGGAAGACGAAGTGCTGCGTCGCGAAATGCGTCAGATGGAAGGCGGCTGGGCTTCGACCTACCTGATTGACCAGTCGAAAACCCGTCTGGACCGTCTGGGCTTCTTCAAGGAAGTCAACGTCGAGACGCCACCTGTTCCAGGCACCGACGATCAGGTCGATGTGAACTACGCCGTTGAAGAGCAGGCGTCCGGTTCGATCACCGCCAGCGTCGGCTTCGCGCAAAGCGCCGGTCTGATCCTCGGTGGTTCGATCAGCCAGAACAACTTCCTCGGTACCGGTAACAAGGTCAGCATCGGCCTGACCCGCAGCGAATATCAGAGCCGTTACAACTTCAGCTACGTCGATCCGTACTACACGCCGGACGGTGTCAGCCTGGGTTACAACGCGTTCTACCGCACCACCAACTACGATGACCTTGACGTTGATGTTGCAAGCTACGCAGTGGATAGCCTGGGTGCCGGTATCAACCTCGGCTACCCGATCAGCGAGACCTCGCGCCTGACCTACGGCCTGACCGTGCAGCAGGATGAGATCAAGACCGGCAAGTACACCGTTGACGAGATCTTCGACTTTGTCGAAAAAGAAGGCGATAAGTACCTGAACTTCAAGGGCTCGATTGGCTGGTCTGAATCGACTCTGAACAAAGGCGTACTGGCGACCCGTGGTCACTCGCAAAGCCTGGTGTTTGAATCCACCTTGCCGGGCAGCGACCTGTCGTTCTTCAAGCTGGATTACCGTGCTCAGTACTTCCACCCGATCACCGATAACTACACCCTGCGTCTACACACCGAGCTGGGTTACGGTGACGGCTACGGTTCGACCTCGGGTCTGCCGTTCTACGAGAACTACTATGCCGGTGGTTTCAACTCGGTTCGTGGCTTCAAGGACAGCACGCTCGGTCCGCGTAGTACGCCGAGTAACGGTTCAAAACCCGGCACGTTGGCTGATCCGGACCAGGATCCACTGCCGTTCGGTGGTAATGCCCTGGTGCAGGGTGGCGTAGAAGTCATGTTCCCGTTGCCATTCGTCAAGGACCAGCGTTCCCTGCGCACCTCCGTGTTCTGGGATGTCGGCAACGTATTTGATACAAACTGCGATTCCAGCAGGAAGACAGCCAGTGGTAAAAACGTCGAATGCAACAACATCGACCTTTCCGGCATGGCCAGCTCTGTGGGTATCGGTGTCACCTGGATCACTGCGCTCGGTCCTTTGAGCTTCGCCTTGGCGATGCCGATCAAGAAGCCGGACGACGAAGCAGAAACACAGGTCTTCCAATTCTCCCTGGGTCAGACTTTCTAAGCGTCTGATCTTTGATAACGCAACGAATTTTGTAGGAGTTGTATTGTGCGTAAGTTGACTCAATTGGTACTGCTGGCAACCGTTCTGGTTGCAAGCCCTGCATTTGCCGACATGAAAATTGCTGTACTGAACTATCAGATGGCCTTGCTGGAATCTGACGCTGCCAAGAAATACGCTGTTGATGCCGAGAAAAAATTCGGTCCGCAACTGACCAAGCTGAAAAGCCTGGAAAGCAGCGCCAAGGGTATTCAGGACCGTCTGGTCAGCGGCGGCGACAAGATGGCTCAGCCTGAGCGCGAGCGTCTGGAGCTTGAATTCAAGCAAAAGGCTCGGGACTTCCAGTTCCAGTCCAAGGAACTGAACGAAGCCAAGGCAGTTGCTGACCGTGAAATGCTCAAGCAGTTGAAGCCAAAGCTGGATCAGGCTGTTGAAGAAGTCATCAAGAAAGGTGGTTTCGATCTGGTCTTCGAGCGCGGTGCAGTGATTGACGTCAAGCCTCAATACGACGTTACTCGCCAGGTCATCGAGCGCATGAACCAGCTGAAGTAACCATGAGCATAACCATCAAGCTCGGCCAATTGGCCGAGTTCCTTGGCGCTACGCTACGTGGCGACAAGGACAAGGACATCACCGGGCTGGCCGCTTTACAAGAGGCCGGCCCTGGTCAAATCAGTTTCCTGGCAAAATCTCAATACCGTAAATTTCTGGTTGATGCCCAGGCTGCTGCCGTGCTGCTCAAGCCCGCAGATGCCGACAGCTACACCGGAGATGCGCTATTGGTCCCGGATCCTTACCTGGCCTATGCGCGCATTTCGCACTTTTTCGACCCCAAGCCCAAAAGCGTGGCGGGCGTTCATCCGACGGCAGTGATTGCCGACGATGCTCAGGTTGATCCTGCCGCCAGTATTGGCGCTTTCGTAGTTATCGAGAGCGGTGCCCGTATTGCAGCCGGTGTCACCATTGGTGCGCACAGCTTCATCGGTGCTCGTTGCGAAATTGGTGAAGGTGGCTGGCTGGCACCGCGTGTAACGCTTTATCACGATGTGCGCATCGGCAAGCGTGTGGTCATTCAGTCGGGCGCGGTGCTGGGCGGTGAAGGTTTCGGCTTTGCCAATGAGAAGGGTGTCTGGCAGAAAATTGCACAAATCGGTGGCGTCACCTTGGGTGATGACGTCGAGATCGGCGTCAACACGGCGATCGATCGCGGTGCTTTGGCCGATACGCGAATTGGCAACGGCGTGAAACTGGATAACCAGATTCAGATTGCCCACAACGTACAGGTTGGCGATCACACAGCGATGGCTGCGTGTGTCGGCATCTCCGGAAGCACCATAATCGGCAAGCACTGCATGCTGGCCGGCGGTGTAGGGCTGGTGGGGCATATCGAAATCTGTGATGGTGTTTTCATCACCGGCATGACGATGGTGACGCATTCCATTACCGAGCCGGGTTCCTACTCGTCGGGTACGGCAATGCAGCCCGCTGCCGAGTGGCGCAAGAGCGCAGCCCGTCTGCGCAAGATCGATGACATGGCGCGGCGTCTGCAAAAGCTCGAAAAGGCTGTAGAGACAGTGACCTGCTCCGATAATCGCTCATCTGATGGCTGATACCTTTTTAATATCAAGCGTGCACAGTCGATAAACTGCCTCCTTGATGTAGAGGGGTGCTGCGCAGTCGCGACGCACCCCTAATCTTTACTACAGGCTTCCCCTCGAAATGATGGACATCAAAGAAATTCGCGAATATCTGCCTCATCGTTACCCGTTCCTGCTGGTGGACCGCGTGACCGAGCTGGATATCGAGAACAAGAACATTCGCGCCTACAAGAATGTCAGCGTCAACGAGCCTTTTTTCAACGGCCACTTCCCTGAGCATCCCATCATGCCGGGTGTGTTGATCATCGAGGCAATGGCACAGGCTGCGGGTATTCTTGCGTTCAAGATGCTCGACTCCAAGCCGTCAGACGGTACGCTCTATTATTTCGTGGGCTCGGACAAACTGCGTTTCCGTCAACCGGTTCTGCCGGGCGACCAGCTGGTTCTTGAAGCGAAGTTCCTGAGCAGCAAGCGTCAGATCTGGAAATTCGAATGCAAGGCTACAGTTGACGGCAAGGCGGTATGCTCTGCCGAAATCATCTGTGCGGAACGTAAACTATGAGTTTGATTGACCCTCGCGCAATCATCGATCCGACGGCCATTCTGGCCGACAACGTGGAGGTTGGCCCTTGGTCGATCGTCGGAGCCGGTGTGGAAATTGGCGAGGGTACAGTCGTCGGTCCTCATGTTGTCCTCAAGGGACCAACCAGGATCGGCAAGCACAATCGCATCTACCAGTTCTCATCGGTGGGCGAAGACACGCCTGATCTGAAGTACAAGGGCGAGGAAACCCGTCTTGTCATCGGCGATCACAACGTGATCCGTGAAGGCGTGACCATCCACCGCGGGACTGTTCAGGACCGTGCTGAAACCACGCTCGGCGATCACAACCTGATCATGGCTTATGCGCACATCGGCCATGACAGTGTGATCGGCAACCACGTGATTCTGGTCAATAACACCGCACTGGCAGGCCACGTTCATGTCGATGACTGGGCCATCCTGTCCGGTTTTACCCTTGTGCATCAGTTCTGCCACATCGGTGCGCACAGCTTTTCCGGCATGGGTACGGCCATTGGCAAGGACGTTCCGGCGTTCGTGACGGTGTTTGGCAACCCTGCCGAAGCGCGCAGTATGAATTTCGAAGGCATGCGCCGTCGTGGTTTTTCCGAAGAAGCCATTCATGCGCTGCGCAGAGCCTACAAGACGGTCTATCGTCAGGGGCTGACCATCGCGCAGGCGGCGGCCGACCTTGCTGAGCCGGCGGCGCAGTTCCCTGAAGTGGCCGTATTCCTTCAGTCTATCCAGACGTCGACCCGCGGTATCATTCGCTAATCATGACCAAGCCATTATGTATCGCTCTGGTCGCTGGTGAAGCATCCGGCGATATCCTCGGGTCCGGCCTGATGCGTGCCCTCAAGGTGCGCCATCCCGATATCCGTTTCATCGGCGTGGGTGGCCCGCTGATGGAGGCTGAGGGCATGCAGTCCTACTTCCCGATGGAGCGCCTGTCGGTGATGGGGCTGGTCGAGGTGCTAGGCAGGCTGCGTGAGCTGCTGGCCCGGCGCAAGCTGCTGGTAGAGACCCTCGTCAATGAAAAGCCGGACGTCTTCATCGGCATCGATGCCCCCGACTTCACACTCAATATCGAACTTCAGCTACGCCGCGCGGGGATCAAGACCGTGCACTATGTCAGCCCGTCAGTCTGGGCCTGGCGTCAGAAGCGTGTGCTGAAGATTCGTGAAGGCTGTGACCTGATGCTGACATTGTTGCCATTCGAAGCCCGTTTCTATGAAGAGAAGGGCGTACCGGTACGCTTTGTCGGTCATCCGCTGGCAGACACCATCCCTCTGGAGTCGGATCGCGCCGCGACCCGCGCGGGGCTTGGTTTTGCTCAGGAAGCGCCCGTTGTTGCGCTGATGCCGGGCAGCCGGGGCGGCGAAGTAGGGCGTCTGGGCGGGTTGTTTTTCGATGCTGCCGAGCTTCTTCTCGCGCAGCGTCCTGGCTTGCGCTTTGTACTGCCTTGCGCCAGCCCTCAGCGGCGGGTTCAGATAGAGCAATTGTTACAAGGCCGCAACCTGCCAGTCACGCTGCTCGACGGCCAGTCACATGTGGCGCTGGCCGCATGCGATGCGGTACTGATCGCCTCCGGCACCGCGACCCTGGAAGCCCTGCTTTACAAGCGACCGATGGTGGTGGCCTACCGTCTGGCGCCGCTGACCTTCTGGATACTCAAGCGGATGGTCAAAAGCCCTTACGTGTCGCTGCCTAACCTGCTTGCCCAGCGCCTGCTGGTGCCAGAACTGCTGCAGGATGACGCCACCCCTGAAGCGTTGGCCCGGACGCTGCTGCCGCTGATCGACGACGGTCAGGCGCAAACCGCAGGCTTTGATGCCATTCACCGTATTTTGCGCCGAGATGCGTCCAATCAGGCCGCTGATGCGGTGTTGAGCCTGCTCGGCCAGTCGTCTTCACTGTGAGGTCGCCCATCATGCAAACAGGTCTGGATTTCACACTCGTCGAGGATCTGGTAGCAGGTGTTGATGAGGTAGGCCGCGGCCCGCTGTGCGGAGCGGTTGTGACGGCGGCAGTCATTCTCGACCCTGCCCGGCCTATTCTCGGGCTCAACGACTCAAAGAAGCTGACTGAAGCCCGGCGCGAAAAGCTCTACGTCGAAATTCAGGAGAAGGCCCTGTGCTGGTTCATTGCCCGGGCTGAAGTTGAAGAAATCGACGAATTGAATATTTTGCACGCCACGATGCTGGCCATGAAACGTGCCGTCGAGGGGTTGAGTATCACGCCGAAGCTGGCGCTCATCGACGGCAACCGTTGCCCGCAGTTGTCAGTGCCTTCTGCGCCGGTTGTAAAAGGCGACTCCAAGGTGCCTGCCATCGCGGCCGCATCGATTCTCGCCAAGGTTAGCCGGGATCGGGAAATGGCAGCGTTCGAACTCATCTATCCGGGTTATGGCATCGGTGGGCACAAGGGTTATCCTACGCCGGTGCATCTGGAGGCATTGGCCCGGTTGGGGCCTACGCCCATTCATCGACGCTCCTTTGCACCTGTGCGTGCAGCCCATGAAGCGCGAGCATCCATAATGATCGGCGGGTCGATCCCGCTGCCAGTCGGTTTATTGCAGGACTGACGTTTCATCCCGGGCCCGTTACAATCCTGCCCTTCGTTTTTTGTATTTTCGCGTTTTATAGGATCACCATGCCGGCTTCTTTCGTTCATCTACGCCTGCACACCGAATACTCGCTGGTTGACGGTCTGGTCCGGGTCAAACCGTTGATCAAGGCGCTGACTGGCATGAACATGCCTGCCGTGGCGGTGACCGACCAGAACAACATGTGTTCGCTGGTCAAGTTCTACAAGGCCGCGCAAGGCTCGGGTATCAAGCCAATCTGTGGTGTCGACTTGTGGCTGGCGGGCAGGGATGAAGACGCTGCGCTCAGTCGCATCAGCCTGTTGGCCATGAATGCCCAGGGCTATCGGAACCTGACCGAACTGATTTCCCGTGGTTTTATCGAAGGCCAGCGCAACGGCCAGATCGTCATCCAGCGCCAATGGGTCGCGCAGGCCAGTGAAGGCGTGATTGCGCTTTCCGCTGCAAAGGAAGGCGAGATCGGCATGGCGTTGCTCGGCGGCAACCCCGGCGAGGCGGACGAACTGCTGCGCGAATGGATGGCGGTATTTCCCGATCGTTTCTATATCGAAGTGCAGCGCACCAATCGCAACAATGACGAAGAGCACTTGCATGCCGCTGTTGCCTTGGCCGAACGTCACGGTGCGCCGCTGGTTGCGACCAACGATGTGCGTTTCATCAAGCAGACTGATTTCGAAGCCCACGAGACTCGCGTGTGTATTGGCGAAGGCCGGGCGCTGGACGATCCGCGTCGTTCGCATAACTACAGCGATCAGCAATACCTGAAAAGCCCGGAAGAAATGGCCGAGCTGTTCAGCGACCTGCCCGAGGCGCTGGAAAACACCGTCGAGATCGCCAAGCGCTGCAACATCGACGTCAAGCTGGGCACTCACTTTTTGCCCAACTTCCCGATTCCCGATGGCATGACCATCGATGAGTATTTCCGCAAGGTTTCGTTCGATGGCCTCGAAGAGCGTCTTGCCGTCCTGTTGCCCAAGGACACCACCGAAGATTACGAAGCCAAGCGTCAGGTGTATGTCGACCGGCTGAATTTCGAGCTGGATATCATCATCCAGATGGGCTTCCCTGGTTACTTCCTGATCGTGATGGACTTCATCCAGTGGGCCAAGAGCAATGGCGTACCGGTGGGGCCGGGTCGTGGTTCGGGTGCCGGATCGCTGGTTGCCTATGTACAGAAGATCACCGACCTCGACCCGCTGGAATACGATCTGCTGTTCGAACGCTTTCTGAACCCGGAACGGGTTTCCATGCCTGACTTCGACGTCGACTTCTGCATGGACGGCCGTGATCGGGTGATCGAATACGTGGCCGAGAAATACGGTCGCAATGCGGTTAGCCAGATCATCACCTTCGGTTCCATGGCGGCCAAGGCGGTGGTGCGTGACGTGGCGCGGGTGCAGGGCAAGTCTTACGGACTGGCGGATCGTCTGTCGAAGATGATCCCGTTCGAAGTCGGCATGACCCTCGAAAAAGCCTACGAGCAGGAAGAGATTCTTCGCGATTTCCTCAAGGTGGATGAGGAAGCTGCGGAAATCTGGGAGATGGCGCTCAAGCTCGAAGGCATTGTGCGTAACGTCGGTAAGCACGCCGGTGGTGTGGTGATTGCCCCGACCAAGCTGACCGACTTTTCGCCGATCTATTGCGACGAGGCCGGTGACGGCCTGGTAACCCAGTTCGACAAGGACGATGTCGAGGCGGCGGGGCTGGTGAAGTTCGACTTCCTCGGTCTGCGCACCCTGACCATCATCGACTGGGCGCTCAAGACTATCAATCGCGACCGCGCCAAGGTCAACGAAGAACCGCTGGACATCGCGTTCATCCCGCTCGACGACATGCCGACCTATCAGCTGCTGCAGCGCGCCGAAACCACGGCTGTGTTCCAGCTAGAGTCGCGCGGCATGAAAGAGCTGATCAAAAAGCTCAAGCCCGACTGTCTGGAAGACTTGATCGCACTGGTGGCGCTGTTCCGCCCCGGCCCGCTGCAATCGGGCATGGTTGACGACTTCATCAACCGTAAACACGGTCGCGCCGAGCTGTCCTACCCGCACGTCGATTATCAGTACGAAGGACTGAAGCCGGTACTGGCACCGACCTACGGCATTATCCTGTATCAGGAACAGGTGATGCAGATCGCGCAGGTCATGGCCGGTTACACCCTCGGCGGTGCAGACATGCTGCGTCGCGCAATGGGTAAGAAAAAGCCCGAGGAAATGGCCAAGCAGCGCGGCGGTTTCATTGAGGGTTGCAAGACCAACAACATCGATCCGGACCTGGCCGGTAACATTTTCGATCTGGTGGAGAAATTCGCCGGTTACGGCTTCAACAAATCCCACTCGGCTGCCTACGGACTTGTGTCATATCAGACCGCCTGGCTGAAGACTCACTACCCGGCACCGTTCATGGCTGCGGTATTGTCGGCGGATATGCACAACACCGACAAGGTCGTGACCTTGATCGAAGAAGTGCGCACGATGAAGCTGCGCCTCGACGCGCCGGACGTGAACACATCGGAGTTCAAATTCACGGTAAGCGATGATGGCCGCATTCTTTACGGGCTTGGTGCCATCAAAGGGGTGGGCGAGGGGCCGGTCGAGGCGATTACCGATGCGCGTCAGAACGGGCCGTTCAAGGACCTGTTCGATTTCTGCGCCCGCGTCGATCTCAAGCGGGTCAACAAGCGAACCCTGGACGGTCTGATTCGCAGCGGTGCGCTGGATCGTCTCGGGCCGTACTTCGAACTGGAACCCAAGGCCTATCAGGCCAACATTGATCGTAACCGCTCGGTGCTGCTTGCCGCGCTGGAAGAAGCGATTCAGGCGGCAGAGCAGACCGCGCGCAGCCACGACAGTGGTCACGCAGACCTGTTTGGCGGCCTGTTCGTTGAAGCGGATGCCGATGTTTACGCCAATCATCGCAAGACCCGCGAGCTGAGCCTCAAGGACCGTCTGCGCGGTGAAAAGGAAACCCTGGGCCTGTACCTGACCGGTCACCCGATCGATGAATATGAAGGCGAGATTCGCCGCTTCGCTCGTCAGCGCATCATCGACCTCAAGCCCGCCAGAGACACCCAGACGGTGGCCGGCCTGATCATTGCCTTGCGCGTAATGAAGAACAAGAAGGGCGACAAGATGGGGTTCATTACCCTGGACGATCGCTCTGCACGCATTGAAGCATCACTGTTTGCCGAAGCGTTTCATTCGGCTCAATCACTGCTGCAGACCGATGCTATGGTGGTGGTCGAAGGCGAAGTCAGTAATGATGACTTCTCCGGGGGGCTGCGGTTGCGCGCCAAGCGGGTCATGAGTATCGAAGATGCGCGCACCAATCTGGCCGAGAGCCTGCGAGTGACGGTACGCGCCGAAGCACTCAAGGGCGACCGGCTGCGCTGGTTGGGTGATCTGTGCAAGCGCCATCGCGGTGCCTGTCCGATCACAGTGGACTACACGGGGCAGGACGCCCGTGCATTGCTGCAATTGGGAGAAGCATGGCGCATTGATCCCGCTGACAGCTTGATTCAAGCTCTGCGTGACCAGTTCGGACGTGAGAACGTCTTTCTCCAGTATCGTTGAACGTCGCAGGCTCGACTTGCGCTCAACCCTGAATTTTAATTTCGACCTGAACGCGCCGGTTCCGAACAGGAACGGCGCAGACGGATCAACCGGCCGGCCTCTTGGCCGTCGACCCAAGACGGATGCCTATGAACCCGAATTTTCTTGATTTCGAACAGCCTATCGCTGACTTGCAGGCCAAAATCGAAGAACTGCGCTTGGTGGGTAACGACAACTCGCTGAACATCGGCGACGAGATCTCCCGGCTGCAAGACAAGAGCAAGACGCTTACCGAAAGCATCTTCGGCAATCTGACCAGCTGGCAGATCGCGCGCATGGCACGCCATCCGCGTCGTCCCTACACGCTGGACTACATCGAAAACATCTTTACCGAGTTCGATGAGCTGCACGGTGATCGTCATTTCTCGGATGACGCAGCAATCGTCGGCGGTATTGCCCGTCTCGACGGCCAGCCGGTCATGGTTATCGGCCACCAGAAAGGTCGTGAAGTGCGCGAGAAGGTTCGTCGCAACTTCGGCATGCCGCGTCCCGAGGGCTATCGCAAGGCTTGCCGTCTGATGGAGATGGCCGAACGCTTCAAGATGCCGATTCTGACCTTCATCGACACACCGGGTGCCTACCCTGGCATCGACGCGGAAGAGCGCAACCAGAGCGAAGCGATTGCCTGGAACCTGCGCGTGATGGCCCGTCTCAAGACGCCGATCATCGCTACCGTTATCGGCGAAGGCGGTTCCGGTGGTGCGCTGGCGATTGGCGTATGCGACCAGTTGAACATGCTGCAGTATTCGACTTACGCGGTGATCTCCCCGGAAGGCTGCGCGTCGATTCTGTGGAAAACCGCCGAGAAGGCACCGGATGCTGCTGAAGCGATGGGTATCACCGCTGATCGCCTGAAAGGTCTGGGCATCGTCGACAAGGTTATCGCCGAGCCACTGGGCGGTGCACATCGCGACCCGGTTGCTGCCGCTGCGTTGATTCGTGAAGAGCTGAGCAGCCAGTTGGCGATGCTCAAGGCGTTCGATAACGATGAGCTGCTGGCCCGTCGTTATGACCGTCTGATGAGCTACGGTCTGTAAGCTGCGTCGCCCCGATTGTTTCCACGTCTTGCGGGCTTCTGCCCAAAGGACGTGGGAGCGAACCGCGCGACGCTTCGTTTGTTCGCGAAAGGGCTGGCTTGAGCACTGGACCGATCAGTGCGTGAATAAGCGAAGTCCGGTGAGAAACACCAATGACCACCTCCACATATAGCGGTCATGACCTTCCTGCCAGGCTCCTTCAGGCTTTGGCTCCCTGGCGCAACGCGCCAACCTGGCATATCGGCTTTTCCGGTGGCCTGGACTCCACGGTGCTGTTGCATCTTCTGGCTGAACTGGCCAAATGCGAAACCTTGCCTGTCTTACATGCCATTCACGTTCATCACGGCCTGCAGGCCGCTGCCGATGCGTGGCCTGAACATTGTCGGCAGGTTTGTCAGGCGCTGGGTGTGGCATTTGAGCTGGTTCGGGTAAGCGTCGATCCTGGTGCGAGCATCGAGCAGGCTGCCCGGCAGGCGCGTTACACCGCTTTCACTGGCAGGCTGGCTGAGGGGGATGTATTGCTCACCGGCCAGCACCGTGACGATCAGGCTGAGACCCTGTTGTTCCGCCTGCTGCGCGGCGCTGGTGTGCGCGGTCTGGCTGCCATGCCCGATCGGCGAATTCTGGGGCGTGGGCATCTGGTGCGACCGCTGCTGGCAGTGTCTCGTGCCGAACTTGAAGGCTACGCGTATCAGCACGGCCTGAATTGGGTCGAAGACCCGAGCAACGACGACTCCCGGTTCTCGCGCAACTTTTTGCGCAGTGACGTGCTGCCATTGCTGACCTCAAGATGGCCTCAGGCATCGACCAGTCTGGCGCGCACGGCGTGCCACCTTGGCGAAGCACAGCAATTGCTGGACGAGCTTGCGGTGCAGGATCTGGCCGGTGCCCAGGCCACGACACCATTTGCCTGGCTTGGTTTGCCGGTGCTGAGCATTGGCCCGCTTGCCGTGCTGTCCGCAGCAAGGCAGCGCAATGCACTGCGCCACTGGCTTGCGCCGTTGACGCGTTTGCCGGATACCGATCACTGGGCTGGCTGGGAGGCATTGCGCGAAGCAGCGCAGGATGCCCGTCCGCTGTGGCGGCTTGCCGATGGCGAGCTGCACAGGGCGCAGGGCTGCATCTGGTGGGTGCCCGCTGACTGGGAGCATGTCCGTCACCCGGTAACAGACTGGCCCGACTGCCGCACACCGTTGCACTTGCCGGGCAATGGCTGGGTAAGCCTTGAAGGTGATGTGCCGTGTGGCGCTCTGCAAATCCGCTACCGGCGGGGAGGTGAGGTGATGCACCTCGGCGGACGCGGCAGTCGTGATCTGAAACGGTTGCTCAACGAACAGGCTGTACCGGTTTTTCTGCGCGGCAGATTGCCGCTGCTCTACTGTGATAATGACCTGCTGGCCGTCGCCAACCTGCCTGGACTGGACGGTTCGCCCAATGAAAGCTGGCGTTTGCACTGGGTTGTACCGACCAGCGACCAAAGTTTGAGCTGAAAGGCCCTTTCAGGTAGACTACGCTCCCTTCTTGATACAACTTCTGTTGGTTCTTTTGAAACAACGCAAGTTGCCGGTTACCAACCAGTGTTTACTGGGTAATTCTTAAAATGTAGCGCGCACCACACTGGCTTCGGCCGGTCGGTTTCAACGCAGCAGTTTCGGGAGTGCACCGTGAATTTTGTCGGTAATCGGGGGCTTCGGCCTTCCTTCGCTATCCCCGGCGGCTCTGACCGCTTTAACGCAGACTTCTAGGGTTTTTCATGACGCGCTACATCTTCGTCACGGGCGGTGTTGTTTCTTCATTGGGGAAAGGCATTGCCTCGGCTTCATTGGCGGCCATCCTGGAGGCGCGGGGACTCAAGGTCACCATGCTCAAACTGGATCCCTACATCAACGTGGACCCAGGCACCATGAGCCCGTTCCAGCACGGTGAGGTGTTCGTCACTCACGACGGCGCCGAGACCGACCTGGACCTTGGTCACTACGAGCGGTTCATCCGCACCACCATGACCCAGAACAACAACTTCACCACCGGCCGTGTGTACGAACACGTCCTGCGCAAAGAGCGCCGTGGTGATTATCTGGGGGCGACCATTCAGGTCATTCCGCATATCACCGACGAAATCAAGCGCCGCATCATCAAGGGTGCAGGCGATGCCGACGTGGCGCTGGTCGAAATCGGCGGTACGGTGGGTGACATCGAGTCGCAGCCGTTCCTCGAGGCCATCCGCCAGTTGCGTTTCGAAGTGGGCGCACGCCGCGCGATGCTGATGCACCTGACGCTGGTGCCTTACATAGCCACTGCCGGCGAGACCAAGACCAAGCCGACTCAGCATTCGGTGAAAGAATTGCGCTCAATCGGTCTGCAGCCTGATGTACTGGTTTGCCGCTCCGACCACCCGATCGACGTGTCCTCGCGTCGCAAGATCGCTCAGTTCACCAACGTTGAAGAGCGTGCGGTTATCGCCCTTGAAGACGCGGACACCATCTA
This sequence comes from Pseudomonas syringae group sp. J248-6, assembly GCF_032586995.1. Taxonomy (NCBI): domain Bacteria; kingdom Pseudomonadati; phylum Pseudomonadota; class Gammaproteobacteria; order Pseudomonadales; family Pseudomonadaceae; genus Pseudomonas; species Pseudomonas syringae group sp. J248-6. The sequence continues at coordinate 66,303 of NZ_JAWHOP010000006.1, read as the reverse complement.
CAAGATCCCGGGCATCCTGCATTCGCAAGGCCTGGACGATTTTGTGGTCGAGCGCTTCGGCCTGCAATGCGAGGGTGCCGATCTGTCCGAGTGGGACAAGGTCGTCGACGCCAAGCTCAACCCCGAGCACGAAGTCACCATCGCGATGGTCGGCAAGTACATGGAGTTGCTCGACGCCTACAAGTCGTTGATCGAAGCCATGAGCCACGCCGGTATCACCAACCGTACCAAGGTGAACCTGCGTTATATCGATTCCGAAGACATCGAAAACCAGGGCACCGGCCTGCTGGAAGGCGTGGATGCGATTCTGGTTCCAGGCGGCTTTGGCCTGCGCGGCGTCGAGGGCAAGATCACTGCCGTCCAGTTTGCACGGGAAAACAAGGTGCCGTATCTGGGCATCTGCCTGGGCATGCAAGTGGCGGTCATCGAGTTCGCACGTAACGTGCTGGGCTGGAAAGACGCCAACTCCACCGAGTTCAACCGTACCAGCGCGCACGCCGTGGTGGGTCTCATCACCGAGTGGGAAGATGCCACCGGTGCAGTCGAAACCCGTACCGAAAGTTCCGATCTGGGCGGCACCATGCGTCTAGGGGCACAGGATTGCCAGCTTGAAGCCGGTTCGCTGGTACACGACTGCTACCGCAAGGACGTGATTGTCGAGCGTCATCGTCATCGCTATGAAGTGAACAACAACCTGCTGCCACAACTGATCGAGGCAGGCCTGAAGATTTCCGGTCGCTCCGGCGACGGTGCGCTGGTTGAAGTGGTCGAAGCACCGGATCATCCATGGTTCGTCGCTTGCCAGTTCCACCCGGAATTCACTTCCACGCCCCGTGACGGTCATCCGCTGTTCAGCGGTTTCGTCAAGGCGGCACTGGCTCAACATCAGAAAAACTCCTGACAGGGACTTCACACATGGCTCAGAAAACAATTCGCGTAGGTTCGATCGAGATCGCCAACGACAAGCCAATGGTGCTGTTCGGCGGCATGAACGTACTCGAGTCCCGGGATATGGCCATGCAGGTCTGTGAAGAGTACGTAAGGGTGACCGAAAAGCTCGGTATCCCTTACGTGTTCAAAGCCAGCTTCGACAAGGCCAACCGCTCTTCGGTGAATTCCTACCGCGGGCCGGGCCTTGAAGAGGGCATGCGCATTTTCGAAGAGATCAAGCGCACCTTCAACGTGCCGTTGATCACCGACGTGCACGAGCCTCATCAGGCTGCCGTGGTTGCCGAAGTGTGCGACATCATCCAGTTGCCGGCCTTCCTGTCGCGTCAGACCGATCTGGTCGTTGCGATGGCGAAGACCGGCGCAGTCATCAACATCAAGAAAGCCCAGTTTCTCGCACCTCAGGAAATGAAACACATCCTGACCAAGTGCGAAGAGGCGGGTAATGATCAGTTGATTCTCTGCGAGCGGGGTTCCAGCTTCGGTTACAACAATCTGGTGGTGGACATGCTCGGCTTCGGCGTCATGAAGCAGTTCGAATACCCGATCCTGTTCGATGTGACACACGCCCTGCAAATGCCGGGTGGTCGCTCCGATTCTGCCGGTGGCCGCCGCGCTCAGGTCCTGGATCTGGCCAAGGCAGGCATCAGCCAGAATCTGGCCGGCCTGTTCCTTGAAGCGCATCCGGACCCTGACAACGCCAAATGCGACGGCCCGTGTGCCCTGCGTCTGGACAAGCTGGAGCCGTTCCTGGCCCAGCTCAAGTCACTGGATGAACTTGTCAAAAGTTTTCCGATCGTAGAGACCGCTTGAACAGGGTTCTCCGGTAAAGTGCCGTTCCCCGTCATTCGTGACGGGGTTGTCGCATTCAGACCTGCCTTTTTCTGCGTCTGACTGCGAGCATTGTTTTCCCAGCTGCGTCGTTTTCGTCAATCTTGGAGTGTTTACAACAATGGCAAAAATCGTCGACATCAAAGGTCGTGAAGTTCTCGACTCCCGTGGCAATCCCACTGTAGAAGCAGATGTGGTCCTCGATAACGGCATCGTTGGCAGCGCCTGCGCGCCGTCTGGTGCTTCAACCGGCTCGCGCGAAGCGCTGGAGCTGCGTGATGGCGACAAGAGCCGTTACATGGGCAAGGGCGTTCTGAAGGCTGTAGCCAACATCAACGGCCCTATCCGTGACCTGCTTCTGGGCAAGGACCCGGTTGACCAGAAGGCTCTGGATCACGCGATGATCAAGCTGGACGGCACCGAGAACAAGGCAAGCCTGGGTGCAAACGCAATTCTTGCGGTCTCCCTGGCAGCTGCCAAGGCGGCGGCTCAGGATCAGGATCTGCCGTTGTACGCGCACATCGCCAACCTCAATGGCACACCGGGCGTGTACTCCATGCCGGTGCCGATGATGAACATCATCAACGGTGGCGAGCATGCTGATAACAACATCGACATCCAGGAATTCATGATCCAGCCTGTCGGCGCCAAAACCTTCGCTGAAGGCCTGCGCTGGGGCACCGAGATTTTCCATCACCTCAAGGCAGTGCTCAAGGCGCGTGGCCTGAACACCGCTGTTGGCGACGAAGGCGGTTTCGCGCCTAACCTGGCGTCCAACAAGGAAGCGCTCGACGCTATTGCCGAAGCCGTCGCCAATGCGGGTTACACGCTGGGCACCGACGTGACCCTGGCGCTGGACTGCGCGGCGAGCGAGTTCTACAAGAACGGCAAGTACAAACTCAGCGAAGAGGGCGAGTACAGCTCCGCCGAGTTTGCCGAATACCTTGCCGAGCTGACGCGCAAGCATCCGATCATTTCCATTGAAGACGGTCTGGACGAGTCTGATTGGGATGGCTGGAAAGTTCTCACCGACAAGATCGGCGAGAAAGTCCAACTGGTCGGTGACGACCTGTTCGTAACCAACACCAAGATCCTGAAAGAAGGCATCGACAAGAAGATCGCCAACTCGATTCTGATCAAGTTCAACCAGATCGGCTCCCTGACCGAAACGCTGGAAGCCATTCAGATGGCCAAGGCTGCCGGTTACACTGCGATCATCTCTCACCGTTCCGGCGAAACCGAAGACTCGACCATTGCCGACCTGGCTGTGGGCACGTCTGCCGGTCAGATCAAAACCGGTTCGCTGTGCCGCTCCGACCGCGTTTCCAAGTACAACCAACTGCTGCGCATCGAAGAGCAATTGGGCTCCAAGGCCGCGTATCGTGGTCGTGCCGAGTTTCGCGGTTGAGCCATAGATGGTAAAAAGACGCAGAGTGCTGCACAGACTCGAGTCACCTGACTTGCCTGTGCAGCTCTGATGCTGACGCTCCGCGGTAATCTGGAGTGATTGAGCCTGGCTTATGTCAGGCTCAATGCCCTCAGTCGTTTGTTGTTCACGTTGGCTCTGCTGTCTTTTTTACTGGGTACCTGATATTTCAATGCGCAGTCCTAACTGGTTGTTCCTCGTCCTGCTCCTGTTGCTGGCTGGCTTGCAGTACCGCCTTTGGGTCGGTAACGGAAGCCTTGCGCAAGTGGCCAGCCTGACTCAGCAGATTGCCGACCAGCACGCTGAGAATGAGGTGCTGCTGGAGCGCAACCGCGTGCTTGATGCCGAGGTCATGGAGTTGAAAAAGGGTCTGGAAACCGTCGAAGAACGTGCCCGACATGAACTCGGCATGGTCAAGGACGGCGAAACCCTTTACCAGCTCGCGCAATAATCAAGTTGGTGCCATGAAAGACTTTCTTCCTGCCTTCTGGGCAGTGATACCTGCAGCGGGCATTGGTGCTCGCATGGCAGCTGACCGTCCCAAGCAATATTTGCAACTGGGCGGCCTGACAATTCTTGAACACAGCCTGCTTTGCTTTCTCGATCACCCTCGGCTCAAGGGCCTGGTGATCAGTCTGGCTGTGGACGACCCTTACTGGGCTGCATTGCCCTGCGCTAAAGATGCCCGCATTCAGCGAGTGGATGGCGGCAGCGAGCGTTCAGGCTCGGTGCTCAATGCGCTTCTGCACCTGCATGCTCAGGGCGCGAGCGACAATGACTGGGTGCTTGTGCATGACGCTGCGCGCCCTAATCTGGCGCGTAGTGATCTGGATAATCTGCTCGGAGAGCTGGCTGACGACCCGGTTGGCGGCCTGCTGGCCGTACCGGCCCGGGATACCCTCAAACGTGCCGACAGCAGTGGTCGCGTGCTTGAAACCGTGGACCGGAGCCTGATCTGGCAAGCATTCACGCCGCAGATGTTTCGTCTTGGGGCCCTGCATCGCGCCTTGGCGGACAGTCTGGTGTCGAATGTGAGCATCACCGATGAAGCATCGGCGATCGAGTGGGCAGGGCAGTCGCCGCGACTGGTCGAAGGGCGGTCCGATAACATCAAGGTCACTCGCCCCGAGGATCTTGAATGGTTGCGTCAACGCCGCACTGAGTTCGGCCGTTAGCTACTGGCGGTACTCATCACGCATCGCCAATCCTTCTTTAAGGTAGTCCACCAGCTTGCGTACCTTGGGCGACAGGTGCCTTTGCTGCGGATAGAGCGCCCAAACGGCAGTATTGGGCGGTTGATGGGCTTCCAGCAATGAAACCAGCGTTCCGTCATTGAGGTGTTTCTGCACGTAATAGTCTGGCAACTGACACAGGCCAACCCCATGTAGCGCGGCATCCAGAACCGCCTGACCGCTGTTGCAGCGCCAGTTGCCTTGCACTCTCTGAGAAAACTCGCGGCCATTCTGCTGAAGCTGCCAGGTATCGCTGCCCCCGACCAGACAGTTGTGGCGATTCAGTTCCGACAGGCTGTGAGGTCGCCCGTAGCGTTCAATGTAGGAAGGCGCAGCACACAGATACATTTGCCGTGGCGCGAGGCGGGTTGCAACCATGCGCGAATCCTGTAGCCGGCCAAGGCGAATCGCCAGATCCATTCCTTCATGCACCAGATCAAGCGTTTCGTTGCTCAGCTCAATGTCGACCCGCAAGTGCGGATACAGGTCCATGAAGCGTGTCACCAGGGGCGTGATGAAGCGCTCGCCATAAGCCACAGCGCAGGTCATGCGCAGCAACCCTTTCGGCTCGCTGGCCAGATCGCCTACAGCGCGCAGTGCTTCTTCGCGGCCGTCCTGCAAGCGTTGGCAGTGATGCAAAAAAGTTTGACCAGCCTCTGTCAGCGCGACCTTGCGCGTGCTGCGATAAAGCAAACGGGTTTGCAGTCGTTCTTCAAGGCGCACGATCTGGCGGCTGATATGTGACGAGGAAACCCCAAGCCTTTGTGCAGCCGCTGTGAACTGGCCGCATTCAGCGACCGCAACGAATTCGTCCAGACCTTCCCAGCGATTGATGTGCATCGATTATCCCTGTACAGCATTAATGTTTTGCTTTTAGCCGTATTACTCGCCAATTGGCACTGTACTACACTGCAAACCTTGTTTTTACCCGTCGGAGAAGTTTGATGATCAAGTCGCGCGCTGCTGTCGCTTTTGAAGCCAAAAAGCCATTGGAGATCGTTGAAGTCGATGTCGCCATGCCCAAGGCGGGAGAAGTGCTGCTCAAAGTAGTGGCCTCCGGCGTCTGCCATACCGATGCCTACACACTTTCCGGTGCCGATCCCGAGGGGATTTTTCCGTCGATCCTCGGCCACGAAGGCGGTGCAATTGTCGAAGCCATTGGCGAAGGTGTCACCTCTGTCGCGGTCGGCGACCACGTCATTCCGCTGTATACCCCGGAATGCCGTCAGTGCAAATTCTGCCGCTCGGGCAAGACCAACCTGTGTCAGGCGATTCGTGCCACTCAGGGTAAAGGCCTGATGCCGGATGGCACCACGCGCTTTTCCTACAAGGGCGAGCCGATTTTCCACTACATGGGCACCTCGACTTTCTCCGAATACACCGTACTGCCGGAAATCTCGGTGGCCAAAATCGACAAACAGGCACCGCTGGAAAAAGTCTGCCTGCTGGGTTGTGGTGTCACCACCGGTATCGGTGCGGTGCTCAACACTGCCAAGGTCAAGCCTGGCGATACCGTAGCGATCTTCGGTCTGGGCGGTATCGGTCTCTCAGCGTTGATCGGTGCGGTCAAAGCCAAAGCGTCTCGAATCATCGCCATCGATATCAACCCGGCCAAGTTCGAGATCGCCAAACAGTTGGGCGCGACTGATTGCGTCAATCCGAAAGATTTCGACCGTCCTATTCAGGAAGTCATTGTTGACATGACCGATGGCGGGGTGGATTTCTCCTTTGAGTGCATCGGCAATGTACAGCTCATGCGTGCAGCGCTGGAATCCTGCCACAAGGGCTGGGGCGAGTCGGTCATCATCGGCGTGGCCGGTGCCGGTCAGGAAATCTCTACCCGTCCGTTCCAGCTGGTGACCGGGCGCGTTTGGCGCGGTTCGGCATTTGGTGGCGTGCGTGGCCGCACCGAATTGCCAAGCTATGTCGACATGGCGCAGACCGGTGAAATTCCGCTGGATACGTTCATTACCCATACCATGGGCCTGGAAGACATCAACAAGGCGTTCGACCTGATGCATGAAGGCAAAAGCATCCGCACCGTCATTCATTTTTGAGGAGCGGCGGCAAGCGGCAAGCACGAAGATTTGTTACATGCTTGTAGCTTGCCGCTTGCAACTGGAGGAAGCGACATGCCTTTGGAAAATATTTCCTGCCAGAAAAGCTTCGGCGGCTGGCACAAGCGTTACAAACACCACTCTCAAGTACTGGGTTGTGACATGGTGTTTGCAGTCTATCTGCCGCCGCAGGCAGAGCAGGGCGGCAAGCTGCCCGTGTTGTACTGGCTTTCCGGCCTGACCTGCACCGACGAGAACTTCATGCAGAAAGCCGCCGCTCACCGGCTTGCGGCCGAGCTGGGCATTATCATCGTGGCACCTGATACCAGCCCGCGCGGTGCCGACGTAGCCGACGACCCTGACGGCGCCTGGGACTTCGGTCAAGGGGCGGGCTTCTATCTCAATGCCACCGAACAGCCTTATGCGCGGCATTACCAGATGCATGATTACGTCGTCAGGGAGCTGCCAGCCCTTATCGAAGAGCACTTCCCGGCGTCAGAGGCACGCAGTATCAGCGGCCACTCGATGGGCGGGCATGGGGCGCTGGTCTGCGCACTGCGCAATCCTGGCCGCTATCGCTCGGTATCGGCGTTTTCGCCGATCAGTAATCCGATCGATTGCCCCTGGGGGCAAAAGGCATTTTCCCGTTATCTGGGTGAAGACCGTTCTCGCTGGCGCGAGTGGGATGCCAGCGTTCTGATTGCGCAGGCTTCCGAAAAGCTGCCGACGCTGGTGGATCAGGGTGATCGTGATGATTTTCTGGTCAATCAGCTCAAGCCTGAAGTTCTGGTTCAGGCCGCCAAGGCTGCGAACTATCCGCTGACCTTGCGGATGCAGCCAGGTTATGACCACAGTTATTTCTTCATCGCCAGCTTCATCGAAGACCATCTAAGGCATCACGCTGAAGCCTTGAACAGCTAACCAGCGCCAAAGCAGGTAGAATCACGCCCTGACTTTTTTCAGGGCGTTTTTTTATGCGTATTGGCCATGGCTATGATGTGCACCGTTTCGCTGAAGGCGACTTCATTACCTTGGGCGGCGTGCGGATTGCACACGGGTTCGGCCTGCTGGCCCATTCCGATGGCGATGTCCTGCTGCATGCCCTGAGCGATGCGCTTTTGGGGGCCGCGGCACTGGGCGATATCGGCAAGCACTTTCCTGACACCGATCCGCAATTCAAGGGTGCCGACAGCCGCGTGCTGCTGCGTCATGTCCTCAAGCAGATCCACGGCAAAGGCTGGAAAGTCGGTAATGTCGACGCCACCATCGTTGCCCAGGCACCAAAAATGGCACCGCATATCGATGCCATGCGCGCCTTGATCGCTGAAGATCTGCAGGTTGAGCTGGATCAGGTGAACGTGAAAGCGACAACGACAGAAAAACTCGGCTTTACCGGGCGCGAAGAAGGCATCGCGGTGCATGCCGTTGCGTTGTTGCTGCGCGCATGAATGAACTTGAACTGCTTGGCCCCAGGGCCTACGGCGATGCACTGGGTCGTGCAGCCCTCAAGGCGACTGCCGAAGACTTTCAGGTCGACGAGGTGCTGGACATTCCGCTTTCAGGCGATGGCGAGCATTTATGGCTGTGGGTCGAAAAACGCGGCCTGAATACCGAAGAGGCGGCACGTCGGCTGGCCCGGGCCGCGGGGGTGCAGTTGCGTACGGTCAGCTATGCCGGTCTCAAGGACCGCCAGGCACTGACCCGCCAGTGGTTCAGCATTCAACTGCCGGGCAAAGCCGATCCTGATCTGTCGGCCGCGCAGGACGATACGCTGCAGATTCTCAAAAGCACTCGACATAAGCGCAAGCTGCAACGCGGTGCTCACGCTGCGAATGGCTTTACATTGCGGCTTACGCAACTGGATGCCGACACGGACGCTTTGAATCAGCGTCTTGAAACCATTGCCCGGCAGGGCATCCCCAATTATTTCGGCGCGCAGCGTTTCGGTTATCAGGGCGGAAATCTTGGCGAAGCACGCGATTACGCTGCCCGCAAAGCGTTGCCTGAGCAACGTGCGGTGCGTTCGCGACTGTTATCCACGGCGCGCAGCTATCTGTTCAATCGAGTACTGGCAGCCCGCGTTGCCGATGGCAGCTGGGAAAAGGCTCAGGTAGGGGATTTGCTGGCTTTCACCGACAGCCGCAGCTTTTTTCCGGCGGGCGTTGATGAGTGCAGCGATCCTCGGCTGGCGATTCTCGATCTGCACCCTACCGGGCCACAGTGGGGTGAAGGCCCTTCGCCAGCGGGTGGCGCGACGGCAGAGCTGGAAAATGCCATTGCCAATGATGAGTCTGCGTTGCGTGACTGGCTGGTCAGAGCGGGCATGGAGCACGAACGGCGCATCCTGCGACTGCCCATTGGGCGGCTGACGTGGCATTATCCCGAGTCTGACATTCTGCAACTGGAATTCGTCCTTCCGCCCGGATGCTTCGCCACTGTTTTAGTGCGCGAACTCATTGATCTGGTGCCGGTTGGGCAGACGGACAGCCCATGCGTATTCTGATATCAAATGATGACGGGGTGAACGCGCCCGGTCTTGTCGCGCTTCATGCGGCGCTGGCGGACTATGCCGAGTGCGTGGTGATCGCCCCTGATCAGGACAAAAGCGGTGCCAGTAGTTCCCTGACACTCGACCGGCCTTTGCACCCACATACACTGGCCAACGGCTTCATCAGTCTCAATGGTACGCCGACCGACTGCGTGCATCTGGGGATTCATGGGTTATTGGAGCATCAACCGGACATGGTGGTTTCAGGTATCAACCTGGGTGCCAATCTGGGCGACGATGTACTGTATTCGGGAACGGTCGCTGCAGCGCTTGAAGGGCGTTTTCTGCAGCGCCCGTCGTTTGCCTTTTCGTTTTTGTCACGTCAGCCGGATAATCTGGCGACGGCGGCGCATTATGCGCGTTTGCTGGTCGAGGCCCATGAGCAACTCGACCTGCCACCCCGCACGGTACTGAACGTGAATATTCCGAACTTGCCGCTTGAGCATATCCGCGGCATTCAACTGACCCGACTGGGGCACCGTGCCCGTGCTGCGGCGCCGATAAAGGTTGTCGATCCGCGTGGTCGTGCCGGCTACTGGATTGCCGCTGCCGGCGATGTCGAGGACGGCGGTGCTGGCACCGACTTCCATGCGGTCATACAGGGTTACGTATCGATTACGCCGTTGCAGCTGGATCGAACTTATCAGGACGGATTCAGCAGCCTGAATACCTGGCTGGAGGGTCTTCGTTGATGTCGCGCGAGCAGGATGATCTATTGCGTCGCGGGATCGGGATGACCTCGCAGCGCACCCGTGAACGTCTGATCCAGCGCCTCTGCGAAGAGGGTATTTCCAACCAGCGGGTGCTGGACGTCATTCGCAAGACGCCCCGGCATCTGTTTGTCGATGAAGCGCTGGCGCATCGCGCTTATGAAGACACAGCGCTGCCCATCGGTCACAACCAGACGATTTCCCAGCCTTACATGGTCGCGCGGATGAGCGAGCTGCTATTGGCAGCCGGTCCGCTGGACAAGGTCATGGAGATCGGTACAGGGTCGGGCTACCAAACCGCGGTGCTGGCGCAACTGGTGGAGCGTGTATTTTCGGTCGAGCGTATCAAAGTCCTTCAGGACCGCGCCAAGGAGCGTCTGGTCGAGCTCAATCTGCGTAATGTGGTTTTCCGCTGGGGCGACGGCTGGGAAGGCTGGCCTGCTCTGGCACCTTATAACGGCATCATCGTCACGGCAGTGGCAACCGACGTACCGCAGGCGCTGCTTGATCAACTGGCACCTGGAGGTCGGCTGGTCATCCCGGTGGGTTCGGGAGAGGTTCAGCAATTGATGCTGATCATCCGTGAAGAAAACGGTTTTTCCCGGCACGTACTGGGGGCTGTGCGCTTCGTGCCACTGCTCAACGGGCCAATCGCGTGAAGATTGTCTGCGGTAAACAGTGAATTCTGGCTTCAGTCATTGGTCTACAGCGCGCGGCCCGGAATGTTGAATGGCCTGATGGCATCATTCCATGTAGCTGATTGATACATAACAACGTTTTTTCAACGGTTAATCACTGGCTGCCCGTCGCTATTACGGCACAATAGGCATCTTTTTTGAATTCAGTCACCAGTAAAGGGAGTGGCGGGTGAGTCTCACAGTCATTCAGCAGCTCAGGTCTTCAAGAAGTTATCAGCGTCTGGTGATTGGCATTGCTCTCAGTGTCCTTTTGGTCGGCTGCTCCAGCACGCCTTCAGGCGGGGTTCGTGTCGTTGATCGCAACGGCAATGCCGTTGCCCAGCGTCCGACGGTAACTACCGGCCAATACGTGGTCAGGCGCGGTGACACGCTTTTTTCGATTGCATTTCGTTACGGCTGGGACTGGAAAGCGCTGGCTGCCCGCAATCAGATCCCCGAGCCGTTTACCATCAAGCCAGGTCAGACAATTCGCTTTGACGGGCGCTCGTCTTCAACGCAGGACGTAGCTTCTACCTCCGGTGCAGGACGCCCGGTGACGTCTACATCAACCAGCACCAGCAGTTCCGGTTCGGTCAAAACTACGGTTATTTCCAAGCCTGTTGCGGTTGTACCTGTGGTGATACCTCCTTCTGCGACCACCGGGACAGGCCCGGCCGGTAAGTCTCCGACGGGTTGGACCTGGCCTTCAAGTGGCATTTTGATAGGAAAATTTTCCTCAAACGGCAGTTTGAATAAAGGAATTGATATCGCTGGTGATTTGGGACAGCCTGTTTTGGCAGCGTCTGATGGTTCAGTTGTTTACGCCGGAAGTGGATTACGGGGCTACGGCGAATTGATCATCATCAAACACAGCGATACCTACGTCAGTGCCTACGGTCATAATCGCAGGCTTTTGGTACGGGAAGGTCAACAGGTCAAGGCAGGGCAAACGATTGCCGAAATGGGGTCAACAGGAACTGACCGGGTGAAGCTGCATTTTGAGATTCGCCGCCAAGGGAAACCTGTAGATCCATTGGGATTTTTGCCACGTCGTTGATAGTTGCCAGCCTGTTCCAGGCGTATTAGGAACAGGCTCAAGTGTTGCCATGGAATCAGGCGATGCTGGAGCTTGAGGTCGAACTCACCAAAGGACTAAAACAATGGCTCTTGGCAACGAAGCGCCGGAGTTTGACATCGATGATGAAGTGCTCCTTATGGAAGCCGGCATTGTCCTGAAGGAAGCGTCAAACGAGAAGCAGCCACCCGCTGCCTCCGGACGCGCCAAGGTCAAGCATTCAACATCGCTCAAACAACACAAGTACATTGACTACACGCGGGCGCTTGATGCTACCCAGCTGTACCTCAATGAAATCGGTTTTTCTCCTCTACTATCCCCGGAAGAAGAAGTTCATTTTGCGCGTCTGTCGCAAAGTGGAGACCCGGCCGGGCGCAAACGCATGATTGAAAGCAATCTGCGTCTGGTAGTTAAAATTGCCAGACGTTATGTCAATCGTGGTCTGTCATTGCTTGACCTGATCGAGGAGGGCAACCTGGGGTTGATTCGGGCGGTTGAAAAATTCGACCCTGAACGCGGCTTTCGTTTTTCCACCTACGCCACCTGGTGGATTCGCCAGACCATCGAACGCGCGATCATGAATCAGACCCGGACCATCCGGCTGCCGATTCACGTCGTCAAGGAGCTGAATGTTTATCTGCGCGCGGCCCGAGAGCTGACCCAGAAGCTGGATCATGAACCTTCTCCCGAAGAAATCGCCAATCTGCTGGAAAAACCGGTAGGTGAGGTCAAGCGCATGCTCGGTCTCAACGAGCGTGTCTCGTCGGTGGACGTCTCGCTGGGGCCTGATTCGGACAAGACGCTGCTCGACACCTTGACCGACGATCGTCCGACCGACCCCTGTGAGCTGCTGCAGGACGATGATCTGTCCCAGAGCATCGATCAATGGTTGTCCGAGTTGACCGAGAAGCAACGGGAGGTTGTCATCCGTCGCTTTGGCTTGCGCGGGCATGAAAGCAGCACACTTGAAGATGTAGGGCTTGAGATCGGTCTGACGCGTGAGCGGGTCAGGCAGATTCAGGTTGAAGGGCTCAAGCGCCTACGTGAGATCCTTGAAAAAAACGGCTTGTCCAGCGAGTCTCTCTTCCAGTAACCACCCCCTCATAACGTCAATCCAGGGCCGATATAACACATAGTGTGTATATCGGCCTTTTTATATGTCTTTCGTCATTTGAATGTCGTAGGTCAATGCGTCTGCTCGGCCTTTCAGCTTTCAAAGCCTGTAAGTCATTGCGTACGGTTGCTGTAAGTCATTCAGGTAACAACAGTGAGGCTTGTCGCCAAACAGCTGTGTTTAAGGATTTAACACGTTGTTTTAAATAGAGATTATGTTTTTAAGGTGATTGACATGGAAATATCCTGGAGCGTTTGAGGTGTTGCTCTGCGGGTTTAAATCTCTAATATCGAAGCTGTGCCAACGGACAGGCACAGGCCATCAAGGATGACGGTCAAGGACATCGCGGGATGCGATTCATCAGGATGATGACAACGGAATACAGGGATCAGGGATAAAATGTGGGCGGGTCATACCGCCCCTTTTTTTATCTGCAGAAAACCGCACAGATTCAACAAAAAAGGCCCTCTCGAGGGCCTTTTGTCTGTCTGGAATCTAGCGTTCCAGATCAGCGATCTTGCCGGTTTTGCCATCCCACTCTGCCGCATCCGGCATCGCGTCTTTCTTTTCGGTGATGTTGGGCCAGACCTCGGCAAGCTCAGCGTTGAGCTCGATGAAGTTTTCCATGCCAGCAGGAATCTCGTCTTCCGAGTAAATGGCCACGGCAGGGCACTCAGGCTCGCAAAGCGCGCAGTCGATGCACTCGTCCGGGTGGATCACCAGGAAATTCGGGCCTTCGTAAAAGCAGTCCACCGGACAGACTTCTACGCAGTCGGTGTACTTGCACTTGATGCAGTTGTCGGTGACGACGAAGGTCATTTCTAATTTTCTCCTCAGGCGGCTGCTGTGGCAGAGCCCTTCCAGACAGGGTTGCCAGGTTCGGGAGGTTTCCCGGCCCTATGAAAATACGTGCTTTTGGTGGGTGGCCTTGAGGCAGTGGGACTGCGTCGCCTGCTACCTACCAGTGGTTCGCTGCATTTTCACGCGGCTCGAAAAACGCCTCGGCCAGGCTAAAAGCCGAGAGCGTCCCAAACCGCGCGGGATTCTAACAGTATGTAACGCTTCGCGTCACAGGCGAGTTTGCAATGTGTATAGCAAATCCAGCGCCTGCCGCGGAGTCATATCGTCGACTTTGATCTTGGACAGTTCGTCGAGCACCGGATGAGGCAGGCTTGCAAACATATCGCTCTGCTGCGGGATCGCGGGTTTGCCGGGCTTGGCTTTAGGCTGTTCGTGCGGCAGGCTGGTGGTTTCCAGGCGCTGCAGATGCTCTTTGGCGCGCGTGATGACTTTGCCCGGAACGCCCGCAAGCTGGGCCACGGCCAGGCCGTAGCTCTGGCTGGCTGGTCCTGGCAGTACGCGGTGCAGGAAGACGATCCGCTCGTTATGCTCGGTAGCATTCAGGTGCACGTTGGTCACCAGCGGTTCGCTTTCCGGCAGCACTGTCAGCTCGAAATAGTGCGTCGCGAACAGTGTATAAGCACGCAGTTGCGCCAGACATTCCGCCGCTGCCCAAGCCAGAGAAAGGCCGTCGAAGGTGCTGGTACCGCGTCCGACTTCGTCCATCAGCACCAGGCTTTTGTCGGTAGCGTTGTGCAGGATGTTTGCCGTTTCGCTCATTTCCACCATGAACGTCGAGCGCCCGCCGGCCAGGTCGTCGCTGGAGCCGATACGGGTGAAGATCCGGTCGACCAACGACAGTTCGCAGCTGGCAGCGGGCACGAAACTGCCGATATGCGCCAGTAGTACGATCAGCGCCGTCTGACGCATATAGGTCGATTTACCGCCCATGTTCGGGCCGGTTATGACCAGCATGCGGGTGCTGTCGTCCAGCGCCAGGTCGTTGGCGACAAACGGAGTGCTTAGTACCTGTTCTACGACCGGGTGACGGCCCTGCTCAATGCGCATGCAAGGCTCGGCAACGAAGCGTGGGCAGTTGAGGTCCAGATTCAGCGCGCGTTCTGCGAGGTTACTGAGTACGTCCAGTTCGGCCAATGCAGCTGCCGTGTCCTGCAGCGGCGCTAGATGGCCGATCAGGTCTTCAAGCAGCGCTTCGTAGAGCATCTTTTCCCGAGCCAGTGCACGGCTTTTGGCCGACAACGCCTTGTCTTCGAATTCCTTGAGTTCAGGCGTGATAAAGCGCTCGGCGCCCTTGAGGGTCTGGCGGCGTATGTAATCAGCCGGGGCCTGCTCGGCCTGTTTGCTCGGCAGCTCGATGAAGTAGCCGTGAACGCGGTTGTAACCGACTTTCAGGTTGGCAAGACCGGTACGGGCCTTTTCGCGGGCCTCCAGATCAATCAGGAACTGACCGGCGTTTTCACTCAGCGATTGCAGATCATCCAGCTCAGCGTCGTAGCCGGTTTTCAGAACACCGCCGTCGCGGATCACGGCAGGCGGATTGTCGATGATTGCGCGCTGCAGCAGATCGGCGAGTTCCGGATAGGTGCTGGCGGTCTGCGCAAGTTGCTGCAGATGCGGCGCCTCCAGGTCGGTCATCGCCTGCTGCAGTTCGGGCAGGGCGCTCAGGGCGTCGCGCAGACGCGCAAGGTCTCGTGGTCGCGCATTACGCAGGCCGATACGCGCCAGAATCCGCTCGATATCGCCGATTTCCTTGAGCTGCGGTTGCAGGTTCTCGAAGCGGTAGAGCTCCAGAAAGCAGGTAATGGACGTCTGGCGTGCCTGAAGAATTGTCAGGTCGCGCAACGGCCGGTTCAGCCAGCGGGTCAGCAGCCGCGTTCCCATTGCCGTCTGGCAACGGTCCATGACCGATTGCAGCGTATTGTCGCGGCCACCGGACAGGTTGGTGTCCAGCTCCAGGTTGCGCCGACTGGCGGCATCGAGGATTACCGTGTCGTCGAGGCGTTCGTGGCGCAGGCTGCGCAAGTGGGGCAGGGCGGTGCGCTGGGTTTCCTTGGCGTAGCTGAGCAGGCAGCCAGCAGCGCCGATGGCGAGTGTCAGGTTTTCGCAGCCAAAACCCTTCAGGTCCTGGGTTGAAAACTGCTGACACAGACTTTTGTGGGCTGAGTCGCGCTCGAAATCCCACGGTGCACGACGTCGGGCACCACGGCGTTTTTCGGCAGGCAGACCTTGCGGCCAGTCGTCCGGAATCAACAGCTCGACCGGGTTGATGCGTTCAAGCTCGGCCAGCAGGTTCTCCCAGCCCTTGATCTCCAGCACACTGAAGTTGCCGCTGGTGATGTCCAGCACGGCAAGGCCGAACAGGCGTTCGTCACCCAGTACGGCGGCAATCAGGTTATCCCTGCGCTCATCGAGCAAGGCCTCGTCGCTGATGGTCCCAGGCGTAATGATGCGGACTACCTGACGATCCACCGGGCCCTTGCTGGTCGCGGGGTCGCCGATCTGCTCGCAGATCACCACCGATTCGCCCAGCTTCACCAGTTTGGCCAGATAGCCTTCGGCGGCGTGGTACGGAATCCCGCACATGGGGATGCTCTGGCCTGCCGACTGACCGCGCGCGGTCAGGGTGATGTCCAGCAACTTGGCGGCTTTCTTCGCATCTTCGTAGAAGATCTCGTAGAAATCGCCCATGCGATAAAACATCAGTTGATCCAGGTGCTGGTTTTTGAGTTTCCAGTACTGCTGCATCATAGGGGTATGTGAAGAGAGGTCGGAAATTGCTTTGTTCATCAGTGGCTTAGGCAAGTTCTTGAGAGGAGTGAGGCAACCTTGAGGCATGACGGGTGGTCCCTCCTTGAATCGAGGGGCGTCTGCCGGGTATGTGCGATGGTCGCAAGGTTATCACGCTCAATCAGGCGGTGCAGTTACAGCGTACCTTCCGCTTATTGGTGACCAGGCGTTTCCTGACAGCCATGAACCTCGATTTGACGTATAGACTTTCATCGCTGCCACTCGATAACCGGACGGCACGCTATAAAAAAGGACTTTTATATGAAAAATAAACGAGCAAGGGATTCCGTCAACGGTCGCTTCATCCCGTTGGAAGAAGCCAGAAAAAGGCCGAGAGAAACCACGGTTGAAACGGTCAAAAGCCCGAACGCAGGAAAGATGCGCGATAAGCCGGCAATGGCAGACCCGCTTCAAGGCGGCTGCCTTGTCTCAGCAATCACTTTTACAGGCTTCCAGCATGAATGAGGACACCGTGGACGAGATAACCGGGCTGGCCAATACGCTTGGCAGGCTTCTCGGCGCAATGAACGCTCAAGTGACCACCGCCGAATCCTGCACAGGAGGCGGAATCGCCGAAGCGATCACGCGCATCGCCGGTAGCTCGGCATGGTTCGAGGCTGGCTATGTGACTTATTCGAATGCCCAGAAGACCCGACAATTGGGCGTACCGGAGGCGTTGTTCGCAGATGTCGGGGCGGTCAGTCAGCCTGTTGTCGAAGCCATGGTGCGAGGTGCGCAGCGTGAAAGCGGCGCGCGATTCGCTGTCGCGGTCAGTGGTGTTGCAGGGCCTGGCGGTGGTTCGCCGGATAAACCGGTCGGTACTGTATGGCTGTGTTGGGGCAAGGATGACGCGCTTGTCGCACAGCGCCGCCAGTTCGATGGCGACCGGGATCAGGTCCGTCGACAGACGGTCGAAGCCGCTCTACAGGGGCTGATACAGCTTGCGCGCGGAGAAATGCCAAAACAGGGGTAGGCGCGCGCTCATCGCTGTGGAATAATACTGTCTACTTATACAGGTGTTGTGGCCATCAAGGCCCTAATTGAATTTGATTACGTGAGGACTTCAATGGACGACAACAAGAAGAAAGCCTTGGCTGCGGCCTTGGGTCAGATCGAGCGTCAGTTCGGTAAAGGTGCCGTGATGCGCATGGGCGACCATGATCGCCAGGCTATTCCTGCCATCTCCACCGGCTCGCTGGGTCTGGATATCGCACTCGGCATCGGCGGTCTGCCGAAAGGCCGGATCGTGGAAATCTACGGTCCAGAGTCTTCCGGTAAAACCACGCTGACGTTGTCGGTCATCGCGCAGGCCCAGAAAATGGGTGCTACCTGTGCATTTGTCGACGCCGAGCACGCGCTTGATCCGGAATACGCCGGCAAACTGGGCGTCAATGTCGACGACCTGCTGGTTTCGCAGCCGGACACCGGTGAGCAGGCGCTTGAAATCACCGACATGCTGGTACGTTCCAACGCCATCGACGTCATCGTTGTCGACTCCGTTGCTGCGCTGGTACCAAAGGCAGAGATCGAAGGCGAAATGGGCGACATGCACGTGGGTCTGCAGGCGCGTCTGATGTCTCAGGCGCTGCGCAAGATCACCGGTAACATCAAGAACGCCAATTGCCTGGTGATCTTCATCAACCAGATCCGCATGAAGATCGGCGTGATGTTCGGCAGCCCGGAAACCACTACCGGTGGTAACGCCCTGAAGTTCTACGCTTCGGTACGTCTGGATATCCGTCGTACAGGCGCAGTGAAAGAAGGCGACGAGGTTGTCGGCAGCGAAACCCGCGTCAAGGTCGTTAAGAACAAGGTGGCTCCGCCATTCCGTCAGGCCGAGTTCCAGATTCTTTACGGCAAGGGTATCTACCTGAACGGCGAAATCGTTGATCTGGCCGTGCTGCATGGTTTTGTCGAGAAGTCCGGTGCCTGGTACAGCTACCAGGGCAGCAAGATCGGTCAGGGTAAAGCCAACTCGGCCAAATTCCTGGCAGACAATCCGGAAATCTGCAAAGCGCTCGAGAAGCAGATTCGCGACAAGTTGCTCACCCCTGGCGTCGACACCAAAGCTGTCGGTTCCCGCGAAGCTGCCGTTGCTGATGATATGGCCGAAGCAGACGCTGATATCTGATAGTCATGCCTGTCGTACTTGATACACCTGTCGCCGTAAGGCGCACCGCAATGGACCTGCTCGCACGTCGCGAGCACGGTCGGGTCGAGCTGACGCGTAAACTGCGTCAGCGTGGCGCTCCCCCCGAGCTCATCGACGCTGCCCTTGACCGTCTGGTCGAGGAAGGTTTGCTCTCCGAGTCCCGTTACCTTGAAAGCTTCGTTTCTTATCGGGCACGTTCGGGCTATGGCCCTGTTCGTATTCGAGAAGAGTTGAATCAGCGTGGCTTGCAGCGGGCCGACATTGAGCAGGCGCTCAGGGAATGTGGTGTGGATTGGCAGGAGAAGCTTCACGAGCTCTGGCAGCGCAAGTTTGCCGGTGCTTTGCCTGTTGATGCTCGTGAGCGAGCCAGGCAGGGAAGGTTTCTGAGTTATCGCGGCTATCCGCTGGATATGATCGGCCGCTTGTTAAGCGGCCGTGGCGGCGATGACTGAGGTATCAGAGCGTTTTCTGTGGCGCTTGATCCTGCGCGCCATCTCTTGTCGCTAAGGCGTCCTCCCAGTTTTCCTGTTGATTGATGTAGTCCACCAGTTCACGAAGCCTGCCCTGATTGCGTCCTGTGAAGGTAAACGCAAGTCGTGTCAGGTGACTGAATTGAACTTCATCGTGCTCCTCGCCCTGATAGCTGTGCTGATGAAAGTTTTCATTGATACACAGATCGGCGAAAGCTTCCTGCATGTGCTCCAGAGCCTTCGCGCTGAGCGCGTGGCGCATGCGGATCACAAACTTGTTCTTCAGCCAGCGGCTGGAGTGGAAGTTGGCATAAAACCGGTTGATCTCTTCCACCGCTTCATCGGCGCTGTAGACCAGCCTCATCAGTTTCATGTCGGCTGGCAGAATGTAGTGATTGTCCTGCAACTGGTTTTTGATGAAGTCCAGTGCACCTTGCCAGAAACTCCCGCCAGGTGTGTCCAGCAATACGACAGGTACTAACGGACTTTTGCCGGTTTGTATCAACGTCAGCACTTCCAGGGCTTCATCCAGAGTTCCAAAGCCGCCCGGGCACAGCACCAGCGCGTCGGCTTCCTTGACGAAGAACAGCTTGCGTGTGAAGAAGAAGTGGAAAGGCAGCAGGTTTTCCGTGCCCTCCACCGTGGGGTTGGCGTGCTGCTCGAAGGGCAGGGTAATGTTGAACCCCAGGCTGTGTTTCAGACCTGCACCTGCGTGGGCTGCGGCCATGATGCCACCACCTGCGCCGGTGATGACCATCATGTCTGAGCGGGCAAGCTTTTCGCCCAGCTCTCTGGCCTGTGCGTAAAGGGGGTGCTCCTGAGGGGTGCGAGCAGAACCGAATACGGTGACTTTGCGGCGGCCCTTGAAGCGTTCGAGCACCCGAAAGGCTTTGTCCAGTTCGCGCAGGGTTTGCAGCGTTATCTTGACGTCCCAGCGATTGCGGTCGTCCTGGGCCATGCGTAGCACCGTGAGCATCATGTCGCGGTACAGCGGCAGGTTTCTGGTGCCGGGAGCGACCTCGTTGATGTGCTCTTCAATTTTGCTGGTCAGGTCGAGCCCGTTGCTTTGAAAGTGTCGGGATAGAAGATCGTCAGGTACATACGGCATTCGGGATTTATCCTCCTGCAGAATCAATGGCCCGGTGGGGCGTGTTGAATCGATGATGTCCCGGTTTGCAGAGAAAGGCTACCCATTCCCTGATCATTGCCAGGGCGGATTCGTTGCAGGATGTCTTGAGCGTTGCTGAACTGACGCGCCTGAGGGGCAGGCGCGCGGGGAGGGTGCCAAGTGCCGAGGGTACTTACTTTTTCGGCTTTACAGTGCAATCTGAAGCCTGAAAGGTCTGGGTCGCAACCGGGCGGTTGGTCTTGTACTCGGTGAACTGATACTTGAGGACGGCTCCCTTGGTCATCAACTGGCGGAAACCGTTGTTGTGGCAAACGCTGTTGCCCAACTGGTTGCGCATCACGTCCGGGTTGGCGCGCATTTGCTGGGCCTGGCCTTCGCGTACGCTCAAGTGGTTGATCAGTTCGTTGCCACTGACGGTATAGCCCTGATCGAGGATGTCTTCGTTGATCGCCCTTGGCGTGCCGACACTGCTTTCCTTAGCGACTTTTTCCAGCATCTTGCTGAGTTCGAACTCCTGTTTCGACGCCGCCTGGGCGCATAGCGGAGCAACGAGCAAAAGCGTAAGGGTGGGTACGATAAGGCGCAGCATTAAACTCTCCTGATTAAGTGGCTGGCCGTTGGACCAGCGACTTCAAAGTGCGTTCCGGGCAGCCCGCCGATAACGCGGGTTGCAATGGCGCAGCAGTATAGAGCAGGAGTCTTCATCGGGCCTAGGGGCTGTACCCGTTTCAACGCGGTCTCTATGACGCGGGAACAGCCTGAGGACCGAAAGCGGGTTGAAGTGCCGGTGCTCTGATAAACTGCGCGTACTTTAATCCTGCCGAGTCTTTGTGGTGTCGATGTATTTCCCCCGCAGGCGTGTCCTGTAATGAGTCATGCCGTTTCCCGTCTGCGCGACGAGCGTCTGGCCCGCAGTACCAAGCCCTTTATTGCTCGCGGCTCGCGCGCGCCGCGCTGTCCGGATTGCCGGGTTATCTCCAGTTATTGCCTGTGCGCGTGGCGACCTGCCGTGAATGCCGAGTCAGGCATGTGCCTGCTGATGTACGACACCGAGCCTTTGAAACCGACCAACACCGGCTGGCTGATCGCCGATGTCATCAAGGACACCCATGCCTTCGGCTGGTCGCGAATAGATGTCGACGAGCAATTGCTCGCCTTGCTGGACGATCCGCAGTGGCAGCCCTACATCGTCTTTCCTGGTGAATTCGTTGCCGAGGAGCGTGTGGTCAATAAGGTGTCGCGCATGGATGGCAAGCGTCCGCTGTTCATTCTGCTGGATGCTACCTGGACCGAAGCGCGCAAGATGTTCCGCAAAAGCCCATATCTGGAAAGGTTTCCGGTGTTGACGCTGGAGCCCGAGCAGATCTCGCGTTACCGTTTGCGCCGCTCAAGGCGCGACGATCACTTCTGTACTGCCGAAGTCGCCGCGCTTTGTCTGGAACTGGCCGGGGACACCTGCGCCAGTGGCGTACTGGATGCTTATCTGGACGTGTTCAGCGCTCATTATCTGGGCGCCAAGTACCTCAAGCCGATTGACCCCGACGACGCGGCCCACACTCATTTGAAGGCTTTCATTTGAAGGCTTTCTATCACGCAGTGTTGCGGATCTGCCCTGTATAGGCTAATTGCCATCCATGTGCCCGGGCAAAGACGCTTCGCGCTTGACCGTCATGGTCTTGCTGGGCATGCTTGGCGCCGCCTGGAAGCCGATTCATCTTGTCTGGCGTGGCACCGACGCTCTTTTCGGGTTGTCGTTATGCGCGTTCGCCAGTCTTGCTGGGTGGCCGATTCTGTCGGCCCTCACTATAAAAACAGGATCACTACATGACCTACGACATCCTGATCGCTGATGATCATCCCCTGTTTCGCAGTGCGCTGCATCAGGCGCTGAGCATTGGCCTGGGGCCTGAAGCGCGGCTCGTCGAGGCAGAAAGCATTGCCCAGCTTGAATCCCGTCTGGGAGAGAAGGCTGATTGGGATCTGGTTCTGCTGGACCTGAACATGCCGGGGGCTTATGGCTTCTCCGGGCTGGTCCTGTTGCGCGGCCAATATCCGCAGATACCGGTGGTGATGGTTTCGGCTCAGGAAGAAGCGTCGATTGTGGTGCGTTCCAGAGAGTTTGGTGCCAGCGGGTTCATTCCCAAATCCAGCTCCCTTGAAGTCATTCAGCAGGCGGTGCGCACCGTGCTCGATGGCGACGTCTGGTGGCCGCCACAGGTCAATGAAGTGATCAGTGTTTCGGATGAAGCGAAGGCTGCAAGCGCTGGCCTCGCCAGTCTCACGCCGCAGCAGTTTCGAGTATTGACTATGGTCTGTGAGGGGCTGCTGAACAAGCAGATTGCCTCCGAACTGAGCGTCTCCGAAGCCACTATCAAAGCGCACGTCACGGCGATTTTTCGCAAGCTCGGCGTACGCACGCGAACCCAGGCAGCGTTGTTGTTACAACAGCTTGAGTCCATCTCGTCCAGTTAACGGCGTTCAGGTTGCGAGCATTCACGCTTTTTTGACCTTTAGTGCCTTAGCTTTCCTCATCTTTTTTACACAGCAGCCTCTCTATGTCGCCCTTCAAAGGCCAAACCGGTCTAAAACGTATCCTCAATGCCGCAGGCTATTCTCTGGACGGCCTGTCAGCCGCTTTCAAAGGCGAAGCCGCTTTCCGCCAGCTGGTACTGCTTAACGTGGTGTTGGTCCCGCTGTCGTTTTTCCTGCACGTCAGCAAGGCCGAGCATGCCTTGCTGATTGCCGTCTGCCTGCTGGCCCTGATTGTAGAGCTGCTCAACTCTGCTGTAGAGGCTGCCATCGACCGGATCTCTCTGGACCTGCACCCGTTGTCCAAGAACGCCAAGGACATGGGCAGCGCTGCCCAGTTCATCGCCCTGAGCATGATCGCTCTGGTGTGGGGCATCGTTCTGCTGGGTTAGGGCTTGTTCAATACAGGCTTGGCAGCACGATCTCGTCGCTGCGCTTCACCCCGGCGGTGAACGCGCGGCACAGTTCGAGGAATTCGCGCATGGCTGACGTCTGATACTTCTGTTTGTGCCAGATGAAATAGAACTGACGCGCCAGATCCAGCTCCGGCGTGGCCAGTTCCACCAGATTGCCGCGACGGAACGAATCGCGTAGTGCCAGCCTGGAAATGCAGCCAATGCCCAATCCGGATTCAACTGCCCGCTTGATGGCTTCGGTGTGTTCCAGCTCCAGTCGGACATTCAGCCCGTTGCGGTGGTGACGCATGGCCTGATCGAACGTCAAGCGCGTGCCTGAACCTTGTTCTCGCAGGATCCAGGCTTCATGGGTCAGTTCTTCCAGCGTTACATGGGCGCGTTTGGCCAGTGGATGCTGTGGGGCGCAGAACACCACAAGTTCGTCTTCGACCCAGGACTGCACCTCGATGTCCGGGTGGCTGCAATCGCCTTCGATCAAGCCCAGATCAATCTCGTAGTGGGCAACCTGTTGCACAATATGCGCGGTGTTCTGGACGTGCAGCTTGACCTGGCTTTCCGGGTGACGCTGCATGTAGCCGCCGATCAGCAGGGTCGCCAGATAATTGCCGATCGTCAGCGTTGCCCCGACGGCCAGCGAGCCAAAGCCTGATTTACCGTTCAGCAGGTCTTCGATTTCCTTTGCCTGATCCAGCAGAGCGACGGCCTGCGGCAATAATTGCCTGCCCGTGGCGTTAAGGCTTAGCCGCTTGCCGGCGCGGTCAAACAGCTGGCAGCTCGACTGGCGCTCCAGCTCGGTGATGGAGGTGCTGGCAGCCGACTGCGAAAGCGAAAGCAGCACGGCTGCTTTGGAGACGCTTTCCTGCCGGGCGACGGCAACGAACACTTGGAGCTGACGAAGAGTAAATCGCATATCTATATAACCGATAACCTATATCTTGATAATTCATTTAACAGATATTGTGTCTGCCACTAGAATGTCGCGCAATAGCGCAGTGCTTCTGCGCGCACTATTTTTTCAGGAGTCTTCACGTACATGAGCAACATGAACCACGAGCGTGTCCTCAGCGTCCACCATTGGAACGACACCCTCTTCAGTTTCAAGTGCACCCGCGACCCTGGTTTGCGTTTCGAGAACGGTCAGTTCGTCATGATCGGTCTGCAGCAGCCAAACGGTCGTCCGCTCATGCGCGCCTACTCGATTGCCAGCCCGAACTGGGAAGAGCATCTGGAATTCTTCAGCATCAAGGTGCCGGACGGTCCGTTGACCTCGCAGTTGCAGCACCTCAAGGAAGGCGATGAAATCATCATCAGCAAAAAGCCTACGGGTACGCTGGTGCTGGACGACCTCAAGCCGGGCAAACATCTTTACCTGTTGAGCACGGGTACTGGCCTGGCGCCGTTCATGAGCGTGATTCAGGACCCCGAAACCTACGAGCGTTTCGAGAAAGTCATCTTGTGCCACGGCGTGCGTTACGTGAACGAAGTCGCCTATCGCGAATTCATCACCGAGCATCTGCCACAGAACGAGTTCTTCGGTGAAGCGCTGCGTGACAAGCTGATCTACTACCCGACTGTCACCCGCGAGCCGTTCGAGAACGAAGGTCGCCTGACCGATCTGATGCGCAGCGGCAAGCTGTTCAGCGACATCGGCCTGCCACCGATCAACCCGCAGGACGACCGCGCCATGTTGTGCGGTAGCCCGAGCATGCTCGACGAGACCAGCGAAGTGCTCAACAGCTTTGGTCTGACCGTTTCGCCACGCATGCGTGAGCCTGGTGACTATCTGATCGAGCGTGCATTCGTCGAGAAGTAAGTCGGCCTTACAAAACCCGCCTCGTCCCTGAAGGGATCAGGCGGGTTTTTATTGCTCGGGATTTGTCGTTGGCATCCCTTCAGGCCAGCAGGACTTCAAGCACGCAAATCACCCCGGCCTGCGGGTAGTGCCAGCGTACGTCCAGATCCCAGAACTGAGCGCCGTAGCGGCGTTCCGGCGTCGGTAGCTGATAGGCCGGGCGCGGGTCCTGCGCCAGGCACTGCTCGATCAGTTCGACCAGTGGCTCACTCAGGCGTAGTGCGTGTTCGCGAGCCTGCAGCAGGGCGGCGTCCTGCCACTGCACCGGTATCAGGGCGGGCGCAGCACTGGCGATCTGGTTGGTCGCCTCAGTGATGGCATCGGCGTAGGGCACGTATGGCTTGATGTCCAGCACTGGTGTGCCATCCAGCAGGTCGATGCCGGACAGCCACAGGCGACCGGCTTCGACTTTGTCCAGCCTGACCACCGACTGGCCGATGCCATTGGGGCGATGCGTTGCGCGGGTAGCAAATACCCCCATCGACTGGTTGCCGCCCAGACGCGGAGGGCGCACCTTCAGGCGCGGCTTGTCTTCCAGCGCCATATGGAACAGAAACAGCAGCCAGACATGACTGACCTGTTCCAGCCCTTGAACAGCCTCACCCTGATCGAAAGGCGCTACCAGCTCCAGCACTCCACGTGCTGCCGGGGCCAGCTGTGGCTGGCGGGGGATGGCGAATTTCTCCTTGAAGCAGGAGCGTACGAAGCCGACAGGGGAGACGTTGTAGCTCATGGTACCGACCGGTTCAGCCACGCACGCGCAGGGTCAGACCCTTGAGGAAATTGCGTAGCAGTTGATCGCCACAGGCGCGGTAGTTGGTGTGTCCGACCTTGCGGAACAGCGCGCTCAGCTCTGGCTTGGAAACCGGAAATTCTGCGGATTTCAGGATGGCATGCATGTCGTCTTCTTTCAGTTCGAAGGCCACGCGCAGTTTCTTAAGAACAATGTTGTTGGTAATCGGCAGATCAATCGGCTGCGGCGGACGGCTTTCGTCCTTGCCACGCTTGAAGTAGACCAGGCCATCGAGAAAATGCGCCATGATTTCATCGCTGCAATCCAGATAGCCCTCTTCTTCCTCTTTCTTCATGAAAGCGATGACATCGCTTTTGGACACTTCAAAACCGGTCAGACCGATGATTTCGACAACCTTGCTGTCGCTGATATCGAGCATGTAGCGCACGCTGCGCATTACGTCGTTGTTCATCATGAGGCGTGTTTCCTGATAAGTCGTATGGCGGCGCGTGACGATGGTCATGCGCGCGGTAATAAGGTCGGGTGCCGAGGGAGTTAAAACTTTTCCTTGGTCGTCATGTAGCGCCACTGGCCTTCGGGCAGTTTGCCCATGGACACGCCGCCGATACGGATGCGACGAATGGCGACGATCTTCAGGCCAACGGCTTCACACAGCAGGGCAATGATGCCGGGCTGCGGGTTTTTCATTGCAAAGCGCAGGCGGTTCTCGTTCTGCCAGCTGGCCTTTACGGCGGGCAGTTCCTTGCCTTTGTAGGTCAGGCCGTGATTCAGCCGGTTCAGGCCATGAGCAACCATTTCGCCCGAGATTTCCACCACGTATTCCTGCTCGATCTTGCTGCGGTCATCGGTGAGCTTGCGCAGGATTTTCCAGTCCTGGCTGAACACCATCAAGCCGCTGGCATTGGCCTGCAGGCTTGAAATCGCCTCAAGGCGCATGAAGTGGCCCTTGAGCGGACGCTTGCTGTAGCTGTGCTCGACCGAGAGCGTGCCCGGCGTGATCATCTGCAAAGCCTCTTCGGCGCTTGCCGAGGCGGGTTTGTGCAGAATGATCGTGACCGGTTCAGGGGAGTCTGCCTTGGCATCCGGGCTGAGCTCGACTTTCTGGGTGCTGACCTTGAAGTGCGGCTCTTCGATGACCACGCCGTCCACAGTAACCCAGCCACCCTCGATAAACAGTTCGGCCTCCCGGCGGGAGCAACCGACCAGCTCGATAAGGCGTTTGGAAAGGCGAATGGGGTCTGTCATGAAGAAAAGCCGTTTACTGATGAGAAAGGCGCCATTGTAACCGCCTCACGCTGGTTAATCGCGGCAACATTGCATTTGGGCTGTAATCGATGTCAGTTACGACGGGGCAGGCGCATTCTGAGCATCGGATAGGGCTGACCCAAACCGTCGACTTCAGAACGGCTGAAAACTTCGAAACCATGCCTGAGGTAAAACCCCAGCGCCTGAGTGTTCTGCTCGTTGACGTCCAGTTCACGGATGTCGAAGTGCTCGATTGCGTGGGTCAGCAGCTGCGTGCCCAGCTTTTTACCGCGATGGTTCGGGTCGATGAACAGAATATCCAGTCGGTTTTTGTTCACGCCCGCGAAGCCCGTGATCTTGAGCTGCTCGTCCCGGGTGCAGAACAGCGTCACGCTGTCCAGATACTGTGTCAGCAACCCCTTGAGCCTGATGATGTAGGCGTCCGGTAGAAAGTCATGGGTGGCGCGAACCGAGCGCTCCCACACCTCGCTCATCTCCGGGTAATCGTTGGTGTCCGGGGTATATAACCGCATCTCGCGTTCTCCTTTCGGCCAGTCTTGCATAGACAACGGCCAGACACGAAAAAGCCCTGCCGGTTCAAGGGCAGGGCTTTCGATTACGGCAAGGGACTGTGCTTACAGCACCTCGGCCCACAGGTCGTATTCGTCAGCGTCGGTAACGCGGCACATGATCTTGTCACCGGGCTGAACGGTGCTGCCATCTTCCAGACCGATGAACACGTTGCCGTCGATTTCCGGAGCATCGAAGAAGCAGCGGCCTACGGCACCACGATCATCGAC
Source organism: Pseudomonas syringae group sp. J248-6 (assembly GCF_032586995.1). Lineage (NCBI taxonomy): Bacteria > Pseudomonadati > Pseudomonadota > Gammaproteobacteria > Pseudomonadales > Pseudomonadaceae > Pseudomonas > Pseudomonas syringae group sp. J248-6. Next base: position 38,690 of record NZ_JAWHOP010000006.1, on the reverse strand, counting down.
TTCGTCGATCAGCACTTCGATTTCCTTGCCGATCTTCATTTGCAGGCGCGCAGCGCTGATTGCCTGCTGGTGAGCCATGAAACGATCCCAGCGGTCCTGCTTGACGTCATCTGGCACGATGGCCGCGTCCAGCAGGTTGGCAGGAGCACCTTCAACCGGCGAATACTGGAAGCAGCCTACGCGATCCAGTTGGGCTTCGGTCAGCCAGTCCAGCAAGTACTGGAAGTCTTCTTCGGTTTCACCGGGAAAGCCGACGATGAAGGTCGAGCGGATAATCAGATCAGGACACTGCTCGCGCCAGTTCTTGATGCGTGCCAGTGTCTTGTCTTCAAAGGCTGGCCGCTTCATCAGCTTGAGGATCTTCGGGCTGGCGTGCTGGAACGGGATGTCCAGGTACGGCAGGATCTTGCCGGCTGCCATCAGCGGAATCAGTTCGTCGACGTGCGGGTACGGGTAAACGTAATGCAAGCGAACCCAGACGCCCATCGAACCCAGCGCCTGGCACAGCTCGGTCATGCGGGTCTTGACCGGCTGGCCGTCCCAGAACCCGGTGCGGTATTTGACGTCCACGCCATAGGCGCTGGTGTCCTGGGAGATGACCAGCAGCTCCTTCACACCGGATTTGACCAGACGCTTGGCCTCATCGAGTACATCGCCAACCGGACGGCTGACCAGCTTGCCGCGCATAGACGGGATGATGCAGAAACTGCAGCTATGGTTGCAGCCTTCGGAAATCTTCAGATACGCGTAGTGGCGCGGGGTCAATTTGACGCCTTGCGGCGGCACCAGGTCGATCAGCGGATTGTGGTCCTTGCGGGGCGGCACGACATCGTGCACTGCGTTGACCACTTGTTCGTACTGCTGCGGGCCGGTCACCGACAATACGCTTGGATGCACATCGCGAATGACGTTTGCGTCAACGCCCATGCAGCCGGTCACGATGACCTTGCCGTTTTCCTTGATCGCTTCGCCGATCACTTCCAGCGACTCGGCCTTGGCGGTGTCGATGAAGCCGCAGGTGTTGACCACCACCACGTCGGCGTCCTCGTAGGTCGCAACGACTTCGTAACCTTCCATGCGCAGCTGGGTCAGGATGCGTTCGGAATCAACGAGTGCCTTCGGGCAACCCAGTGAAACGAATCCGACCTTTGGGGCGGACGGCGTGGTGACGGTGGACATGGCAAACCTCGGCGTGAAGGGCACCCGGACGCGAAGCGCAGGTGCTGACTGGGCGCTTGCTGCGCCTCTGATCAAAAAGTGCGCAATTCTAGCGGTGAGCGGGCGCGATGACCAGCATTTGGATGAGAATTGCGACGTATGTCAGGCGAGGGGAGGATTTATGCTCAAAGAGCGCTTGGCTGTTGAGCGAGCCTGCATGCTTTGTCTGCGCAGTTGTCAGGTTCGGGAGGGAGGCGCATTGGTTGAGACCTTCAGGATATGCAGGACGTATCTGGCTACGCTCTCGGCCGCGAGTTGAAGTCGTATTTGCCTGGAGGTTGTCCCGTTTCAGCAGATGCGCACTGATGAAACGGGAGCCATCGCCATAAGGATCTAGCCTCGGGCCGATTGACCTGTCAACCCCGTGGCTCGTGCATCGGGCACCCATTGTGCTGACTGCGAAAGCCCGCCGAGTGTTCGTAGGCAGGTTTGCGCACTCGCATCACTCCGCCCAGCGGACGGTGCGCTGCAAGACCATGCCAAGGGCTGAATGACGTGCCTTCGTCGATTTCCTGAATGCCTTGCTCGGACCACGAGGATTGGCGGGGGACATCGATTCGAGCGACTGCAACGTAGGGGCTGAGGTCTTCCGGCCAGATCGCCGACGCATCCTCTACCGGCATTTTCTCCAGGTCCGTTGCCAGCTGGATACGAACTTCCCAGCTGGCATCGTTTTCGAGGAAAAACGTTTTGACTGCCTCACGCAGGCCATCCGGCTTGTCTTTCAGGTCCACAGCCTTGTCGGTCAGCGCCATCAATTCTGCGGAAATGGGGACTATGCTCAGCTTGGCGTAGTAGGGCCCGTACAGAAAAGGCACGACGGTGTAGAAGGTCTCGCCGAGGATATGAGTCATCGGGTGCCCGCCGAGACTTCTCAGCGTGCCGCTCTCGCCGCCGGCGGATTCGATAGCGGACTCGATACCGCGAAGGACGGCAGACAGCGCCTTTTTCATGCCCGGCGCTTTGTCAGTTGTTTTGGCCAATAACTTCAAGGTTTTCAAAAAAGCCTTGGGGTCCCTGGCAGTAAAGGCCTTGGCGTTCTGCATGACAAAATCTTGGGTCGATGCGTCGGCGCTGCCGGGCAAGCGCGCGCCCTCGATGCCCACAAGTTTGATCGCCAGCCCCCTGGGCGTTGAGACCTTGTCGTCAAGAATATCTCCCGGGTTGGTCGAGAACCGCATGAACAGCGGGAAATTGCCAGGTTTCGCAAACGCGCCTTGAGCCAGCGGCTCGGGCAGGTCGTCATATACCTGAATCTGCCCATGCAGTAACCCGTGTGCCTTGGCATGCACACTGCGAATGGCGTGCCCGGTGTCTTGCAACGTGGTTTCAAGAATGGAATGCATGGCTTCCACCAGCTCTTTGCTGGTTTGCGGCTCATCGTCGGGGGCGACTTCAAATGAGGGCTGGAAGCGTAATGGCTGAACAGTCAGATTTTTTGTAGTCATCAGGGCATCTCGGTCAGAGGAATCAGGGTACCCGGGCGTCGATGCGGTTCTTGATGACCTTTCAGGCGGCAGGCTTAAGTAATGACCGGCCGGTATTTGCGTCGTTCAATGATAAATACCTGCCCGAAAACTGCGTGAAAGGCGGGGCGCGTAGGCCTGATCATTCTCGTCGTTCGCGTTTCACCAAGAATTACATCGAGTGCTGCGTTATGCTTCGCGCCATCGCGCCGAGGCATGTCAATGTCTGGCTGAATCTGAATTGTTACGCGTTGTGATGTTCTCAGTGTTGAACCTCATGTCTGGTTTCCGGGAGTAGTGGATGAGTCAAACAAACAGTCATGGGGAGGCCGCAGGCACTGCCAGGCCTATCGGGTTGCTGATCGCTGCAGTGGGGGTGGTTTACGGCGATATCGGCACCAGCCCGCTGTACACCCTCAAGGAAGTGTTTCAGGGCGGTTACGGCGTGGAAGTCACGCATGACGCAATACTTGGGGTGTTGTCACTGATCTTCTGGTCGCTGATCTGGGTTGTTTCGTTCAAGTACATGGCGTTTGTCCTGCGTGCTGACAACCAGGGCGAGGGCGGCATCATGGCGTTGATGGCGCTGGCGCGTCGAGCATCGGCCAAACACCCCAAACTGCAAATGATGATGGTGGTGTTCGGGTTGTTCGGTGCTGCGCTGTTCTATGGCGATAGCATGATCACCCCGGCGGTCTCGGTATTGTCGGCGATGGAAGGGCTGGAACTGGCCTTCGATGGCCTCGATCACTGGATCGTGCCCATGGCGTTGATCGTGCTGGTGGGACTGTTTCTGATTCAGCGCCACGGCACGGCACGCATCGGCGTGCTGTTCGGCCCGGTGATGGTGACCTGGTTTCTGGTGCTCGGCGCGCTGGGCGTTTACGGCATCATGCAGTCGCCGGAAGTGCTCAAAGCGGTCAATCCGGCCTGGGGTGTGAATTTCTTCATCATTCATCCGGGCATTGGTGTGGCCATTCTGGGTGCTGTGGTGCTCGCCCTGACGGGGGCCGAGGCGCTGTATGCCGACATGGGTCACTTTGGCCGCAAGCCGATTTCACGTGCCTGGTTCATCCTCGTGCTGCCTGCGTTGCTGCTCAACTATTTCGGTCAGGGTGCGCTGGTGCTGGGCAATCCCGAAACGGTTCGTAACCCGTTCTACTTGCTGGCGCCGGGCTGGGCGTTGCTGCCACTGATCGGCCTGTCGACGATGGCGACCATCATTGCCTCGCAGGCGGTAATCTCCGGCGCGTTCTCGATGACGCTGCAGGCGATCCAGCTGGGCTACATTCCGCGCATGCACATCCAGCACACCTCCAGCGACGCGCAAGGTCAGATCTACATCGGTGCCGTCAACTGGGCGCTGATGGCGGGTGTCATTCTGCTGGTAATCGGCTTCGAATCGTCTGGCGCGCTCGCATCTGCGTACGGCGTGGCAGTGACCGGGACCATGCTCTGCACCACCATTCTGGTGTCGACCGTGATGCTGATGCTCTGGAAATGGCCGCCGTTGCTGGCTGTTCCGTTGCTGATCTGCCTGCTGCTGGTGGATGGCCTGTTCTTCGCGGCCAACGTACCGAAGATTTTCCAGGGCGGTGCCTTCCCGGTGCTGGCAGGTGCGGTGCTGTTCATCCTCATGACCACCTGGAAGCGCGGTAAACAGCTGCTGGCCGAGCGGATTGACGAGGGCGGGCTGCCATTGCCGATCTTCATCGGCAGCATTCGCGTTCAGCCGCCGCATCGCGTGCAGGGCACGGCGGTGTTCCTGACCGCACGTTCGGATGCCGTGCCTCATGCGCTACTGCATAACATGCTGCACAACCAGGTGCTGCACGAGCAAGTGGTGCTGCTGACGGTGGTGTATGAGGACTCACCGCGTGTGCCTGCCGCGCAGCGCGTTGAAGTGGAGTCCTATGGCGAGGGTTTTTACCGGGTGATCCTGCACTTCGGTTTCATCGATGAGCCCGATGTGCCTGCTGCGCTGGCGTTGTGTGATATGCCGGAGCTGGATTTCAGTCCGATGCGCACCACTTACTTCCTCAGCCGCGAAACGGTGATCCCGTCGAAGATGGATGGCATGGCGCGCTGGCGTGAGGCGCTGTTCGCGTTCATGCTCAAGAATGCCAACGGTAACCTGCGCTTCTTCAAGCTGCCGTTCAACCGGGTGATCGAGCTGGGTACGCAAGTAGAGATGTAAGCGTTCGCCGGCAAGGCCGGCAGCGCGGATAAAAAAATCCCGGCGACCTCACGGTGCCGGGATTTTTTATGCCGTTCAGACTTCTATCTAGCGGCGCTTACTGAGCGGTAGCCTTGCCCTGACGCTTGTTGATGGCGTCGATCAGGCGTTTGGCCAGTGCCGGATAGTCTTCATCGAAGTGGTGACCTCCAGGCAACTGAACGGCTTCGCCGACTGCGGTAGTGTCGGTGCAACCGCTGTCTTTCTTCTCTTCTACACCATAAACACAGAACACCTTGGCGGCTGGCAGCTTGGCCATTTCCTGTCCGGTGGTGGCTTCCTTGCCTGCATTGCCGAGCCAGCCATCGACGTGAATCTCGAAACTGCCGGTGCGGGCGAAGGCCAGCAGAATGATCGCGTCGACCCGATTCTGATCATCCGCAGCCAGGCGATTGTAGATCGCGGGCATCACGTCCGCGCCGAACGAGTATCCAGCCAGGATGAAGCGCTTGGTGCCCCATTTCTGACGGTAGTGGTTCATCAGGTCGGTGAGATCGACAGCGGTCTGCTCCGGTGTCTTGTGTTCCCAGTAGTAGCGCAACACGTCGATGCCCACCACCGGATAGCCCATCTTGGCCATGTCGCCTGCCACGACCTTGTCCAGGTCGCGCCAGCCGCCGTCACCGGACATGAACAGCGTCACGGTATCGGAAGGCTGGCTGGCCGGGACTTCGACGGTCGGGATACCGAGGCCGCCACTGTCGTTCTCGCCGAGCAGCAGGTGACGCAGTTCAGTGTTGAGCACCTGAGGCAGCGGAATGTCGTAGTCGCTGATGCTGGTGTCGGCATTGGTCTGGTCACGCACGAACGCTGCGCTCGGATCATCCGGGGCGTCGTTCCAGGCGGCCAGCCAGTGCCCGTGCGGAGCTTTTTGCGGCAGCGGCACGTCGCAGATCTGCGGCGGTTTCTCGTCTTCCTCCAGAACAGGCGGCGGATTCGAAACATGCTCAAGCGCAAACCCGACGGAAATGGCCTGCGCCTTGTCGTCGGTCTGTTCGGCCAGCCAGCGCCACGCCAGGGTCGCACCAGGGCCTATGCCTCCAACAACCTTTGCAGGGCCGTCGAGCTTCGCCAGGGCTTCCTGAAAGGTTTTCTGTTGCAGGACGCAATCGTCCTTGGGCAGTACCACCTGAATGATGCGTGCCGAAGCGTCCTTGCTGATCGCCAGCAACTGCTTGTCGGAGAGCATTTCTTCGGCGGTGACGGCCAGCGCAATGCGGGTCTTGATGCTGGTGGCCGGTGTCACGCTGGTCAGCGGCGCGCCACCGTCAAGGTTCAAGTGTTCCAGCGATGCGGGCGGAGCGGGGCGGTTCCAGATCCATATTCCCAGTGCTACGACTAAAAGAACAATTACCAGAGCTGCAAGCAAAAGGCGCCAGGAGCGTCGAATCATCAGCGTTTCACCAATCCAGTCAGGCCGCCCGCAATCAGGGCGGCGGTGTCAGCCAGTGCCACGAGCGGATCAAGTCCGGCAGGCACGGCCATATAACGAGGTTCCCAATCGGGCTGGAACTTGTCCTTGAAGCGGCGCAGCCCCTGGAAGTTGTACAGTTGTTCGCCACGACGAAAGATCATCGAACCCAGGCGCTGAGTGATCGGCGCGCCACGTCGTGGCTGCAGGCCGGACAAAGGCACCATTCCCAGGCTGAACCGCGCATAGCCCTGGGCTTTATAATGCAGAATCAGGCCGACCATCATGAATTCCATGGTCAGCTTGGGGGCGTCCGGGTGAGAGCGCATCAGGTCCAGGCTGGCCAGTTCCGGGCTGGTGGTTTCCAGCAGGTTGGAAAACGCGACCGGTTTGCCCTGAAAGTGCACGATGGCAATGCGGAAGTACTTCAGGTACTCGGTGCTGAAGCGGCCTAGGGAGAAGCCTTTTTCACGGACATTCTTGCCCGTCAGCCAAGCGTCGGAAATCACTTTCAGCTCGTCGATCGGTGCCTGGCCCGGTTCGTAGATTTCCAGCGAAAGACCATCGCGGCCACCTCGGTTCCAGGTGTAACGCAGGTCCTTCATTTCCTTGCCCTTGGCGTCGATATCGAAGCGCCGCAGGTCGACGCGCGCCTCTTCACCCAGCTTGATGGCGGTGAGGCCGATGTCCATGTAGAACGGCAGGTTTTCTGCACGTACCTGGTAGAACACCGGGCGCGCATGGTGCACGTCGCACAGGTCGCGGAACTGCCAGATCAGCTCGGCACGCTGCTGGGTCGGGCCAATCGGATCGTAAAGCGCAACCAGACTGCGGCCGCGATGCGAGTACATCAGGAATGCATTACCGGCCGGATGGAACAGGATCGCCTTATCGCCGGTCAGCACCAGGCCGCCATCCGGCTGTTTGGATGCTTTGAGGATCTCGGCTGCCTTGTCCAGATCTGCCGCGTCGGGCAGTTTGATGACTGGTCTGGCAGTACGCAGCAACCAGGTCAGCGAAACCACCACCAGCAGCACTGCGCTGCCCAGTGCCGAACGCAGGCCGCGCGGGGCATCTGCATCCAGTGTGAACTGCCACCACAACTGATGACTGTAGGGCACGTCCTGATAGGCGAACAGCAACAGCCAGATCGAGGCACCGACCACACAAATGCTGGCAATCAGGTAGACCGGCGAGAACGGCAGCTCCAGCAGGCGGCTTGGACGGTAGAACGAACGGCGGAAGGTCAGCAACAGGCAGGCGGTCAACAGCAGCATGCTGGCTTCTTCCCAGTCGAAGCCCTTGAGTATCGACAGCACTGCACCGACCAGCAGCAGGATAGAGGTCAGCATCCAGGCCGCCGACAGTCGACGGCGCAGGCCCTGAGCGAGCAGCAGGCACAGCACGCCCACCAGACTGGCCCCGAAGTGCGACGCGTCGATCAGCCGATGCGGGATCATGAAGCCGACGTTTTCCAGTCGGGTATCGATTTCAGGGGTGGCACCAGAGAAGAGCAGCACCACCCCCGACAAGAAAACCAGTAGGGCCAGAATCGGTGCCGCCAGCCCCGAGGCAACGCGCATGGCTTGCTTGGTCGGCAGCAGGCGCTGGGCTTCGGTAAACAGCAGGGTAAGGCAGGCCAGCAGCAGCGGCAGGATCACGTAGATCAAGCGGTAAAGTAGCAGCGCAGCGGCGAGCGGGGCGGCACCCAGTTCGTTGGCAAAGGCTGCGAGCAGAATGGCCTCGAACACGCCGACGCCGCCAGGCACGTGGCTGAGTACGCCAGCAGCGAGCGCCAGCAGATAAATAAGGATGAACGCACCGAGAGGCGGCGCGTGCGGCAGCAGCAGGTACAACACCATCGCCGCAGCAGCGACGTCCAGCGCGGTAATCACCAGCTGGATCAGCGTCAGCTTCAAGTCTGGAAGACGCAAGGTACGACGACCTAGGCGAACCAGAATATTGTGCGGGATGTCCTGTTCCGGCAGGCGGCGACGGTAGACGAAGACCGCCAGCAGCAGGCTGCCCACCAGTACCGCCGTGGCAACGACGGCCAGTACGTCTACTGGAAGCTTGAGCGCCAGTGACGCGCCGGACAGGTTGCTGAGCGTGGCCAGTGCCGCCAGGGGCGGCAACGCACAGCCCAGTGACAGGCTGGCGAACACGGTCATGCGGGCAATTTCGATTGCGCCTACGCCATGGCGTGAATAAAGCCTGTAGCGTACCGAGCCACCGGACAGCATCGACAGGCCGACCGCATTGCCGATTGCAAACGAGGTGAAGCCGCCGAGAAGCAGCGTCTTGATCGGCAGATCGACATTGGCATAGCGACTGGCGGACAGTTCATAGCCCATCAGGATGATATAGCCGACGATTGCCGCGAGCAGCGCACCGCCCAGAGCGGGCAGGGGCACTGCGAACAGTGAGTCGTGCAGCGCATACCAGTCCATTTCGACCAGCATGTGGCGGCAGGCAATAAGGGCCAGGCTGAACAACAGCAGCATCACCGCCAGCCCGATAGGCTGCCGGTATTTGCTTAGCAGCTCCCGCCAGTTCTGGCGTGGTGGGCTGCCGGGTTGCTCTGCATCAACGGTTTCATTGGAATCGGACATGTTGTCGCGCATCAATCACTCCTTGGATCGTGCGCGACAGGATGGAGGTATGCAGCCAAGTTACCAATCCCTACGCAGAAAATATTTCAGGATGTTAGCGCGTCAACGTCTAACGAGCGAATAGCGAATCCGGCCAGGCGATGCTGTTCAGCCGAGGTTCAGTCGTGATTCAGCTTAGTAACACCTATCGGCAGCGCATGCAAAAACTGTCGTCAATGAAAGCATTACGTTACAGATGTGATGATAGGGTTTCAAAGGGCTTGGAAAATAGTCTTTTTTCTCAGGCAGTTAGCGGTCGCCTGAAATGTTTTTTCACCGGAAACAAAAAAGGCCACTCTTTCGAGTAGCCTTTTTTGATGTTTGGTTGCGGGAGCCGGATTTGAACCGACGACCTTCGGGTTATGAGCCCGACGAGCTACCAGACTGCTCCATCCCGCGTCTGTGTGGCGGCATTCTACAGCCGAACGCTGAAGTGTCAACCCTTAATCTTGAAAGCAGGCAAATGAGTAGCAGATTGTGCGCCTGTGCCAATGATGCTGCCTTTTTTACGCCTCAGTGTGGAAGCGCTGATAAGACTGGGATACCGGGTTGTCAGTGGCAGGGCATGAGACAGTACTTTTAACGCAAGCACAAAAAAGGCCACTCTTTCGAGTAGCCTTTTTTGATGTTTGGTTGCGGGAGCCGGATTTGAACCGACGACCTTCGG